>JAZQIE010000129.1:0-9453 GCA_045540975.1 Eubacteriales bacterium
AGATTGACACCCGAATATCCGTCATAGCCGTCGATTGCATCCACGATGGCGGAATACGAATTGACCCATGCGTTGGAATACCCCGGCGCGGCCTCCTCGCCCTGACCGTCTCGGTTGATGCCCGAAAGGAGGCTTTCTGCGATGCCGCCCGACCCCATGACCCAAGAAAGCTGAGACGGGGTTTCGCTTGCGGAATCCAGCACCACAGCCGCCATGGCGACCGTGGATTGGTGCATGCCTTGGTTTCCGTAGATTTCGTTTTCGACACGGACTCCGTTTATCACCTGACGGAGGAGCCCGTTTTCGATGTTTGCGCGGATTTTGGCGGGGGTGGATTTATCGTTTCCCACACCGCCTTTGCCCTCAAGGGCAGACCCGTGCGCACCGCGGGAGTCTCCGAGGGAGTAGTCGCTTGCCTTTTGGGACAGATACTCCACCACCTGCTCATCGTCGAAGGCGGGGAAGAAGTAGTCATAGTACTTACACAAATCATAGGCGAGGGCGGTTTCCCAAATGCCGCCTACGATTCTGCCGCGCGCGGTGTTGAAGTCGGAATTGGAGAGGGTGGGGAAATAGTCGGACACATACATATCGGGATAGACGTCCGCGATTCTGTCCATCATGATTGCACCCACTCTGCCGTATTTGAGGTCGCCCGTATAGGCATAGGCGCGGCCGAGTACATCCAGAATCTGTGTGATTTTGCCGCCTGCGGGGACCATGTCCGCATCCCGATACCAAAGCGCCCAATGGTTGTAGTAGGAGATGTACATATGGCGGCGGTAGGCGGTGCCGTAGCCGAGGAGCATGGGGTAGGTCTCGTTTGTGACATAGCCGAAGCCGTCATCCACACCCCAGCCGTGGACACCCGCATTTACCACGTTGCCGCTCGGGTCGGTATGCTCATCCTTTTCGGGGAAGGCATCGTTTACCAGATACTGTGCGCCGTCGGTTTTTGCTTTTTCATAGTCAAACCAGCCGTGGTCATTGATGCCCGCGGCATAGAATTCCCCAAAATCGTTGGACGGGAAACGGCGCAGACAAGCGGGGCATTGGATTTTCCACGGATGGTTTTCCACATCGAAGCGCCACGCGTAGAAGTCGCCCGTGACCTCCATGGTATTTGCGCCGCAGTAGGGACAGTTATAGGGCTCGGGGTCGAAGCGGGTGCGGACATGGATGCCGCGCGGTAAATCCTGCGAGGTGATGAGATTCCAAACAAAGTCCCAATCCTCGGTGTATTCGTTTGCTTCCGTGATTACAATATTTGCCTCGTCCTTCGCCCATGCGTAGTTTTTGACATTTTCCTGCGCCGCTTTGCGCTTTCCCTCGGTGATGTAGGTGGAACGGGTTTTTCCTGCAACCGAGGGGGTGTCGGGCACTTCGGGTGTTTCGGGAATTTCGGCGTTTTCGCTGTGCAGCGTGAGCGCGCTCACCCATTGTGCCACTTGGGTTTGACCCTCCGCGATTTTCATGATGAAATGATAGTCGCCCGCGGTGAGGGTGACCGGGGAGAAGGTGGCGGTCTGCTGATAGAGAAGCTCTTCGGTTTTGGTGTCAAACCGACCGATGCGGTATTCCTCCGCCATCGGGTCGGTCGCGGTGTTTGGCGCGAGGTAGGCGTCAAACTGACCGCCGTTTGTCACGCCCGCAAAGGTGACGGTGGGGACAAAGTCGCCGCTTGCGGAGACCCGCACCGTCCAGCCCACCCATTCGCCCGCATCCCCGATGAAGTAGGGGCCGAATTCGGGCCGGTTTGCCGAGGAGGAGACCCAGCTCCAGCTCGCGCCCGACGAGGTGCCGTAGTAGATGAACGGGTCGGTGGTATAGCCCATGTGGTTGGCGGCGGAGCTCTCCCAACCCCAGTTTGTCACCTGACTCGGCTGATACGCCGCGGTGGACCAACTGCCCGTGCGCAGGCGCATGAAATTGTATTTGTAGGTGACCGCGGTGGCGGCGGAACCGCTCGGAACGAGCGAGAGCGCCATGACGAGCACCAAAAGAAGCGAAAGCAACCGTTTTTTCATGGTGATTCCTCCTTGATTCGGGATACTTTGATTGTAGCATCAAAACCGAATTTATGCAAGAAAAACACACCGATATCCGTCAGGATGATCGGTGCGTTTTGATGCAGTATTTACGGAAACGGGCGGCTCAAAACCGAGTCGCCTCTGTGGGAGGTCATCCCCAAGGCCAGATGGCATCGTTGTCGCCGTAGTAGTTTTCGACCGCGTCTACGATGTAGGCGAAGAGATCTAAAACTTCCTCGCTCTCGCGACCCGCCTCAAGCCCTGCTTTGGCAACGCGGTAGACCGAGCGGGCGGCAGAGGTGTCACCGTAGACCACACTTCCGTCGCGCATAATGGCATAGGCGCGAGCGGTATATTCGCGCGCGTAGTTTTTCGCGGCGATGTTGGTGATGACCGCGGTGAAGGTAATCGTGCTGTCATCCTCGGCGTAGATGTTTTTCGCGGGGACTTTTGCGACCGTGTGACCCTTTAAGGTCGCGCCGATTTTGAGGTCGGAGAGTTGGTCTAAGTCCGCGGTGGGGATTAAGACCGTGCCGAATTCCACCACATCCGCAAACGAGACATTGGATTTGTCGATGGTGGAGATAAAGCGTAACCCTTGCACACCCGTGGTGCGGATTTGCGCGCCGTTTACCGTGTTCACCTCAATCGGCTTATACTCGTACTCGCGGCTGACCGGGATGGTGTAGCTCTGCCCTGCCGCGATTTCATACGTGTTGGTGCCCGTGACAAGGGAGAAATCCCCGATGTCGAAGGTGTAGGTGCCGTCGGCATTTTCGGTCGCGTTCAAAATCTTATAGGAATGGGTGTTGCCGTTGACATAGAGATAGCGGCCGCGTACTTCTTCGGTGTCGATTGCTGTACGCGGATTTACCGTGATGGAGTTGGTAAAGGACAGGGTTTTGGTGAAGTCCTTGACAGTACCCGAATACTGGGTGTAGTGGGTGAGGTCACCCACCTTGTTGCCGTGGGAGAGGTACGCGTAGGTGTTGCGCCCGCCCTCATAGGTCATGACACCCACAAAGCCTGTAAAGTCGAATTTGTCGTCCACACGGTAGGCGACCGCGTTGTTGGTGGCGTAGACGATGTAGTCCACTCTGCCGTTTTTCATGGTGACCTTCACCGCGTGCGCTTTGTCGGTACCAGACGGGGTTGCACCGCCGATGCGGGTGACGGGGACAACCTCGCATGTTTCGATATACGGCGTGCCGTCATACGGCTGAAGCACGGTGGTAAAGAGGGAGTCTAAACTGCTTCCCGTACGTTTCACCAGCATGGATTTGACCACCGCGAGGTTTTTGTTGTTTTTCGGGGGCTCTGCGGAGGCGATGGAGACTTGGGTGGGGGTGAAGTCGGAAAGCTGGGTGATTTTCAGGTGCGGATTTTTCGCAAAGGTGGAAAATGAGCGGAAGTTATTGATTTTGTAGTCCAAGCTGTACACACCCGTGGGGGTGGCGTGGGACACGTCATAAAATCCGTCATAACCCGAGGTTTTTGCATAATTTCCGTATGCAACGCCGGGGCCTGCATAGGTGCCGCCCGACTGTTTTGTGAAGGTGAGACCCTCGGCGGTGGGGTCGGTATCGGAGACCGGATGAAGCGCGAAGGTATGGGAATTTCCGCCGCGGACACGGAAGAAGTCCACACCGTAGCTGATGGATTCATCAAAGTCCACCATGACTGTGGTACGGCGGAATTCGCTCAAAGCGGAGTACGCATCGGTGTTGCGCGCGTCCATAATCTGGACCCTGCCGTTGTTGTCCCCGTCAAAGTGGAGCGCGGTGCCAGAGGTGACCTCAGACTGGGGGGTATCGTTTACCTGCACCGTGTTGTGGATGATGGTGGAGGTGTCCCAATTTAAGGTACGGTTGGTGCCGAGGGTGTTTTCGGGGTAGCCGAAATCGGAAAGCATTGGGATTCCGAAGGCGTCCATGCCGAGGTTTAGCACCGCGGGGTGGCCGTGGTTGGTGGTGCGGCCGAAGTACATCCAAAAATCGCGCTGGGTGTTTTTGGTTTCGGTTTTGGTACCGTCGCGCAGTGCGAAGAAGGAGAACGAGCCTGTCATCGCATCGGATTCGTCAAACGGATATTCACCGTGGGTGTTGATGATTTTGGTAATCTCGCTTGCAAGGTCGGTTGCGGGGGTGTAGATATCCGCCTGAATGCCGTATGCCGAGTTGCCGTTTAAGAAATAGAGGAACTGCCCGATTTCCACGTCCTTGGTTCTCAGGAAGGTGGGGATGAGGCGGCCTGCCGCGATGTTTATGGAGTTATTCGCAAAACAGCCCGAGTCACCGATGGGGGCGGTGCCGCTTCGCACAAGGGTGAGCGGGATGTTGGTTTTGACGAGTTTTACGAATTTCGGGTTATCGTAAAGGCTTGCGCCCGTGTATCCGTCATAGGATTCCAGCGCATCCACAATGCCCGAGTACGAGGAGATCCAGGTATCCGAGTATCCCGGTGCGGCCTCATTGCCCTGACCGTCACGGTTGATGGTGGAGAGAAGGTCGTTTGTGACGTTGCCGCCCGACCCCATGACCCAGTTGAGTATATTCGGGGTTTCGCTTGCGGAGTCGAGAACCACCGCCGCCATGGTTGCGGTGGCTTGGTGCATGCCTTGGTTGCCGTAGATTTTGTTCTCGGTGATGACACCGTCAATTACCTCGCGCAAAATCCCGTTTTCGATGTTCTCACGGATGCGTTTCGGGGTGGATTTATCGTTTCCCACGCCGCCCGCGGTGTCATTTCTCGCATCACCGAGCGAGTAGATGTCCGCCTTGTTTTTCAGGTAGGCGACCACCTCGGGGTCATCGTACATGGGGAAGAAGTAGTCATAGAAGGTGCAGAGGTCCTTTGCCATGCCGGTTTCCCAGATACCGCCCACGATTCTGCCGCGCGGGGTACCGAAATCCGAGTTTAAGAAGAGGGGGAAGTACTCGCCCACATACATATCGGGATAGACGTCCGCAATGCGGTCGAGCAGAATCGCACCTGCACGGCCGTAACGCAAGTCGCCCGTGAAGACGTAGGCGTTGCCGAGCGCACCCAGAATGCTGCGGACCGCACCGCCGTACCAGACCGCCCAATGGTTGTAGTAGGCGATGTAGGAATGGATGCGGTTTTGTGCCGCATAGCCCGCCTGCGGGACGAGTTTGTCGGGGAGGACATAGCCGTAGCCGTCATCCACACCCCAACCCGCACCCTTTTCCGGGTAGAGGTCGTTGGTCAAATACTGCGAGCCGTTTTGTTTTGCTTTGGCATAGTCGAACCAGCCGTGCTCGTTGATGCCCGCGGCATAGAACTTGGAGAAGTCATTGGAGGGGAAGCGGCGGGAACACTTGGGGCATTTGATTTTCCAAGGGTCGTTTACCACATCGTACTGCCATGCGTAGAAGGTGCCCACATACTCGGAGGTGTTGACCCCGCAGTAATGGCAGTTGTACATATCCGGGTCGCTTCTGCCTGTGACCACCGCGCCGCGCGGTAAATCCTGACTTGTGATGAGATTCCAAAGCCAATCCCAGTCATCCGCAAAACGGTTTGCACCCGTAATCGAGTTTTGCGCCTGGGATTTTGCCCAATCGTAGTTTTTGATGTTTTCACGGGCAGCAAGCCGTTTCTGATCGGTGATATAGGTGGTGCGGGTTTTGGTGGCGAGGTTTTCGGTCGGGATTTCAAGCTCACCCGTGATGGTGACGGGAATCGAGATGCCGCCCTTGGCACTCCCTTTGGTGCCGTAGAGGTGGATGGCGGTCTCGCCCGGAAGGGAAGCGGTCACGGTGAGGGTGGCGCCCGACTGAGAGATTGTGATGTAGTTGTTCTTTGCGATGACTTTTAAGGTGTCCCAATCGGTGGGGAGGGTGAGGGTCGCGGTGGGATTCTCCTCAAGGTCGAGAGAGAGGGCGGGGTAGTTGACATCCAGCCAATCCCCGTCGGTCGGGGTGAGGGTGAGCGCACTCACCCATTGGGTGGCGCTCGTCTGCCCGTCCGAAACTTTCATAACAAAGGAGTAATCACCTGCGGGGAGGGCGACGGTAGAGAGTGTCGCGGTCTGCTGATAGAGGACCTTTTCCGCCTTGGTATTCATCTGCCCGATGTAATATTCCTCCGCCATCGGGTCGGACGCGCCGAGCGGGGCGAGGTAGACGTCAAACTTGCCGCCGTTTGTCACACCCGCGAAGGTGACGGTGGGGATGAAATAGCCGCTCGTTTCGGTGCGGACCGACCAGCCCACCCATTCCCCCGCGCTTCCCGAAAAATGCGGGCCGAATTCGGGCAGGTTTGCCGAGGAGGACTCCCAAGTCCAGTTTGCGCCTTGGGATTTCCCAAAGTAGACGAAAGAGTCGGTGGTGAAGCTGTGGAAGTTTTCCGAGGTATCCTCCCAACCCCACATGGGGACCTGATGGGGGTGATACGCGGAGTTTGACCACTCGCCGTAGCGCAGGCGCATGAAGTTGTATTTGTACGAGGTTTCGCTATCTGCCGTGACCGCAAACGAGGGAAGGAGGGACACGGTCATAGCAAGGATGAGAAGCAGTGCCGCGAGTCTTTTTTTCATTGTGATTCTCCTTTTTTCGGTCGATGGAATTATTCTAACATTTTTACCGCGTTTTTGCAACAAAAAAAGTCTTGCGTGCGCGCGTGTGCGGATGATACAATAGGCTTAGAAAGGAAGTGGTTTTTATGGAACGGATTCGGTTTGCGGTGTGCGGTGCGGGATGTCGCGGCACAGGGCTTACCTTGGATATTTTATGTAATATGGAAGACGTTACCGTGTGCGGTGTGTTTGACCCGTACCTTGACAAGGCGGAGAGTCTTGCCGAGAAGGTGGAAGAAAAGCGCGGGGTGAGACCTGCGGTTTACACCTCGGCGGAGGAGTTATTCACCGCGGAGAAGCCCGATGCGGTGCTTGTCTCCACTTCCTGGGAGTCGCACATCCCCGTGACCTTGCTCGCCATGGAGCGCGGCATTGCGGTCGCGATGGAGGTGGGCTCGGTATACGATGAGGGAGAGTGCCGCGCGCTCATTGAGACGTATGAGAAAACAAAAACCCCGTTTATGCTGATGGAAAACTGCTGCTTCGGGAAAGACGAGCTTTTTGCCACCGCGCTCTGCCGCGCAGGGGTTTTGGGCGAGGTGGTGTACTGCCACGGCGCGTATATGCACGACCTTCGCGAGGAGGTTGCCTACGGCGGCAAAAACCGTCACTACCGCTTGGGCGAGTATTCCGCGCGCAACCGCGACAATTACCCCACCCATGATTTGGGCCCGATTGCAAAGCTTTTGGGAATCAACCGCGGAAACCGTATGGTGAGTTTGGTGAGTCGGGCAAGCAGCGCGAAGGGGCTTTCCGCGTATATCGAAACGCGCGAGGATTTGCCCGAGCTTAAAGGGCGCGAGTTTTGTCAGGGTGACATTGTGGAGACCCTTATCACCTGCGAAAACGGGGAACTCATCTCGCTTCGGCTGGACACCACCCTTCCGAGTTATTATTCGAGAGAGTTCAATGTGCGCGGGACCAAGGGATTTTACGAGCAGAGCCACAACATGGTGCTGACCGACGACACGGTCGACCATGAATTCGAGACCATGAAAACCATGGAAAAGCACTTAAACAACGCGGTGGGGTATTACGAAGCGTATCTGCCCCGTGTTTGGAAGGACATCACACCCGAGCAGATTGAAGCGGGGCACGGGGGGATGGACAACATTGAATTCCGTGTGTTTGCGGATTGCTTAAAGGAAGGCCGCGAGATGCCGATTGATGTGTACGATGCGGCGGCGTGGATGAGCATTGCGTATCTCACCGAGGAGAGCATCCGCACCGGACTTCCTGTGGAAATCCCCGACTTTACAAACGGGGCATACAAGACAAGACCGATACAAGACGTGATTACACTTTAAGGAGGAATTATAATGAAACGATTACTGGCGGTACTTTTGGCAATGTGTTTGCTCTCGGGATGCGTGGCAAGCATCGGAGATGCCGAGATGAAAGCGGACGGCACGGGACATGCGAAGGTTTCGGTCGGCTTTTCCAAGTCGGCAATCGAACTGTACAACGAAATGGCGGCGGAAGAAGGAGAAGAGCAGCTTGACATTACGGATGCGACCGAGTTTACCTATGACGGGATTGCATTTGTCGGCACAGAGGTGGAGTTTGACTTTGACGACCCTGCCGAGCTTGCGGACACCTTCAACGTCATGCAGGAGAGCGAGGATACCGGTGCGGTAGACCTCGGATGGTTCTCGTTTGAGCAGGAGGGGGCGGACACCCTCACCTTTATTGTGGATACCAACGAATACACGGGCGAGGTGGAAACCGAAGACGCGGAGGAGACCGACCCCAAACTTCAGAAAATCCTCGATGAGATGCGTGTGATTTACACCTTCAATTTCTTCGGAGATGTGAGCCAGACCGCGGGGCGCAGACTGAGTGCCTTTACGGTCAAGGGGAACACCTTGGTGATTGACTACCTCAAGCTTGCGCAGGAAAACCGCGGAGACGAGATTTTCCGATTCACCGTGAAGGGTGCAAACATCCCGACCGGAAAGAGCGCGTCCTTCCCCGATGTACGTCAGGGGGATTGGTTTTACGACCCTGTCATTTCCATGGCAAACGCGGGTCTCATCAAGGGTCGCGCAAGCGGACTTTTCTGCCCGCAGGACCGCATGACGAAAGCCGAGTTTCTCGCGGTTGTGATGCGCGCACACATCGGTGAGGCGCACGACAATCTGACCGCGGGGCAAAAGGGCGCACCGTGGTGGGATAAGTACTACACCTTGGCAGAGAGTGAGGAGATTGTGGCCGCGGAGACCTTCCCGTATCTCGCAATGGAACTCCCCATCACGCGCGAGGAGATGGCGCAGATTGCATACGGGCTCATTCTCGCAAACTTCGCGGATGAGGAGTACAACCTCTTTACCGCGGCGAAGGGGATTCCGGATTTTGACGAGGTTTCCGAAAACTTTGACGAGGCGGTGGCATACTGCTACGCGGACGGGATTTTGAAGGGCCGCGATGCTTCGGGCAAGTTCTATCCGACCGAAAATCTGACACGCGCGGAGGCATCCACCGTGCTCAGCCGTGTGTATGAAAGGATTCTTGGATGAAACGCTTGCTGGGACGCACCGTGAAGCTTTGGCCTGTGGCGGTGCTTTTGGGTCTTCTCGGCGGCGCGGTGGGAAGTCTGTTCCACCTTGTGGTGGATATGGCGACCGTGATGCGCGAGGGGAACCCGTGGTTTGTGTGGGGACTGCCCGCGGCGGGTGTGTTCCTCGCAATTTTGTATCAGCTTGTGCAGAGGTACGCCCCGATGAATACCGACCGCGTGATTCTGGCGGGGCAAGGGGAAAAGGATGTGCCGTTTGTGATGGCGCGCGTGATTTTCCTTGCGACCGCAATCTCGCATCTCTTTGGCGC
>JAZQIE010000130.1:0-7348 GCA_045540975.1 Eubacteriales bacterium
GATCATTTTGACAAGAGCAGAATTGAAATAATCGGAAAAGGAGAAAAGAGAAACAAGGAGCATTAGGAGGGTGAAGACCGCAATGCACGTTTTGAGGCACTTTTGCGGCAGAACATTCCGCTTGCGATTGTAACGCGCGGGATTGAAGTGTTTGAAGATTTTATCGAAATTGCGAAGAAATATGAAACTCCGCTGATGCGTACCGATGAACCGACATCGTATTTTATGGCAGCATTGATTGCATTCTTAAATGTCAATCTTGCACCGCGCATCACCCGTCACGGTGTCTTGGTTGAGGTTTACGGTGAAGGTATTCTTTTGCTTGGCGAGAGCGGTGTCGGTAAAAGCGAAACCGCAATCGAGCTTGTAAAACGCGGACACAGATTGATAGCCGACGATGCTGTTGAAATCAAGCGTGTGAGCGCAAAAGCGCTGGTTGGCAGCGCGCCCGAAATCATCCGTCACTTTATCGAACTGCGCGGTATCGGTGTGGTCGATGTGCGCCGCATTTTCGGTATGGGCGCCGTCAAACCCACCGAAAAGATTGATTTGATTATCAATTTGGAACAATGGAAGCAGGATAAGCACTATGACCGCCTCGGGATGGAGAACGAGTATATGAATATCTTGGATGTTGATATACCGTGTCTCACCGTGCCGGTAAAACCGGGTCGAAATCTTGCTGTTATCATTGAGGTTGCCGCGATGAACAACCGTAACAAAAAAATGGGTTATAATGCGGCGCAGGAGCTGACACAGCGAATCAACGAGCATTTTGACCAAAGCTTTACCGAAGGAAACGAATAAGGAGAATCAGTTATGCGAATTGGAATTGACCTTGGCGGCATGAGCATCAAAGCCGGACTTGTAAACGAGAATTATGAAATCATTTATAAAGACTCGGTTGTAACCGATGTAGAACACGGCGGCGAAAAAATCGTTTCCGATATCATCGGACTCATCCAATCTATTTTGGAAAAGAATCCCGACTGTAAAGTCGACGGAATCGGAATCGGTGTTCCGGGCCATGTCGATAAGGCGCAAATGGTCAAAAGCTGTAATAATATTCCTCTCAACGATGTTGATTTACGCGCCGAAATCAAAGCCGCGACCGGGATTGAGGTCGGCGTGGACAACGACGCGAATGTCGCAGCACTTGGTGAAGTGCTTGCAGGTGCCGCAAAGGAGTATCACGATGCGGTCATGATTACAATCGGAACCGGAATCGGCTCGGGTATTATCATCAATGACCGAATCTTGCGCGGTTGTAACGGTGCAGCAGGTGAACTCGGACATGACGTGATTGTCAAAGACGGCATCCCGTGTAACTGCGGCAGAAACGGCTGCTACGAAAAGTACGCTTCCGCAAGTGCTTTGATTGAGTATACCAAAGAGGCGATGATGAATGAGCCCGACTCGCTGATGTGGGAGCTTTGCGGCGGTGATATTGATGCTGTCAACGGGAAGACTTCATTTGATGCTTGGCGTCAGAATGACCCTGCTGGTATCGCGGTTGTCAACCGTTTTATTTCCTATCTTGCTATCGGTATCGTCAACGTCGTCAATATTTTCCAACCCGATGCGGTCATCCTTGGCGGCGGTATCTCCAAAGAAGGGGACACTTTAATTGATTTAATTGACGATATTTTGGCGCGTGAGCGGTATTCGCAGAGCGGAATCCAGAGCAAGCTTTTAATCGCAAAGCTCGGAAACGATGCAGGTATCATCGGCGCATCTCAACTTGTATAGAAAGAATCGAGGTACTATGTTACAGCGTTATTCGGATTTGGATTTTATAAAGCTTCGCAAATCACACATCGAGCAGGTTTTTTCGTCCCTCAATAATATGCAGAAACAAGCGGTTCTGCATACTGAGGGACCGCTTTTGTTGCTCGCAGGTGCAGGCAGCGGAAAAACGACGGTTTTAATCAACCGAATCTTTAATTTGATCCGTTTCGGAAACGGGTATCATTCGAATGAAGTTCCGTTTCATATCACAGATGATGACTACGAGCTTCTTTCCGAATACTTAAAAGACCCGGTTGAGGGTGCGGAAGAGCGCGTGAATGAGATTTGTGCGGTTGAACCTGCATTGCCGTGGCAGATTCTTGCCATTACATTTACCAATAAAGCGGCAAAGGAAATCAAGGAGCGTTTGGAGCGTGCAATCGGTCCTGCAGCAAATGATGTCTGGGCGGCAACGTTCCATTCCGCTTGTGTACGAATTCTGCGCCGCGACATTGACAAACTTGGATTTGACCGTTCGTTTACCATCTACGATACGTCGGATAGCGAACGTTTGATGAAGGAGATTTTGAAATCTCTTGATATCAATGAAAAAATGTTTCCGCCCAAAACCGTCTTAAACGTCATCAGCCGCGCAAAAGACCGTATGGTTATGCCCGATGAATTTGCGGGTGATGCGGGCGGTGATTATCGCGCTGTCACGATTGCGAAAGCATACGGCATATATCAAAAACGCTTAAAAGAAGCAAACGCGGTGGACTTTGACGACATTATCTTACATACCGTCACTCTCTTGCAGCAATTTCCGGATGTGCGCGCTTATTATCAGCGCAAATTCCGTTATGTTTTGGTCGATGAGTATCAGGACACAAACCACGCGCAGTATTTGTTGGCATCGCTTCTTGCGGGCGGATATCAGAATATGTGCGTTGTCGGTGACGATGACCAGAGCATTTACCGTTTCCGCGGTGCGACCGTGGAAAACATCCTCGAGTTTGAGGAGCAATTCCCGGGATGTAGGGTTATCCGCCTTGAACAAAACTACCGCTCTACCGACCAGATTCTGTCGGTTGCAAACCATATCATTGCAAACAACCGAAGCCGTAAAGAGAAAAAACTTTGGACCGAGAATCAATCCGGTGCGAAGCCGAAAGTCCATTGTGCTCAAAACGAAACCTATGAGGCAAATTACATTGCGGATCAAATCTTAAAGGCATACCGAGACGGACAGAAATGGTGTGATTTCGCGGTTTTGTACCGCATCAATGCGCAATCTAACCAAATAGAAGCTTCGTTTAAGAAAAACGGCATTCCGTACCGCATCATCGGCGGAACTCGCTTCTTTGACCGCAAGGAAATCAAGGACATGCTGGCATATCTCTGGGTGATTCATAACCCGTCCGATACTTTGCGACTGAAACGTATTGTCAATGTTCCTGCACGCCGTATCGGTCCGAAACTTGTGGAAACACTTGAACAGCTCGCGGTTGAAACCTCGCTTCCGATGTTTGAGGTCATGCGCCTTGCAGACCGTTTCCCGGAATTGCACAGCAGCCTGCCGCACATTCAACGTTTTGTTGAAATGATTGAATCTTTGCAGGAACTTGCAAAGACAGGAAAGATGAGTGAATTGTATGATGCGCTTGTCTCTAAGAGCGGATATGTGGACGCCTTAATTGCGGGAAACAAAGAGGAATCCCAGTCGCAAATCGAAAACATTTGGGAACTCAAAACCAATATTGTGGAGTTTGAGAATAGGGAAGAGTCGCCCGGACTCAGTGAGTTTTTGGATGAAATCTCGCTCTTTACCGATTTGGAAACCTTGGACGGGCAGACCGATGCGGTGGTCATGATGACCATCCACAGTGCAAAAGGCTTGGAATTTCCCACCGTGTTTGTTTGTGGGTTGGAAGAGGGGATTTTCCCCGGCTTCCGTTCCATTGGTCTTGATGAGGAAATCGAAGAAGAGCGACGCCTTATGTATGTTGCAACAACACGTGCAAAGCGCGCGCTGTATCTGACACATGCGACTTCACGCATGATTTTCGGTCAGACTTCGTATAACCGCCCGTCGCGTTTTCTCGAAGAAATCCCGAACGAATTGATTGACTTTGTATTTCCGGAGGGATTCCATTCGCGAGCACAAACACAGACACCTCGTCCAAAAACGGGTTACCGTTCGCAAGCGGCAACTACCTCGTTTGCACAGAAAAAGCCGACAGCATCCAACCCGTTCCAAGCAGGAAGTCGCCTTCGTCATAAAACCTTTGGCGCAGGTCTTGTGATTTCCGCGAAGCCCATTGGCGGTGATTGTTTACTTGAAATTGCCTTCGATTCGGTTGGCACCAAGCGACTCCTTTACAATACCGCGGCACAATATTTAGAAAAAGAATAAAAAGACACTTGCAAATTCCGAACACTTGCGGTATAATATCTACCGATGTGCCGGCGTGTCGGAATGGCAGACGAGACGGACTCAAAATCCGTTGGCGGCAACGTCGTGTGGGTTCAAGTCCCACCGCCGGCACCATATTATAACCCTGACTTTGATAAAAAGTTGGGGTTATTTTGTTTGTTGTCCTTTTTATGGGACAGGAAGTATGTTATAGTCATGTTGGAGGTGAAACTATGCAATTATCTTTTTGTCATCCTGAATTTGAAAAAGAAGTCCGTAAACAAATAAACATTTTTGATCGGGCAATTACAGACAATGATGTTTTATCGGTTGTTGAACTTGATTTGTCAAATTTCAATTTTAAAGAAGAAGATATTGATACGCTTTTCTTTTTCATTAATCTCAAAAGCCTTTCTATAAATCTTGGCTCAAAAGATCAATTCTTTTGGGATCATTTTAGAAATATCGAAGATTTGTATTGGGTATGTTGGGGAAGCAAAGTTGATTTCAGCGTTTTTTCCAATATGAAAAAACTATCATCCCTTTGTATCTCGGGCGGAGCTTACTCTGATATAGCATTCGAAAATCTTGATGCTTTAGTCTATCTTGAAAATCTTCAATGTTTAGAACTGCATGAGTTTGGTCACGTTGACCTTTCCCCGTTGAGTAAAATGCTACAGTTAAAATCGTTTGCTCTTCGTTATACCCACCAAGCCGAAAGTATTGCCACGATAGGTATGATGGTATGGTTGAAAGAACTGGTTCTTGATGGTCTGTATGTGGAAAATCTTGATTTTTTAGACACGCTGCCTGACACGGTTTCAATAGAAATGTGTGGAATTGAAATCTATGGATGTAACGATGTGAACGTAGAGAAGTGGAAACGTTTTAAAAAACGTGACATTTGTGAAATTGCGGTAAAAAATGAATGGTGGGAGTATATTGACTTATCACCATTAGAATAACACATCTAGTGTATTACAAGTTTTTGATTGTTAAGCAATTGTAATGCACCCCCTTAAAAAAGGTCCATACCAATTTTCAAAGGGGGTGCAAAAATACCCTGCATGAACCTTTTATGAAAATTGCAGTCATTTCCCAAAAAACGACAAGATTCATTAGAGTCTTGTCGTTTTTTCTTTTTACCGATTCACTCTCTAAAACCATTCAACGAAGGAAAGAACGAGTTCTGTTTTGCCAAATGATTCTAAAAAATCCGTAACGAATTCCGTTGCGGATTTTTTGTTACAGGTTCCTTACAATTTTTGAAATCTGTTGAAAGTACTGTCGAACTATGGTATCATTTGGTTTACATAATACTTTTTTCGGAGAACGCAAATGAAAAAATTATCCTGGCTTGTAAGCCTTATGATTTCGATTATAATCGTTGCTGTACCCGCACTTGCCGCCGCAAAAGATGTGGTTGCGGTGCAGTTTTACGATGTGGACAACCGTGTCTACCGTGACCAATCAGTCACAACCGTTGATTTAATCCACGATGGTGAAGTGCTGAAAACCGATGTTCCGGCATTCATCGACCGCGGACGAACACTTGTCCCGATTTATATCATAGGAAATCTTCTGGATGCGGATGTTATGTGGAATCAGGAATTCCGCCGCGCCACCATTCAAACCGAAAACACAATGGTGATTTTAACCATTGGAAGCAACGTCGCTCATGTCAACGGCAAAAAGGTTGAGTTACCAAACGGAGTTCCCGCGGCACTCGTCAATTATAAAGGGAGTGACCGTACCATGATTCCGTGGCGCTTTGTTGCAGAGCAATTGGGTGCTGAAGTTGAATGGGATCCCGACGCATATTCCGTAACACTGTTCTTCAATACGGATGCGCCGCCACCAACCGAAGTGGCACCGGAGACTCCCGACGAGGAAGAAACCGACGACGAAACGGTTTCCGACGAAACTCCGGAAGAGATTCCTGAGGAGCCTTCTTTTGAGCACACATTCACGACCATCGAAGAAGCGGTTGTTGTGCTGGATGCGGGGCACGGCGGTGATGACCCCGGTGCATCGTATTTTGGCGTTTTGGAAAAAGATGTTAATCTGTCAGTTACCGATAAAGTTTACGAATTGCTGCAAGAAGAAGGCGTTACCGTGTATCTGTCACGCGAAGAGGACATTCGGGTTTCGCTTGATGAACGCTGTGATTTTGCAAACGAACTCGGAGCGGACTTGTTTGTGAGTATGCATTCCAACGCGGCGGACAAGGCACCGTCCGCACACGGTATTGAAACCTATTACTACTCCGAGGATGCCCGCGGCGAAGTACTTGCGGATTTTGTGCAGGAGTCTGTCATTGAGTCAACAAAAGCAAAAGACCGAAAAACCAAAACAGCAAATTTCTATGTGTGTAAGTACACCGACATGCCGGCTGTTCTCGTTGAGATGGGCTTTTTGACCAATGAATCCGAATGTCAAAAACTCTCAAGCGAGGATTACCAAACCAAGCTTGCGGAAGGCATTGTACAGGGCATTATGGAGTATTTAAACTCGGTATTGGACGAAAAAAACGGAGCGTAAAACGCTCCGTTTTTTTATGATCTTGTTGTGACCGCGTCGTCTCTGAACAGAAGGGTAATGCACCAGATACCGGCAAGACCGACCAGCGCATAGACAATACGGCTGATCAGCGCACCTTGACCGCCGAAAATGGTGGCGACCAGGTCAAAGCCAAAGAAACCGATGAGCCCCCAATTCAAAGCACCGATAATCACGAGGACAAGTGCAAGTTTATCCCACATGTGAGAACACTCCTTTTTATCATCATGAGATTCGTTAAGTAGTATCACTCACAATACAGAAAATATGTATGGCTTACAGATTTTTTTCGCAGAAATCGAGATCCTCAAGTGTGTTGACACCGTAAATCTCACAAGTATCGCCAATGACGTGCGCGGTAACGGTTTTCCCGGCATTGATCAAAAGCTTCGGAACATCGGTCAAATAGTATTCACCCTGCGCATTGTCATTCTTCAAAAGTTTGAGATTCTCAAACAGGGTCTTGGAATCAAAGACATATACACCAACATTGCGCTCTTTGATGATAAACTGTTCGGGAGTGCAATCTTTTTCCTCAACAATATCAACGATTTTCCCATCCTCGCGGATAATACGACCGTAGGCAAGAGGAGATTCGGTAACTGCGGTCAAAATGGTGCAGGAAGCGTTTTCCGCTTTGTGCTTTTC
>JAZQIE010000131.1:0-3131 GCA_045540975.1 Eubacteriales bacterium
CGATCCGACTTCTTGGTGAGTGCGCCGAGTGAGAGCGGTGCCAGATTGACATCCGAGACTTGATTTAGGCTGGTGATACCAAGCTTGGTGGTCAAGAATTCATAAGAGCGCGCGGGGGTGAGTTTATCGAGGGTACGCATGGAGACCGTGTTGATGGATTCCATCAGCGCTTTGGTCACCGTCATACGGCCTTGATAGTAGCGGTTTTCGTTCTTCGGGTATGCCTTGCCGTTTAACGCCATGAGCGGCGCATCGTCTTCCGGACTTTGCGGATTGATGAGTCCCGCTTCGATTGCGGGTGCATACACGCCGATCGGCTTGATGGAGGAACCCGGCTGACGGTAGGTCATGGTGGCGCGGTTTAACACGCGGTTTTGCTTTTTCTCACCGCGACCGCCGACCAGACCGACCACATCGCCCGAATACGGGTCCATGACCACCATGGCGCATTCCGGCTGCGCTTTGGTGGAATAAGTCGGGAAGTTTGCGGGGTTTTCCATCACATTTTCGATTGCTTCCTGCACATCCACATCCACGGTGGTGTAAATCTGCAGACCGCCCGAGTAAATCATTTGTTCCGCGACTTGGTAGGAATAGCCGTGTGCTTCCATCAAGTCGTCAATGACCTCTTCAATGACCGCGTCAACAAAGTAGGACTGAACATTGGTGAGCTGTTCGCGGCGCATATGCTTGACAAACACAAGCTCCTGCGCCATTGCCTCATCATATTCCTCTTGGGTGATTTTCCCAAGTTCCAACATCTTATACAAGATATTCTCTTGACGTTTTTTGTTGTTATCCGGGTTAATAAGCGGGTCGTAGTAGGTGGGCAGGTTGGTGATACCGACAATGGCGGCGCTTTCCGCCAAAGTGAGTTCGGAAACATCTTTATCGAAGTAAGTTTCCGCCGCGGCACGGACACCGTAGCAGCCCTCGGATAAGTAGATGGTATTGAGGTATAATTCAATGATGGTGTCTTTGTCGAAATGGCGCTCGATATAAAGCGCGCGCATGATTTCCTGGATTTTGCGCTGGACCGTGTCTTGGCGGTCACCCGTCAGGTTTTTGACCAGCTGCTGTGTGATGGTTGACCCGCCAAACTCGGATTTGGTTTGCAGGAAGATATTGACCAATGCACCAAGGGTGCGCTTAAAGTCCACACCGTGATGCTTTTCAAAGCGCTCGTCTTCGATTGCGATGGCGGCATCGGGCAGGTACTTCGGCATTTCCTCAAGGTCCGCCCATTCGCGGTTTTGCGAGGAGTACAGACGTTCCAGTTCCTGCGCCTCGCCCGCATCGTCATAATAGTAGATTTTGGATGTGTAATTGAGCGCGATGGTCTCAACACTCAAATCCACCTTTGCATCAATGTTGGTCGCAAGATAGACAGCAAATACCAGGCCGCAAATTGCCATGGTGGTAAACCCAATAAACACAAGGGTCAAGAAGCTCTTGCCCAAATAATTCATAAATTTGCTCTTCTGTTTTTTTCTGCGCATAAATGACACCTCCCTTGTATGCAAACGATCTCCGCACACAAGTATATTCAGTATACCATACTACATTGTAACACACCTTTTATAAAATTTCCACTATTTTCTTTCCACATACTTTTCCCGATTTTGGAGAGACTATCCGATACCAAAAGGAGGGGTTTTGATGGTTTCGAAACGATACGGGATTTTCCTTCTTGTTTCTATTGCTGTGATGCTCGGTGTATTGCTCTTTTTCCCGCGCGATGCCGCCCCCACGGGTAATGCGGAAGAACTCCCGATGACAAGCGGTTATGTACTGGGGATTTCTGACGGCTTTGTCGCGGTATTTGACGCGGCACGCCCCGACACTCCGCTGCGCACCACCGATATCCCCATTTCTTCCCTGCGGCATTATGACCGCGAACTCCTCACACGCGGAATCCCACTCGCGACCGAGGAGGAGGTGCTGATGCGCCTGGAGGATTTCGGGAGTTAGAGCAGGTCGATAAAATCCGCGCTCACATATCCCTCCAAATCATTCGTACGAATCACATACCAGCCGTAAGTCTCTCCGTCGATTTCCACGCGGCTCCCACGCGGAAGCGAGCCCACCACACCCGCGGTGGTATTCGGGCGATTTCTCACATTCACACGGTCTGCGGTCACAATCCCGACCCTGACCGGACCCGGCTCGACAAACGGGATGTCGAAATACTCGGTGAGTGAGAGCACTACATTTCGTGCAATGTCGGGGATGTTATTGCGAATCCAATCCGCATCCTGCGCGTTATCATGATAGGCAAATTCAATGAGTACCGCAGGCGCGCGTGTGCGACTCACCTCACCGATGGTTGTGGTGGATACCGCGCGGACATCCGCAGGATTGGGATAAATGTACTGCAGATTGTTTGCAATGATTTCCGCGGCGCGCCGACCGTCCGCGCTTGTGGGATAGAAATACACATCGGTGCCTTGGATTTCACCCGAGAGTGCGGGCGGCGCGGCGTTGGAATGGAGCGCGAGATGTAAATCATACTCCCCCGCGTTGGAGGCTTGGATGGAGGTTGCCGCGGTCATGTCGGGTGTGTTTCGCACATAGTCAATCCCGCTTGCGCGCAAATACGGTATCATTGCATCCGCAATCAGATTCATATATTGCTCTTCGTTTCCACCCCCTACATATGGGTTGAACTCTTGCGTGGACGGGCTTAAATAAATGGTTGGCACGGTCGCATCTCCTTTCATTCTGCTGTTTTCATTTTATGCAAAAAAAGTTTTTTCGTGACTTTCAAATTTCCGCTTGACAGATGTCGAAAATTCATGTATAATAACGTCCGTTGTGATGTTTGTGGCCCGGTAGTTCAGTTGGTTAGAACGCTAGCCTGTCACGCTAGAGGTCGAGGGTTCGAGCCCCTTCCGGGTCGCCAAAACAACTCTTGACATTCGTGTTTACGTGTGTTATAGTATTTCGTGCAGTTGCTGTTATAGCTCAGCAGGTAGAGCGCATCCTTGGTAAGGATGAGGTCCCCGGTTCAAATCCGGGTAACAGCTCCAAAAAGCCTTGAAAACTTCGGTTTTCAAGGCTTTCTTTTTGTTTCGGCTCTGTATTGAATCGGTGAGAGATGCACCGCCTTTTTGAATACTTTATTGAAGTAT
>JAZQIE010000132.1:0-8164 GCA_045540975.1 Eubacteriales bacterium
TCCTTGGCCCACAGAACGACATGGCTACGATCCGACTTTCAAAAACATCACCGCCCGCGTCGGTCACCTGCCCCGCAAGCGCTAAAATCTCTTCCTCGCGTTTTGACAAGATATGCTCCGCTTCACGGAAGATGTTATCGAAGAACTGACGGTATTGCAGTAACGCCTTATTTGTATCGCACCATGCAAGAACCGTTTCTTCTCCAAGCGCAATCAATTCCGGAGTAAAAAACGCGGTTTTTGCGCTCAAGTCGGAAAGCACAATGGTCACGCGCTCGGTCATTCCTTGATACAGTGACACGGTATTGTCTTCATCGCGGCGCATCCGCGCATAAGCAAACAGCTTGATTGCCAGTTCATCAAGCGCATCCATCCTCTGCAATGCAGAAAGCAGAGTGTTTGCATCGGTGAGTTTCCCTTGCATAAGGGCAACTTCCTCACACAGTGTCTGCAACCGCTTCAAATCTTGTTCCCACAAAGTATTCGATGCATAGATATCACTGAGTTTCCACCGATACTGTTCGGGAATCTGATCTCTTGTCATACAAGCAACTCCTTTTCTAAAACATTAAAATTATAATAATTTCCGCATCCGATGTCAAGGCAGTGCATAACCGATACGCTTTGCGAGATAATAGCAAACAGAATGAGGGGTGTTTTCTGCAATGGTCTGCATCGGAATCTGTCAAAACGAACCCAATTTTCTCGCAAGAATCATCAGTGCAACGGTCTCAGACTGTGGCTTTTCGGTATTCTATTTCGACAGCGAGGAAATCCGTGTACCGAAAGAAGAATCTGATACCGTCGCGATTGTTGCGGTAAACAAATCTTATGATTCGGATGTCGAATTTGATTTATGCGTGTATGAATCGGAATTTTGCAAAAACCTGAAGGGCATCCGCTCCAACCTCGCCATCATCCCCGACACCTGCAAAACACAGCCGTTCCATGAAACAAACAACATCATCACGTACGGACTTTGCCGCAAGAACACGGTGACCGTTTCCAGTTTGGTCGCGGATGACCTTGTCATTTCCGTACAACGCGAATTTCCCACTCTGTTCGGTGAAACCGTAGATGCGCAAGAATTCCATGTCAAACTCCCAAGCATTGAGGATGTTGACGATACCCTCGCACTTGTCACTACCTTGCTTGCATTGGGGGTGTCACCAAACGTCATCACAAATCTCAGCAAGTCTTAGCATACTTTTCTGTTTACGGCATAGATTGTTATATCAAACCGTTTGGCAGGTGAAACACAATGGAGTATGCTCCTTACAATGAACTGACACTTTGCGGAAGACTTGCGGGTACTCCGCAGTTTTCTCACGAATCACACGGAATCACCTTCCTTCGTTTTCCGCTCTGTATTGCGCGTCTTTCCGGCTCAACCGATACTGTGAATATCATTGCAGACAACTCTCTTCTGCCCAAGGAACTTTACACGGGTGTTTTTCTTTGTGTCACGGGTGAACTGCGCTCGTTTAACAATAATTCCGGAATCGGAAATAAACTTGCCATACACGGCTTCGCACATAGAATCGAGATTTCGGAAGAAACATACCAAAACGAAGTATCCCTCGGCGGTGTCATCTGTAAGAATCCGATTTATCGCCACACACCGCTCGGCCGGGAAATCTGTGATTTGATGATTGCAGTTGGACGTCACTATGGGCGAAGCGATTATCTGCCGTGCATTGCATGGGGCAAACTCGCCAATACGGCATGCACCTTATCCACAGGCGACTTTATTCAAATCACAGGCCGTCTGCAAAGCCGTACATACATCAAAGCACTTGACACGGGCGAGGAAATCAGAACCGCCTTTGAGGTTTCGATTTTCACATTGGAATAACAACCCCATCCTTCCAGTTTTTTGCGCTCATACTTATCCTTCCCTTGCAAATACTATGGATGGTGAAACACCAAAGATTTTTTCAAGGAGAAAAGAACAATGTCTGATATTTTAGTACCGAATGCAAAAGAAGCAATGAAGCGATTCAAAATGGAAGCGGCAAATGAAGTCGGTGTCACCCTCAAGCAGGGCTACAACGGTGATTTGACCGCAAAGCAGGCAGGCTCGATCGGCGGCCAGATGGTCAAGAAGATGATCGAGAGCTACGAAAAGAACCTCTAAACAGCGAAAAGAGTCGGTGCAAGCGCACCGACTCTTTTTTAATAGCGAATGATAATCGGCAAGAAGACCAACGGTTTCGTTCCGTTGTTTTTGATGCCGTGTCCCTCACCGTCACCGGTAAACGTAATATCACCGGCTTCAAGCTGCACAACCGTGCCGTTGTCGTTATACTCCGCACTTCCGGACAGAATATAATAATATTCGCATTCCCCTTCATGTACATGGTACGCAACGAATCCGCCCGGGTCGATGCTCGCACGTGCAAGCATTTCAAGTGAAGACGGCCGATGCTCAAACCGATTCAAATCAAAAATTGTGAGTCCCGGATTTTCCGCCTCTTGCACCGCACGGGTTTTAATCTCGTCCATACGATGAATCATACGATTTCCTCCTCAAAAGAAGCGGCAAGGGAGTTCCCTTGCCGCAAGCATTATGCCATTGTAAGCGCAAGCGGTTTTCCGCCCAAGATATGAAAATGAAGATGATGAACGGTTTGACCTGCATGGTCACCGCAGTTGGAAACAACACGGTATCCGCCATCCAAACCCTCAGCCTTTGCGATTTCCGCAATTTTCTCAAAAATGTGAGCAACCACACTCGAGTTTTCCGCAGAAATTTCCGCAACCGAGGCAATGTGCACCTTCGGAATCACAAGAATATGGGTCGGTGCCTGCGGATTGATGTCACGGAATGCAAGACAAATTTCGTCCTCATAAACCTTTGCAGACGGGATTTCACCTGCGATGATTTTGCAAAAAATGCAATCTGCCATGAGATTCTCCTCCTACTTCGCGTTTGCCGAAACAAAGCCTTCAGCGATTGCCAGCGCGTCTGCGAGTTTGGAAACGTCGTTTCCGCCCGCCATTGCGCTGTCGGGCTTACCGCCGCCGTTACCGCCCGCAACCTGAGCCACTTCGCGCACAAGCTTACCTGCCTGGATACCGCGTGCAACCGCATCCTTGCCGCAGCCGGTGACAAAGACGATTTTTCCGTCCGTCACACTTGCGAGAACCGCAACCACGGATGCATCCGCATCGCGAAGCTGGTCACTGATGGTGCGAAGTGCATCTGCCTTCACATTCTCAAACTTCGCGGTAATGACATGAAGTCCCGCAACATCCTTTGCATCTTTGAGCAAATCCTGAGCATTGCCGGATGCCAGTTTATCCTGCAACTTTGCGATTTCCTGACGCAGGGTCTTGACTTCGTTTGCGGTTTGCGCCGCTTTGTTTGCAAGTTCCTTCGGAGAGGTTTTGAGCAGTTCCGCAAGCTGAGCTACCATGCGGTTGTGCTCTTCAATTTTCTCAAGCACCACGGTACCGCAGATTGCTTCAATTCTGCGCACACCTGCCGCAACCGAGGATTCCGAGGTAATCTTAAAGAGACCTGCTTTTGCGGTGTTGTCCAAATGCGTACCGCCGCAGAGTTCAACCGAGTAATCGCCCATCTGTACCACACGGACAACGTTGCCGTACTTTTCTCCGAACAGCGCCATCGCACCGAGTTTTTTCGCATCGTCAATCGACATGGATTCCACAACGATGGGAAGACCTGCCAGCATATGTGCATTGACCGAAGCTTCCACAGCGCTGAGTTCTTCCGCGGTCAAAGCCGCAAAATGGGTAAAGTCAAAACGGACACTGTCCGGACCGACCAAACTGCCCGCCTGCTCAACATGAGTACCCAAGGTCTCGCGCAACGCCTTCTGAAGCAAGTGTGTCACAGAGTGCGCGCGCATGATTGCCTGACGGCGCTCCAAATCAATTTTCGCGGTCACAACATCACCGATGCTGACGCTTCCGCTCTTGACCTTACCGACATGGAGGAACTTTCCGTCACGGGTTTTCTGTACGTCGCTGATTTCCACAAGCGCATCGCCAGCGGTCAAAACGCCGTGGTCAGCAAGCTGACCGCCGGATTCCGCATAGAACGGAGTGGTATCCAGTACCACGCGCACCGCCATATCGGTGCCTGCCGCGGAAACCAATTCCCCATCTGCGACAAGTGCAAGGATTTTTCCTTCGCATTCGTTCTTTTCGTAACCGACAAACTCGGTCTTGACGCTCTTATCAAGGCCAAGGTCAATGCTTTCCCAAGCGAAATCGCCCATCGCCGCACGAGCCGCGCGAGCGCGTTCACGCTGTTCGTTCATGAAGGTGTCATAGCCCTCACGGTCAACCCCGAGACCCTGTTCTTCCAGAATTTCAAGGGTAAGGTCAATCGGGAATCCGTAAGTATCGTTGAGCTTGAATGCATCCTCGCCGGACAGCACGGTCTTGCCTTCCTGCTTCATCTTGGAAATCATTTCATCCAAGATATGCAGACCTGCGTCGATGGTACGGTTGAAGCTTTCTTCTTCCATACGGACAACCTTCTGAATGAACTCCTGCTTCTGGACGAGTTCCGGATATGCGGAGCCGCTCTCACGAATCACGGTTGCACAAACATCATGGAGGAAGGTTCCCTTGATTCCGAGGAGTCTGCCATGACGTGCCGCACGGCGAAGCAGACGGCGCAGAACATATCCGCGGCCTTCGTTAGACGGCATAACACCGTCACAAATCAGCATGGTGGTGCTTCTGATATGGTCGGTGATGATACGGAGCGAAACGTCACCGTTTTCGCTGTCGCCGTATTCTACACCTGCAATTTTCGAAATGTGAGTGGTGATATTGCGCACGGTATCGACATCAAAGAGGGAGTTCACGCCCTGCATGATGCAAGCGATACGTTCAAGACCCATACCGGTGTCGATGTTGCGCTGTTTGAGCGGAGTGTAGTTGCCCTCGCCGTCATTGTGGAACTGGGTAAAGACCAGATTCCAGAATTCAACGTAACGGTCGCAGTCGCAACCCGGTGCACAGTTCGGATCGTCGCAGCCGTTTTCTTCTCCGCGATCGAAGTAAATTTCGGAGCACGGTCCGCACGGACCCATACCGATTTCCCAGAAGTTGTCCGCCTTGCCCAAACGGACCATGCGGTCTTCCGGAACACCGATTTCCTTGGTCCACAAATCCCATGCTTCGTCATCATCGAGATAGACCGAAACATACAGACGGTTGACCGGGATTTCAAGCACCTTGGTGATAAACTCCCACGCCCAGCTCATTGCTTCCTTCTTGAAGTAATCGCCGAAGGAGAAGTTGCCGAGCATTTCAAAGAAGGTGCCGTGACGCGAGGTTTTGCCCACACGCTCGATATCCGGAGTACGGATACACTTTTGGCAAGTGGTCACACGCTTACGCGGCGGCTCAAGCTCGCCCGAGAAATATGGCTTGAGCGGAGCCATACCCGAGTTGATGAGAAGGAGAGACTGATCTCCCTGCGGCAGGAGCGGGAAACTCGGCAAGCGCAGGTGTTCCTTTCCTTCGAAGAACGATAAGAATTTTTCGCGTAATTCATTCAAACCAATATACTGCATAACTACCTCCACAAAAGGTCAATACTATGACATAGTGTCACAAAAGACATTTGACTGTGCCAAAACATATATATTTTAGCACAGCCAAGCCTGTCTGTAAACAACTTTATTCTTTTTTTAAAAACAAAATCTGCTCTTTTTCAATCACAAATTCCGATGCCGTGACCCCTGAAATTCGGTCTTGCCATAATTCTTTGAGCTGCAGCCGATACGGCGCATCCGAAAGATTGGAGACCGTCAAATAGAGTTCTTCGTTGACAAACATCGATGCAACCACCTTGTTTCCAAGCGGCGAGAGAATCTCTTCGCATTCGCTCAGTTCCAAATAGGCAACGCTGTTTTCGGTCACCATGGGTTGATAGAGTTTGAAATAAGTTTCCCATATTTTGAAATCATTCGGGTCATCCGGGATGTTGGACCAATGGCTGTACACATACGGTCCGTTCGGATGTGCGGTGTTGTATTCGGAAACCATCCGATAAAACTCGCCCAAGCCTTTGCCGGGTTTGTCGTAATAGGTCACACCCGGAATGTCCAAATTGTTTCCGCGGATGATACGCCCGGTTTTTAAGAGTGGGAACTGCATAAACGGAATGGTATATGCATAAAACGCCTCAACACTGCGCTTGGTTTCGTGCCGCAAGTCCTGACACGGGACCACGTACGGGAGGTAGTCCTTCCCGATTCCGATTTCGGAATCCTTCATTCCCTCTCCGATCCACAGATAATCGTAGACACGGTCTTTACACGGCGGTGCATTGTTGAGGTCGCAGTGGAGTTTGTAGATGCCGCCGCGCTGATGGATTTTGCTGTAAATCTCACCGAGTGCGTCTTCCAGTTCCGGGTCATATGCACCTTCCGGCAACACACAGTTGCCCAAATCCCAGTTATAATTGCTATATCCCCAATCGTTATAAATCCCGTCAAAGCCGTATGTATCCATCGCATTTAACGTCTTTTCGGTGATGTAATCCCGCCATACGGGATGCCCGTGATTGCATTTTCTGTATTTGAAATAGAGCGAAGCGAGTGCATCGGTTTTCGAAACCGTATATTCCTCGCGAAAATCCGGGTCTTTTTCATGAAAGTATCCGGTAGAGACGTATGCAATCACCTTAATACCGTGCGCATGGCACAACTCAACAAACTCCCTCGTTCCATTCGGGTCGGAAGACGAGAATTTATCCGCCCCATACAAGCGGCAGCAATCGTTCCAATCCTCATGCAGCTGAATCATCTGCACCCCTGCATCCGCCATTCTGCGAATGAGTGCGCGGTCATAATCGGTCACCGCGGTATATACACGTGCAGGGTAATCTCCCAATGTGTAAATTGCCTGCCCCGCCAAATAATCTCGAATCCGAATCCGACGGTGGTACTTGCGGTTTACTTGCACCGATTTGTTGATGTTCTCGATCCTTTTGCGAAGTTGTTCAGCCATCCTCAAAACTCCTTTTTTGCTCTTCTTTCCTCATTTATATCACAACCA
Organism: Eubacteriales bacterium; assembly: GCA_045540975.1. Lineage (GTDB taxonomy): Bacteria > Bacillota > Clostridia > Oscillospirales > JAAYXM01 > SIG510. The sequence goes on from JAZQIE010000132.1 coordinate 7,048, forward strand.
AGCACAGATTTCAACAGTAAAATCAAATCAGACATAGCACTTGCTTTTTCTTTGCGATTATAATATAATTTAGCAGGATGTCATATCCGACATTTCCCTCCTGCGCCTATCGGAGGGAGAGTAATAAAATGTAGGCAGAAAGGCATGGACCTCAATGAAACGAATTTTGGCATTTTTGCTCGCGCTTTGTACCCTCTGCACCTTGCTCTCAGGCTGTACAGACCCGACTCCGCCCGCAGAACAGCTCGGTCTTCCCGGTGCTTACGTCACCGCGCACCTCAAAGGCATGAAGGTTGGCTATATCGATGGGATGACCGACCCCGAAATGCTCACCGAAAAGACCCGCGGTGCAAAATTGAAGCAATACGCTTCTTTGGAAGATCTCGCATCCGCGCTCAAAAAAGGCAAGGTTTATGCAATCGTTCTTCCGCAGGAATATGCAAACAAACTCTTGCAGGAGAATTCGGACTTTGCCCAGCTTCTTGAACCGTTTACAAACACCGCGTACTGCATTCCGAATTACTATGCGGGCACCGATGCGGACGAAGATATTCTGATGCATGTGGATGCCACCCTTTCCCTTCTCAAAGGTACGGATGCATACCAAATCCTGCTTGACCGTTACATCTTCGGAAACCCCGATGATGTTACCGCAATCGAACTCAACGAGGGAGACACAGGCCGTACCCTTACCGTTGGTGTTTACACCGATTTCAAACCGTTCGCATATAAGAGTAAAACCGGCAATTTGGTCGGCTTTGCGGTAGAATTTGTAAACGCGGTTGCCAAAAAAAGACGTTCCGACATTGAGTTCTTTGCCTATGACGATGCGGACGCGCTATATGCTGACTCCCAAGCAGGCAAGTTTGACCTTGCAATCGGCCCGTTTGTAGCAGACCCTGAAGCACCGGATGAATTTGCATTCTCCGCACCGTATTTCGACGCTTCCCAGGTTGCACTCCTCAAAGTGGAAGACACCGGTTTCGTTGACATTGAAAACGTCCAGAAAGCAAAAAAAATCCGCTGCCTCTCGTCAGCGTATTTTTTATTGTGAAACAACAAGGTTCCGGGGCACCCGCCCGCAATCTTTGATTGCGTGACGGGTCGGGTTCTTATT
>JAZQIE010000133.1:0-22007 GCA_045540975.1 Eubacteriales bacterium
TTTAGTGCGCGGGTAGAGTCCCTCTGTCTCGAAAGGCGGCTCTTAGTGACAGTCCGGTGGACTGAAGGGCGGCCGTGGCTTTTCCGCAGAAAAGCGAGTCCCTCCTTTTTGCGTTAAATTGAGGGACTCGAACAGGACGGCGGCATAGCCGTAAAAAGGCTTCCGGTGGAAGGCTTTTTAGTCCGCGGGTAGAGTCCCGACCGTCATCCGTTGGATGGTGTCTTTCCTTTTTGCGTTAAATCGAAGGACTCGAACAGCACGGCACTCGTGTCGAGTGCAAAAAGGGTGCCGGTGGCACGCTTTTTAGTGCGCGGGTAGAGTCCCTCTGTCTCGAAAGGCGGCTCTTAGTGACAGTCCGGTGGACTGAAGGGCGGCCGTGGCTTTTCCGCAGAAAAGCGAGTCCCTCCTTTTTGCGTTAAATTGAAGGACTCGAACAGCACAGCGGCTACCCAAACATCAACTCAATCTTCTCTCTCGCGATTTTTTCATTACAATAGACAAAGTTAAATTCACCGCTGATGTGCATATCCGACACCGAAAATGTAACAAGGTCGTCACGGCAATGTGCAATGGGTTCATAGGCAAACGTGATGGAGTTTTGGTTTGCAACAAGGTCACAGATGATGGAAAAGTTGCTCACCGCGCTGCACCGCCGAAAGTTTCGAAGCGAAAACCCACGATCGGCAATTGCCTGTTCCAAGAGTTTTCTTGTCCCGGAAAACGGTTCGCGAACCACGATATCCTCGCCAAACACATCTTCCAGAGTAACCGTCCGATTTGCAAATGGATGTGTTTTGGCACACACTCCGACAAATTCCTCTTTTTGGAATAAATGATAGCCGTATTTCGACTTATCAAACACACCCTCTATCACAGCAAAATCAAGTTGCGACCGCTCCAGCAGTTGCAAAAGATTTGCAGTATTGTCGATTGTGAGATTTAATGTATGCTTCGGATTTTCTATAAAGGCACGGATTTCAGGCACAATGACAAACTCCCCGATTGTTTTGGTTGCCCCAACCGCAAGATTCACTGTATCTTGTGGCAAAAGACTTCCGCGCAGATGCCCCTCTTCGGCTCGGATACTGTCAAAATACCGTTTCAGTCGATCCGCACTTTCCGTACACGAAAGAATTCGTCCGTCATAGGTGAAAAGCTTTACTCCGTAATACTGTTCCAAAAAGCGGATGTGCTGTGTCACTCCGGGTTGCGTCATATTTAATTTTTCCGCAGTGCGGTGATAATTCATTTCCTCATATAACACAAGAAATGTATTCACGCGGTAATCCAGCATAATTTCCTCCGATTATTTTATATTATCACTCGATAAGAAATGATAATTTGATTTTATCATAACTTTGTGATAACATCAAGTCAAATCAAAGGAGGTATGCAACCATGAAACAACGCTTATCCTTTCTCGCAGGGGTTTTGATTTGCTTTGCCCTTGCCGGGGTTTCGATTTATTTGGAACACCTCATTCCGGGCGGACTTTTGGGTGCATCGATTATCGCGCTGTTTCTCGGCACCGGTATCAACAGTTTCTTTCATCCCGATTGGATAAAGCCCGCGCTCAAATTCACATCCAAGCGCATTCTCAAGGCCGCAATCATTCTGCTTGGTGCATCCCTTTCGGTCAACACAATTTTATCGGTCGGCAAGATGACCTTTTTTGTGATGCTTTTCACCTTTGCCATGTGCTTTGGCGGTGGGTATTTTGTCCGCAAGCTGTTCGGACTCAACTGGAAGCTCTCCAACCTGATTTCCGCAGGCACGGGGATTTGCGGTGGGTCGGCAATCGCGGCGATTGCACCGGTCATTGATGCGGATGATAAAGACATCGCGTTTGCGCTCTCCTCCACCTTTCTGTTTGATATGGTGATGATTGCGCTGTATCCCTTAATGGGCAAGGCGCTCGGAATGTCCGACATTGCATACGGGATTTGGGCGGGCACCTCGGTCAACGACACCGCAAGCGTGGTTGCCTCCGGGTATGCATTCTCCGAGATTGCGGGCGATTTTGCGACCATGGTCAAGCTCACCCGTACCATCGCGATTATCCCGACCGTTTTGGTCTTTGCCTACATCGGCACCCGTATCAAGCAGAAGGAACTCAAAGCGACAAGCGGCAAGGTCAACCTTGTAAAAATCGTTCCGTGGTTTATCGGCGGATTTTTGCTCCTCGCAATCATCAACAGCGCGGGACTCATTCCCGCATCCGTTTCCGTGTCCTTAAAAACCGCGAGCAAGTTTCTCATGGTCACCGCACTCTCCGCAATCGGACTCTCGACGAGCATTACCGATTTCAAAAAGGCGGGACTTCGTCCCATGTTTTACGGAATCACAATTGATACACTTGTGACACTCACCGCGCTGATTGTGATTTGGTGCATGGGTTTACTGTAATTTTGTATTGACTTTATTCCGCGCTTGTGCGATAATAAATAAAAGCAATTCAATGGATTGGAGGATTACATCATGGAACATATCAAGACTTTGGAAACCCGTAATCTGTGCGAAAGCGCAAAGAACGGCGGCTGCGGCGAATGCCAGACCTCTTGCCAGTCCGCTTGCAAGACCAGCTGCGGCATTGCAAATCAGCAGTGCGAAAACGAAAGCAAGTAATTTGCAAACACGAAATGCCGTCGAAACGACGGCATTTTTACTTATACAATAGGAGTTTTACCTTATGATTCATCAGTATCAACTCGGCGGTTATAACATTGTGCTGGACGTATGCTCGGGTGCCATCCATGTGGTGGACGAGGTGGCATACGATATCATTGCGCTGTTTGAAACCCATTCCAAGGAAGATGTGCTCAAAGAGGTGGCGGAAAAGCATCCGTCTGTGACCTCTGCGGATTTGGAGGAATGCTACGGGCAAGTGGCCGCGCTCAAAGAGAGCGGCAAGCTCTTCGCACCCGATACCTTCGAGCCCATGGCAGGTGCATTAAAAGCCAAGACCGCGGGCGTGGTCAAGGCGCTGTGCCTCCACATTGCACACACCTGCAACTTAAACTGTGCATACTGTTTCGCAAGTCAGGGCAATTACCACGGTGAGCGCGCGCTCATGAGTTTTGAGGTGGGAAAACGTGCGCTGGACTTTTTGGTGGAGCATTCCGGGTCGCGCCGTAATCTGGAAGTGGACTTTTTCGGCGGCGAGCCGCTCATGAACTTTCAGGTGGTCAAGGACCTTGTTGCATATGCGCGCAGCATTGAGAAGGAAAAAGGCAAGAATTTCCGCTTTACGCTGACCACAAACGGGGTCCTCATTGACGAGGATGTCATCGACTTTGCAAACCGCGAGATGAGTAATGTGGTGCTGAGTCTGGACGGACGGCGCGAAATCCACGACCATTACCGTGTAGACTATGCGGGTCAGGGAAGCTGGGAGAAGATTGTCCCGAAATTCCAAGAGCTGGTGGAGGCGCGCGGCGGGAAGAATTACTATATGCGCGGCACCTTTACCCACAGAAACCCAGACTTTTTGAAAGATATTCAGACCATGCTGGACCTCGGCTTCCGCGAACTCAGTATGGAGCCTGTCGTTTGCGCACCGGGTGAGGAATCCGAGCTGACACAAGAGGATTTACCGATTGTCTTAAAGCAGTACGAGGAACTTGCAGAGCTCATGTGCAAAAAGGAGCGCGAGGGCGACCCGTTCACCTTCTATCACTACATGATTGACTTAACGGGCGGTCCTTGTATCTACAAACGTATCTCGGGCTGCGGCTCGGGTACCGAGTACATGGCGGTCACCCCGACGGGTGAACTCTATCCCTGCCATCAGTTTGTGGGGGATGAGAAGTTTAAGTTGGGCGACATTTGGAACGGGGTTTCAAACACCGAAATCCAAAACGAATTTCTCGCCTGCAACGTGTACTCCCGTAAAGAATGCCGCGATTGTTGGGCAAAGCTTTACTGCTCGGGCGGCTGCGCGGCAAACGCGTATCACGCGACCGGGTCGATTGGCGGTGTCTATGAATACGGCTGTGAACTTTTCCGCAAGCGCATGGAATGTGCCATTATGGTCGCGGTCAATCGCGCCTTTTCGGGTGAATGAGCATGAACACACCGATTGTCACCTTTGTGGAAGACTATCTTGCAAAAGCCCCGATTCGGATGCATATGCCGGGTCACAAGGGGTTCGGCGGCGATATCTACGCCCGCGACATCACCGAAATTACGGGCGCGGACAGTTTGTATGAGGCTTCTGGCATTATTTTGGAGAGTGAGCAAAATGCGAGCGCGATTTTCGGCGCGCACACCTTTTACTCCACAGAAGGCTCGTCGCACACGATTCGTGCCATGCTGTCCCTTGCGGCGCGGCGCGGCCAAAAGATTCTCGCAGGGCGCAACGCACACAAGGCGTTTCTCTCCGCCGCGGCACTGCTTGACTTGGAGGTCGCGTGGCTTTGGGGGGATTCCTATCTCTCCTGCCCGATTTCCGCGGATGTATTGGAAGACGCGGTCAAACGCGAGCATCCGTGCGCGGTGTATGTAACAAGTCCGGATTATTTGGGCAACACCTTGGACATTGCATCGCTTTCCGCAGTGTGCAAACGTCACGGAGTTCTTCTTTTGGTGGACAATGCGCACGGCGCGTATTTGAAGTTTTTGGAAAAATCCCGTCATCCGATGGATTTGGGTGCGGATATCTGCTGCGATTCCGCGCATAAGACTCTCCCCGTCCTCACGGGCGGCGCGTATCTCCATGTGAAAGACGATGCACTCGCAAAGGATGCAAAGCGCGCGCTTGCGCTTTTTGGCTCAACGAGTCCCTCGTATTTGATTTTGCAGTCGCTCGACCGTGTCAATCCCATGTTGGCGACCCTCTCGCTTTCCGATGTGGCGGCAAAGTTGAAGGCACGGCTTCCGGAATATTCGTTTATCGGAGATGAGACCCACAAGCTCACAATCTCTGCAAAGCAATACGGTTACACGGGATTTGAATTTGCAGAGATTTTGGAGGAGCACGGCATTGTCTGTGAATTCTCCGACCCTGATTTTGTGGTGCTGATGCTTGCGATTGATGTAGGCGCAAACGAATCGGCACAGCTTGAAGCCGTACTGCGAAGCATTCCCAAGCGCGAGCCGATTGTCTCCTCCGCGGCACGGCTTTCACGGGCAAAGCCCATATGCTCGATTCGGGATGCGATGCTCGCCCCTTGCGAGACCCTTCCGATTGCGGAGTGTCTCGGCAGAGTGCTTGCCGCACCGAATGTTGCCTGCCCGCCCGCGGTACCCGTTGTGATGTGCGGCGAGGAAATCGACGCGGATGCAATCGAAGTCTTTTCCTATTACCGAATCAAATCATGTTGTGTTATGAAAAAATAGAGTCGAAATTCGCAAAGAATTTCGACTCTATTCTTATATTGCGCAGGTTTCGATGTGCTTGGTATAGTACACCGTTTTATAAATCACAAATACGCCCACGATGAGTTCGCAAAGCGGCATTGCCCACCAAATCAGGCTGGGCGAAATGCTTGGAAGCAGTAAAATCAGCGCACCGCTGACCGCAACTCCGCGCCCCAGCGACACCGCAAACGAGGTGCGCGCTTTGAGAAGGGATTGGAAATAATAGGTGGAGAACACATTGACCGTGAGAAGAAGATACGAGGTGGCATACACACGGAAAATTCCGGGTGCAATCGCAAGTACGCTCTCGGTCGGCTTCATGAAGATGCGGATAAAAACGTTGGGAGCGAAGACGGATGCCGCCATCCAGACCAGTCCGACCGCGAGGCAGGTATAAAGTGCATAGCGGAGGGTTTCCTTGATACGGTGCCACTGTTTTGCGCCGAAATTGACCGACATCATGGGCTGCGCCGCACCGCCGATGCTGTATGCCGCGCATTGCACCATCATGGCGACCTGCCCCAGCACACCGTATACCGCAAGTGCATCGCTGCCGAGGTATTTCATAATTTGGCGGTTAAAGAGCATAATGACAATGCCTGCCGCAAGGTCGGTAAAGAAACTTGCAAAGCCGCTTGCCAGCACCTGCCCGCTCTTCCCCCAAAAGCCTTTTACCCGTACAAGGCGCAATGTGTTTCGCTTTAAGAGGAAATGGCTGAGGGTGACGAAGAGTGTGATATACGCGCCGATTGCGGTTGCAAGACCCGCACCCGCAATTCCCATATCGCGCACAAAGACAAAGTAATAGTCCCCTGCCACATTGAAGATGCCGCCTACCAAAGTAGCGGCGGTTGCAATTCCGGGCGAGCCGTCATTCCGCAGATAATTTGCAAGCATTGCGCCAATCATAAATGCGGGGATTCCGGGTGTCAGCATGACCGTATATGCCTTTGCGAGCGGAAAGAGTTCCGCGTCCGCACCCATCAGGTACACCATCGGGTCGCAAAGCAAGATGACCAATATCGTATTGATAACCGCGAGAATCAAGGTGAGAATCACCGAAACGGTGAAATACTCGTTTTCAATCCCACTCCTTCTGCCGCGCTCGGTCCCGAAACGGATGGAGCCACCCAATCCGCAAAGCAGTGCAAACGAGAAGGTCAGGCTGAACACGGGCATGATGACCGAGATTGCCGCAGAGCCTATGGGGCCGTGGTACTGACCCACCATCGCGGTGTCCACCGAGCCGTAGATTGAGGAGATGAGCGAGGATGCATATACAATTACAAAATAACGAAAAAAGATATTTCGGACATTCCCTTTCAAGAAATCCACCGTTTCACCTCCCATCGGCACAGTGATATTACTCTACCACAAAAATTCAAAAAATGTCAATAATCGGTAGATTTTTCACAAACTTTCGCGTATAATAGAAACCAAAGGAGTTGAAATCATGCTTTATCAGAAGTTTGAAGACAAATCCCTCTCCATGCTGGGGCTGGGCACCATGCGTCTTCCCGTCATCGACGGAGACGACGGAAAGCCCAACCTTGACGAGGTCTGCAAATTGGTTGACCGTGCAATGGATTTGGGGGTCAATTATTTTGACACCGCGTGGGGATACCACAACGGTCAGTCCGAAATCGTGATGGGAAAGGCGCTCTCCCGTCATCCGAGAGAGTCTTTTTATCTCGCCTCCAAATTCCCGGGCTATGACCTTGCGAATGTGGACAAGGTGGATGAGATTTTCGAGAAGCAGTTAGAAAAATGCGGTGTGGACTATTTTGACTTTTATTTGGTACACAACGTATGCGAAACCAACATTGATTCCTACACCGACCCACAGCTTGCGATTGTAAACCGTCTGCTGGAGCGCAAAAAAGCGGGGCAAATCCGTCATCTGGGTTTCTCTGTGCATGGCACACAGCCGATTTTCGAGCGGTTTTTGAACGCATACGGCGAGCATATGGAATTTTGCCAGGTGCAGCTGAATTACTTAGATTGGCACTTTCAGGACGCCAAGGCAAAGGTGGATGTGTTAAACGCCCGAAACATTCCGATCTTCGTCATGGAGCCTTTGCGCGGCGGACGTTTGGTGAACATCCCCGAAAATGAGGCATCCATCTTAAAGCAGCTGCGACCCGAAGAAAGCATCCATGCCTGGGCATTCCGTTTCCTGCAATCGGTTTCGGGTGTGAAGGTGGTACTCTCGGGCATGGGCACTTTGGAGCAAATGGCGGATAACTGCGCGATTTTCTCCGAAGATAAACCGCTTTCCCAATATGAACTTGACACCCTGCTCCAAATTGCAGACCGTATGAGCAAAGCAAACGGTGTTCCCTGCACTGCGTGCCGCTACTGCACCGAATACTGTCCGCAGGGTCTGGATATTCCGAATCTCTTGAATCTCTACAACGAACACACCTTCACGGGCGGTGGATTTTTGGCGCCCATGGCAATCGGTGCGATGGACGAAGCCCGTCGCCCGTCCGCTTGTGTGGGTTGTCGCTCCTGCGAGGCGGTTTGTCCGCAGCAAATCAAGATTTCCGAAGCCCTTTCGGACTTCACCGAAAAATTAAAAGCATGAGGTTTCACCCCTACCGCACGGTAGGGGTGTTATTTACAATTTATTCACTTGATATCTTCCATTCTTTGGTAGTATACTATAAGAATAAGAAAGGATGTGACAGCATTGCTGAAACGCTTGTTGCAAAGCGTTCGTGAGTTCAAAACACCCACAGTTTTAACGCTTTTGTTCATTACCTTGGAGGCGGTCATTGAGACCTCCCTTCCGCTTATCACCGCGACCTTGGTCAACCTCATCAAAGACGGTACCGAGATGTCGCAGGTTGTAAAACTCGGCGGTCTTTTGGTGGTAATGGCGCTCGCTTCCCTCTCCTGCGGTGCGATTGCGGCGGTTACCTGCTCAAAGGCAGCGTCTGGCTTTGCACGGAATCTGCGTCATGATATTTTCTCCAAGGTGCAGACCTATTCGTTTGAGAATATCGACAAATTCTCGTCTTCCTCGCTGGTCACCCGTATGACCACGGACATTGCACACGTGCAGATGTCGTTTATGATGATTATCCGCACCGCGATTCGCTCACCGCTGATGCTGATTTTCTCCACCGTGATGGCGTATCTCATGGGCGGTGCTTTGGCGGCGGCATTCCTTGTGGTGATTCCCGTGCTTGCGGTCGGACTCCTTCTCATTTCGCGCAAGGCAATGCCCGCATTCCGTCGGGTCTTCCGCAAGTATGACCGTATGAACGAATCCATCGAGGAAAATGTCCGTGCGATGCGCGTGGTCAAAGGCTTCTCTCGTGAGGAGTATGAAAAAGAGAAATTCGGCAAGGCATCCGAAGACATTGCAAAAGAGTTCACCTTCGCGGAGCGCATTGTTGCACTCAATACCCCGCTCATGAATTTCTGTATGTACTTCAATATGCTCTTCATCCTGCTGGTCGGCTCGTATTTCGCGGTCAAATCCGGCGGCACGACGGTTGACGTCGGGCAGATTTCCGCAATGCTCACCTATGGGATGCAGATTCTCATGTCCCTCATGATGCTCTCCATGATTTACGTCATGCTCACCATGTCGGCAGAATCCATGAAGCGTATTTATGAGGTGCTGGAGGAAACCCCCACCCTCAAAAATCCGGATACCCCGATTACCGAGGTAAAAGACGGCTCGATTATCTTCCGTGACGTGAGCTTTAAATACTCCGCCGCCGCGAAGAAATACGCGCTCTCGGATATTGACCTGACCATTCCGTCGGGTGCAACCGTCGGTATCTTGGGCGGCACGGGTGTGGGCAAATCCTCACTTGTCCAACTCATTCCGCGACTCTACGATGCAACCGAAGGTACGGTTTTGGTCGGCGGTGTGGATGTCCGCGCGTATGACATCGAAGCCTTGCGCAGCGCGGTTGCAATGGTGCTCCAAAAGAATCTGCTTTTTGCAGGCACGATTAAAGAGAATCTGCGTTGGGGCAAGCCCGATGCGACCGATGAGGAAATCATCGCCGCCTGCCGTCTGGCGTGTGCGGATGAATTTATCTCGACCTTCCCCGACGGATACGACACCAAAATCGAGCAAGGCGGCACCAATGTCTCGGGCGGACAGAAACAACGTCTTTGCATTGCCCGTGCACTCATCGCACAGCCGAAGATTTTGATTTTGGATGACTCCACAAGCGCGGTGGATATGAAAACCGATGCGCTCATCCGTGCAGGCTTTGAGGAGTATATCCCCTCCACCACCAAGCTCATCATCGCACAGCGTGTGTCCTCTGTGATGCACGCGGATATGATCGTGGTGATGGACGGCGGGAAAATCGCGGATATCGGAACACACGAGGAACTCCTCGCCTCCTCCGAGATTTACCGCGAGGTTTATGAGCAGCAAACGAACGGAGGTGCCGACAATGAATAAAAAAGGGCGTCCCCCGGTCAAAAAAGGCACCTTAAAGCGTACAATTGCGACCGTATTTCAAGCCTATCCCGTCCTATTCCCGATCACCCTGCTGTGTATCCTCTTCTCTGCGGTGGTCGCCGCGGTACCCGATATTTTGATTCAGAAAATCGTCGCGGCAATCGAGACCTGGCAGCCCGCACAGAATTGGCCCGCCGCGGCAAAGGAAATCGTTCCCATGGTGGTATTTCTCGCGGTACTGTATGTGATTGCGCTTGCCGCAACCGCGCTTCACACCCAGTTGATGGCGGTCATCACCCAAGGCTACCTCTCCAAGATGCGCCGCAAAATGTTTGACGGAATGCAGAATCTCCCCATCCGTTATTTCGACAGCACCAAGCACGGGGATATCATGTCCCATTACACCAACGACATTGATACCCTGCGCCAGCTCATTTCCCAGTCCATTCCCTCCATCATCCGTGCGGGAAGTGTGGTTGTCTGTGTTCTTGGCATCATGCTGTATTACAGTATTTGGATGACCCTTCTGGTGTTGTGCGGCGTGGCTTTGATGTTCGTTGTTTCCAAGAAATTCGGCGGCGGAAGTGCGAAGTACTTCCTGCGCCACCAAAAGTCCATGGGCGCGACCGAAGGCTATATTCAGGAAATGATGAACGGGCAGAAGGTGGTCAAGGTCTTCTGCCATGAGGATGATGCGCAGGAAGGCTTTGATGCCTTAAACGATGCATTGTACAACGACAGTTACCGCGCCAACTGCTATTCCAACATCTTAGGTCCCATCATCCAGAATATCGGCAACATCCTCTATGTATTGGTCGCGGTGGTGGGCGGTGCACTGCTTCTCACCAACGTCCCGAATATCAGCATCTCGGGTATGCCGTTTACACTCAGCATCGTCATCCCCTTCCTCAACATGACCAAGCAGTTTACCGGCAACATCAACCAGCTTTCCCAGCAAATCAACCATATCGTGATGGCGCTTGCAGGTGCAAACCGCATCTTTGAACTGATGGATCAGGAAGCGGAGACCGACGAAGGCAAAGTCACACTCGTGAATGCGCGCATTTCGGCAGACGGCACGGTCACCGAGGTGTGTGAGCGTACGGGAGAGTGGGCATGGAAGGTGCCGCTGGAAGACGGAAGTTTCCGTTACACTCCGCTGCGCGGCGATGTCCGACTCGCAGAGGTGGATTTCGGCTACACCGAGGAAAAGCAGGTGCTGTTTGACATCTCGGTCTATGCGGAACCGGGTCAGAAGGTCGCGTTTGTCGGTGCAACGGGCGCGGGCAAAACCACCATCACCAACCTCATCAACCGCTTCTATGATATTGCGGACGGCAAAATCCGTTATGACGGCATCAACATCAATAAGATTCGCAAATCCGACCTGCGCTCTTCCCTCGGCATCGTGTTGCAGGAGACCAACCTGTTCACAGGCACGGTTATGGAAAATATCCGTTACGGCAGGCTGGATGCCACCGATGAGGAATGTATCGAGGCAGCGCGCCTTGCCGGTGCGGACAGTTTTATCACCCGTCTGCCCGACGGATACGAAACCCTGCTTTCGGGCAACGGCGCAAACCTCTCCCAAGGTCAGCGCCAGTTGATTGCGATTGCGCGTGCCGCGGTTGCAGACCCGCCTGTCCTCATCATGGATGAGGCGACCTCCTCGATTGATACCCGTACCGAGGCAATCGTTCAGCGCGGTATGGACAAGTTGATGGAGGGCAGAACCGTGTTCGTCATTGCGCACCGACTCTCCACCGTCAAAAACTCGGATGTCATCATGGTGCTTGACCGCGGCCGCATCATCGAGCGCGGCACACACGATGATTTGATTGCCCAAAAAGGAACGTATTTCCAGCTTTACACCGGCGCATTCGAGCTTGAATAAACAAAACAGAGAAGATGCAGTGCATCTTCTCTGTTTTTACTTTCGTTTTGCAAGCAGAACACTTGTACCAATCAAAAAGAGTCCGATACTAATCCATTGTGATGTGGAGAGGAACAAGAGAGACCCGCGAATCCAATCTCCCCGCAAGAATTCCAACACGAATCGAAGACTTGAATAAAGGAGCAAATAGAGACTAAGAATATGGTATGGGGGACGAGTTCTCTTTGCATACAAAAGAAGAATCGTCATGATTACAAAATTCAGAAGTGCTTCCACACCTTGGATTGGGAAAAAGGTTTTCCCGTCGGCAAATGCGCTCGCTACCGCAAGCGGGCCGCTGTATTCAAATCCGTGGCAACATCCGGCAAGGAGGCAGCCGATTCTACCAATCGCATGTCCCAACGGAAGAAACGGAACAACACACGGTTCTACCTGCTTTATGTCAAGCCTCTGCCAATGCAAAGCAAGAATCGCCCCGACAATTCCACCGATTAATCCTCCGTAAAAAACCAAACCCGTATTGTTCATAAAATCGAATTCTCCGATTATGATTTTATGAAACAATTCGCCGATTGGATATGTGACAAGCAGATAGAACAGACCTGCGCAAAAAAGTCCCACCCCTATCGCGCTTGCCATTACGATTATCATTTCTTCGATTCCGATTCCCACTCGTTTTGCTTTTCGCAAAATGAGAGTTCCGCACAAAAAGATTCCGACTGTCATCATAAGTCCGTAGGTCGGAATGCAAACTTCCCCAAAACACAAATATTGAAACAAACAGTATCACCTACAATAAAAACCGCCCTGATTTCAAGGCGGTTTTTTGAATTATGCAGCGGTTGCCGCAATATTTGCGATTCCGCCGACGCAGGCGGCACATGCCAACCACATGATCAGACCCAATGCGACCGAAATGATAGACATCACCAAGCCTGCGGTTGCCATGCCCTTCTTCTCGGTATTCTTACGACCCAATGCACCGAGAATGACACCAACGATACCGACGATGCAAGAAAGCCATCCCAAACCGATAAAAGGAAAAACCAAGGAACAAATACCCAAAACCAAAGATGCTACTGCCATTGTTTCACCCCCTCAACCAATATCTATAGCTCCATTATATGACATATTGTCATATTTGTCAAGTGTGATTATGACATAATGTCATTGGAGGTGTTTGGATGAAAAACAATCTGAAACTGCTTCGAAAAAGCAAAGGATACACCCAAATTGCCGTGCAAATGAAAACCGGTATCGAGCAAGCGCTTCTTTCTAAATTTGAAACCGGAGAACGAGTCCCTCCTACCGAGACTTTGTTGCGTTTGGCTGATTTTTATAATGTCAGCATCGACTATATCTTGTGTCGCACCGATGTACCCGAAATAAACAAAAAATGAGTTGCAGTTAAAACTGCAACTCATTTTTGTTTTCTTAAAAATTTAGAACACACAGTACTGCGCCATGTAGGCATCCATCTTCGGGAGAAGTTCGGCATACGCGGGAAGGGTGGAGAGATACTCGCGGATGTCCGCAACCGTGACCAGGCTGTGCACACGGATACCGAATTCCTCGCCCACTTCCATGACCGCGGTCTTGCCCGGAGTGGTACCGACTTCGCAGCGGTTGACCGAGATGAACATATCGGTCACCTTGACGTCCGCACAAGCCGCGAGCACCGGCATGGTCTCGCGAATCGCGGTGCCTGCGGTGATGACGTCTTCGATGATGACCACGCGGTCGCCGTCCTTCGGCTTGTAGCCAACAATCGAGCCGCCCTCGCCGTGGTCCTTCGCCTCTTTGCGGTTGAAGAAGAAGGGCTTGTCGATGCCGTAAACACGTGCAAGCGCGCCCGAAACCGAGGTTGCAAGCGGAATGCCTTTATAGGCAGGGCCGAACATTGCATCAAACTCATCACCCAGAGTTTCCTTCACCATTGCCGCGTAAAACTCACCGAGACGGGAGTTTTGGAGACCGGTTTTGTAGTTTCCTGTGTTGACAAAGTACGGGGTGTTGCGGCCGCTCTTGGTGACAAAATCACCGAAGCGAAGCACATCTGCACTCATCATAAATTCGATAAATTCGCGTTTTGCATCAGTCAGCATTTTCATTACCGCCTTTCTTACAGTTGTGACGCTTTGCTCAGCGCTTCGTCAATACGCGGGCAGAAATACTCCTCGCCCACCAGCTCGACAAAGCCTGCTTTTCTCATAACGTTTAAGGGCTGCTCGTTGACATGGGAGAAGACCACCTTGAGCCCTGCCTGTGTGCAGCGCTTGTACAAATCCTCCAGCGCATTCATTGCGGTCGCATCGAGCGCGTTCACCGCGCGCATACGGAGTACTAAGACCTTTGTGTATTCCTTGAAGGTGATATCGAGCATTTTATCCGCCGCGCCGAAGAAGAGCGGTCCGCTGATTTCATACACACGCACGTGCTTGGGCACTTCGCACAGTTCAATGCTCTCGGCATCGTTTTCCTGCTCAATGTATCTCCAGCTTGTGACCTCGGTCTGGTCGCTCATGCGCTTTAAGAAGAGAAGCGCCGCCATAATCATACCCACTTCGATTGCAACGACAAGGTCAAACAGCACGGTGAGAACAAAGGTGACCACCATGACCGCAATGTCGCTCTTCGGAGCGGTTTTGCAGGTGCGGACAAATTTCCGCCATTCGCTCATGTTATATGCAACCACGAACAGAATCGCCGCGATGGTCGGCATCGGAATCAGCCCTGCATACGGCATGAGGAAGAGTAAGACAAGGAGCAGAACAACCGCGTGAACCATACCTGCAATCGGGGTACGGCCGCCGTTTTTCACGTTTGCCGCGGTACGTGCGATTGCACCGGTCGCGGGGATACCGCCAAAGAGAACGGATGCAATGTTGCCGAGACCCTGCGCGGTGAGTTCCGCGTTGGAGTTGTGACGGGAGTTTACCATACTGTCTGCCACAACGCAGGAAAGAAGCGATTCAATCGCGGCAAGCACCGCAATGGTGACCGCATCCGGGAACACCGCTTTAATTTTCGCAACGCTGAAATCCATGCCCGCGAAGTCCACGTGCGGAAGACCCGACGGGATGGAATAAAGCTCACCGATGGTGTATACGCTGTCGCCCAAACCCGGGATAAACGCCACCATGAGCGCGCCGACCACAACCGCAATCAGCGAGGGCGGTACGCGTTTTTCAAACTTGGGATATACAATCAAAATGAGAAGGGACACCGCACCCACCAGAAGCGCCCCCCAACTGAAGGTGCCGATGGCTTCGATATTCGCGTGCATCTTCTCCAAAAGCTCGACCGGACGCACACCGTCCGCATACTGCAGACCGAAGAAGTCCTTGACCTGCCCGAGCAGAATCGTGACCGCGATACCCGCGGTAAAGCCTGTGGTGATGGTGTACGGAATGTACTTAATGAGTCCGCCGAATTTGAACACACCCATCAGAATGAGCATCACACCCGCAAGGATGGTTGCGACAAACAACCCGTCCATTCCGTGGGTCGCGACAATACCTGCCACAATGGTGGCAAACGCCGCGGTCGGACCCGCAATCTGCACACGGCTGCCGCCGAAGAAGGAGACCACAAAGCCTGCCGCCACCGCGGTATACACGCCGCACGCGGGCTCAACACCCGATGCCAGCGCGAGCGCGATGGAAAGCGGAAGCGCAATGATTGCAACGATGATACCCGCAAGCAGGTCTTTGATGAGTTGTCCCTTGTCATAGGTTTTCATGACAGAGAAGAGCTTTGGTTTCAAATAAAAGTCTTTCATGCTTTCACCCCATGTAAAATTCTCCCTCTATTATATCATTCGGAAAAAATCTTTACAAGCCTGTAAAATTAGCCTAAAATAGAGAGAGAAACGGGGTGTTTTTATGCAGATATACATTGATGCGGACGGCTGTCCCGTAGTAAGCGAGGTTTTGGCGCTTGCAAAAGAGTTTTCCATCCCCTGCACCATTCTGTGCGACACGTCGCATCGAATCGAGCGCGAGGGCGCAAAGACGGTGGTCTGCTCCAAGGGTGCGGACAGCGTGGATTTCACCTTGGTGAATTTGATTTCAAAAGGCGATGTGGTGGTGACCCAAGACTACGGGCTTGCCGCGATGTGTCTGGCGCGCAAGGCTTTCCCGCTTCATCAGGACGGATATTTTTATACAAACGAGAACATTGACGCGCTCCTTTTGGTGCGGCACACCTCGGCAAAGGTCCGCCGCGCAGGTGGGCGGTTTCAAACAACCCCCAAGCGCACCCCCGAGCAAAACAAACGGTTTTATAACAATTTCAGACAGTTTTTAGAACAAAACGCACCGAGAAGTTAACGCTTCTCGGTTTTTTTCTTGCAAACCCACTCCTCTTGTGATATGATAAAAAATGCCAAACAAAACCAAATATATGACAACTACGTAGTATGTGTGTTTTTGTCTTGTTTTTAGAACAGGGTAAAAATGCAGATGCTCTATTTCACATACACATACTTGTAGTTGTAGTGAAGGTTTTGTTTGGCGACAATCGGAGCGGATGCGTTTTGCTGCGTCAGCTTCGGCTGGCGCATTTTTTATTTTGTGCCAAACATACAAATCATAAGGAGAGTGTTATGAAAAAAAGCAAATTATGTCTTCTACTTGTGTGTCTCATGTTTCTTTTTTCTTCCTGTGAAAGAACAGAGAAAAACTCCACTACACCGGAAAGCAATGGAGTCCCCACGCTTTACGCTTCCACAGTTCAAACTTCACCCGGTGAAACAGTAGAGGTTGCCGTTCAAATCAAAAACAATCCCGGCGTCTTGGGAATGACCTTTTCGATCCATTTTGACGAAAGCAAATGCCGCCTTGTTAGCGTAAAAAACGGTGATGCGCTCAAAGCATTACAGTTTACCCCATCAAAAACTCTTGAAAACGGTTCCCGTTTTCTTTGGGATGCTTTAGAACTCTCAGATGGAGATGTTTTGGACGGTGAAGTACTGGTCATGAAATTCAAGGTCTCTGATGATGCTTATGGATACTGTCCCATTACGGTAAAAGCATTTTCCGGAGATATCTTGGATCAAGAACTCAATGTAATCTCTCCGCTTGTGCAGAGCGGCGAAATCATAATCAATACAGAAAGGAACTGACAGTTATGAACACAAAGCGCCTTGTTTCTCTCTTACTTGTACTCGTTACGGTGATAACATTTGTTACTCCGCTTGCAAGTGCAACAGAAGTTAATCCGACTTTGTCAGTCCAGTCCGTCTCCGGTGTTTCCGGTGGGACTGTTGATGTGGACGTTATCATTAAAAACAATCCGGGTATCCTAGGTGCAACGTTAACCTTCACCTATGACGAAGGACTCACCTTATCAGGTGTAAAAAACGGAGACGCATTCTCTGCACTCTCATTGAGTAAGCCTGGCAATTTTTCTTCTCCCTGTAATTTTCTTTGGGACGGAGAGGAGCTTTTGGAGGAAGACATCACCGACGGCACTGTCATCACCCTTACCTTTGAAATTGATGAGGATGCCCCGGCAGATGCAAATTATAGTGTTGCAGTTTCATATGTGAGTGGTGACATTTATGATTTGAATCTTAATCCAGTCAAACTCAACATTGAAAATGGAATTGTCCATGTAATCGACTATATTCCTGGGGATGTAGACGGTGACGATGAGGTTCTTACTTCGGATATCATTTTTCTTCGCCGTCATATCACCGGTGGTTGGGATGTGACCATCAATGAAGCCGCAGGTGATGTCAATGATGACGGACGTCTCAATTCAGGTGATGTCATTTATATTCGTCGCTTTATCGCAGGTGGCTGGGATGTTGAACTTTTACCCTCTACCCCGCGTTGCAGTCATGAGATGACCTCACATCCGTACAAAGCACCCACCTATACCGAAGCAGGAAACATTGCATACTGGACCTGTTCGAAGTGTGAAAAACTTTTCAGCGACGAAGAAGGTCTGACTGAAATCAGCGAAACAGATACCGTAATTGCACCGAAGGACGGGTACTCCATCACCTACTACGTAGACCTTAATGATACATATCTCCAATCCATTGACATCGAAAACCAAAATCCGGCTTATTACAGTAGCGATGAATCCGTGGTTTTGAATGATCTTTTGGTCAACGGTTATGACTTCCTTGGTTGGTACACTGCACAGACCGGCGGGGAGCGTGTAACCGAAATCAAAGTAGGCGAAACAGGAAACAAGGTACTCTACGCACATTGGGCAAAAAAGGAATACACGGTAAGTTTTGTTTCCACAATGCTTCCGCAAGCACCAATGAAATATGCTGTCGGCGAGGAGCAACCGCTTCCTGTTCCGGGGCAAGATTTAGACAAAGTGTTGGATAAATACACTTGGATTGGTTGGACAGACAAAGACGGAAATCTTTGGGAGAGTATCCCCGCCGGAACTGCAATGAATTTTACACTTTATGAAAATTGGGCAAGTACAAGAAACAAGGCAGTACCTGTTAAAAAACTATCCGATCCGTTCATATTCGAAGATACAGAAAACGGTGTTATTCTTTTCACCTATGAAATTGGTGAACTTCAAAATGTTCCGCTCTTTACTACATTAAATCTTAATTGTGCAAACGGAATTATAACAACGCACTCAAAAACGGAGACATCTGAAATCAGTTCAACACAAGCATCCACCGTTGCAAAGGTTGTTTCAAATGCAACAACCAACACGTCAGCATGGACTTTGTCAAGCGATTGGAATCAGAGCACCCAGATCAGCGAAAGTTATTTGGAGGAAACCGGCCAAACCCGAGAGGAAGCCGAAACCATTTCCAAAAGCGAAAACAACAGTTATTTCCTCAATACCAGCAGTGGTGGTTCCAACAGTCTCGTATCCGTCAATGGAGAAACATATAAAACCTCTGTGGGAAACAGCGGCTCTAACTCCTCTTACGACACCTCGCAATACAACACCGAATGGGGTGTTGGCGTAGAGGGTTCGATCGGCGGAGGAAGCAAACTTGATGAAATCATTGACATCGGCGTCGGGCTCAATGCTCATACTGGTGAAAAACTTGCACGTAACTCCGGAGCAAGTTCCTATGCAGAATGGCACGACAATGCAGATACCGAAAAGTATCATTCGACCACAGCAACTTCTACTAACACTTGGAACTCTTCTTCCGGCTACAACAACAGCCGTAGTGTGAGCCAGAGCAACACAATTTCAAACGTCATGTCAAAGGTTATCAGTGAACAAAAAGGGTACGGCGAATCCTATTCATCCGGCGGTTCCAACAGTGAGTCACAAGCCCTTGCATCCACAGACACAAAGAGTGACGAGTACAGTTCAGCATTGACCTATTACACATCCCAAATCACCTCCTCAACAACAACATTCTCCAGCAGCGGCCATACGGTTGGCGATTACAGAATGGTCATGGCAGGAACTGTACACGTTTTCGCTGTTGTAGGTTATGACATCGCAAGCAAATCTTATTATGTTTACACCTATAATGTATTGGACGATAAGACCGAAGAGTACCTTGATTATTCTTATGATGGAACATTCGAAGATCACGAAACAGGGGTTCTTCCTTTTGAAATCCCCTATTATGTTGAACAGTATGTAAACAGTAAAACACTCAAAACAGACGGTCTTGTGTTTAATCCGGATACCGGCATGATTGTCGATTATATTCCCACAAATGAAACACCGGACGATATCATTTTCATTCCTTCCTATATCCCGGTCAACAACAATGATGAAACCATTTCTTCTGTCAAAGTAACCGGAATTAAGCCCGGTTTGTTCAAAAACAACACCGACATCAAAGCGGTCAAGATCAGTGATTTTGTCACTGAAATTCCGGAGTCGACATTCGAAGGATGCTCCAATCTTGAATATGTATTTTGTCCTGGTGTGACCAGCTTTAATGACAATGCATTCAATGGTTGTACCTCACTTAATACATTCTCTGTCCCGGTTGAAATCAAACATGTTGGTGACAATGCATTTACAGGTCTCCCAAAGGTGAAAGCCACTGCATCAAGCGCGGCCGTTGCACAAGCGATTGCAACCTGTGGTGCGAAAAACATCGTTTTGGATATTTCTGAAATCCCGAATGACGAAGCCGTTGGAATGGTGTTTGAAATCGGCTCTGCTGAGACATTTGAACTCCAAGGCAAGGATAAGGAATATAAAGGACTGAGTGTGAAATCCGATGCAGAAAAGACTATCATTAACGGTATTACATTCACTGAAAACTCCAAAATCCCAATGGATTTTGATTCCGACAATGTAACCCTTGACCGTGTCAAGGCAGAAGTGGCAGGCTATGCTCTCGTGCTCAAAGCGGACACGACCAATTTGAGTCTTAACCGCACCATCAATTTGAGATCTACCAGTGAAAACGCAATTCTTTGCAAGAATCTCAATCTTGCTCCGCTTACATCCGATGTGACAGGTCTCCTGAATGTCAATGGAAATATTTTGGTATGCGGTGAGATTTCCGGCGAAAAGTATCTTACCGTATCAAACGGCGAGATTATCCATATCACAGAGGAAGAGTTTAACAACTACCTCTCCTCTCACCAAATCACCTTTAATGCAACCGGCGGCACTGTTGCAATTGAAAGTAAAATGGCATCGCTCAATATGCCGATTGGAGAACTTCCGACCCCAAGCCGTGATTACTACACCTTTGACGGTTGGTATACTGAGGTCGACGGTGGAGATGTGGTAACTGCAGAAACTTTGATGACATCGCTTACCGATATCACGCTCTATGCGCATTGGGTACATAACGATGCCGTATGGGCACCGGCCGAAGATGTTCCTACCGATGCGGAAATCGTAGATCGCAAATGGAGTTACACTCAAACCTTATATAACACCTCATATTCCCCTACTTTAAGCGGCTGGACACAATATGATTCCGAACGTACCGCCTGGGGATCAACCGTTGGCCCTGTGTATAATAATCCTGCAAACGGAACCAGAAACGTTTGGAGTGAAAGTTATGTAAAATCAACAACTACATATTATAAGTATTATCACAGATGGAACGGTGTAGACAAAACAGCTGCTGGCGGAGGCCGTTGGGGTGATTATAGATACACAAGTTGGATAGAACACGCAATAGAATTAACATATCAATTATCCAAATCTGGAACATATGAAACTGATATTCAATTTTACGGTTCATCTGCTTGCCCAAAATGTAGCGCACAAAGAATGTGGGTCCCAAATGGAACGCGAACCGCTAAGAACTATGGCACCAGATGGTACTATCAAGAGCCGGTTTACACCTATTACTTCAGCAAGACCGAGGATGTTGAATCCCGTGAGGATCCGAGCACACTCGAAAATGTTTCTAATATTGTAGAATGGGTACAGTACAGAACAAAGTAAGATTCATTTTCCTGCCCGCAAAAGCGGGCAGGAAAAACAGGAGGTATTCTAGATGAAACGATTTATTGCACTGATTTGTGCAATCACGGTTCTACTTTCGGCAACCACAATCACATTTGCGACAGGAATGCATGTAAGTACCGTGAGTAAATCAATTATGCAAGGGGCCGGGACTGAACCGGTCGAGATTCCCTTAACACTTTCCGGAAATCCCGGGATACTGTCAGCATCATTCAAAATCACCTATGACGAAGAACTTGTTTTGACCGGAATTGAGCGTGGGGACGCACTCTCCACACTGACATTTACCAAGCCAAAGAAACTCGACACAAATCCGTTTCGTTTGCTTTGGGACAATTTTGATGAAGAAGACGCATCAAACGGACTTTTAGCAACCCTTACTTTTGAAGTCCCGAAAGAAACTAAAAAAACTTACACCATTACAATCAAACCGGACCCCGCATATGATTTCAATGTCGATCCGATCACAGTCACCGCATCAAATGCCACAATCACTGTTTGCAAGAGTTCTCGCCCCGTCTCCATCTCAACAACCGACGGGGCGCAGATTCGTACCAGCGGTGTGCAGGGGCTGAGATTCATTTCCTCGATTGACAAGACGAGTTTGGATTTCGACCGTGTGGTGGAATACGGCACAATTCTCATTCCGAGTGCAGATATTACCGACATTTCCGAACTTCAAATCGGGGCGACACTCAACGGTCACGCGGTTGCGAAAGTCAAAGCAAACTACATTTACGATGAAACCGATGATGCGGTGACCTTCACTGCGGTCATCACAAATGTTGCGGCGAAAAACTACGCGCGCGAGTACACCGCACGTGCTTATGCCATCATGGACGACGGCACCGTGGTCTATGCAGACACGGGTGCAAGCCGCTCAATTTACGCGGTTGCAAAGCGCGGTTTGGAAAATCCGAA
>JAZQIE010000134.1:0-39848 GCA_045540975.1 Eubacteriales bacterium
AATCCACAAAAATTGAGTGGTTAAAACCCGTCTATGCCGATGATATCCTCAGCGGGGTCTGCACGGTTTCGAACCTAACACGCCGAAATGCAAAAAACGGAATTGTTGAGTTGACAATCAAAGTTTACAACCAAAACTCTGTTCTCGTTTTGACAAATGTTACGGAAATGATTGTGAAATGCAGACAATCTTAAGTATATTGCAGAAAGAAACCACCGGTTTGACCGGTGGTTTCTTTTAGTTTTCCAGGATTCTCCCATCGGTTGAAATTGTAACAACACGCCATGGAATCAGCTTACCGCTTGCCTGCAAAGCGCGTTTTGCCGCAAGTTCTATTCCGCCGCAGCAAGGCACTTCCATGCGCACGATTGTGATGCTTTGGATGTTGTTGCCTGCAATAATCTGTGTGAGTTTCTCGCTGTAATCACCCTCATCCAATTTCGGGCACCCGATTAACGTAACATGATTTCGGATGAATTCTTGATGGAAGTTTCCATAGGCAAATGCGGTGCAATCCGCCGCTATCAAAAGGTTTGCCCCATCAAAATACGGAGCATAAATCGGTACAAGTTTGATTTGAACCGGCCACTGAGTGAGTTGGCTCTCAACACATACTGACTGTTTGCTCGCATCTCGCTTGATGGCACGTGCAGCTGTACCCGGACATCCGCATGGGAGCGGCTTTTTCTCTTTTTTTGCCGCAAGCACCGCAGCCTCGTCATATGCAGGTGCTTCGCGTTCTTCAAATGAAATCGCATTGGTCGGGCAGGTCGGCAAACAATCCCCCAACCCGTCGCAGTAGTCCTCACGCGTGAGTTTTGCCTTTCCGTTTATCATCTCAATCGCGCCTTCGTGACAAGTGGTCGCGCACGCTCCGCATCCGTTGCATTTTTCTTCATCAATTTTGATTATTTTACGAATCATCGTTTCTCCCTCCTTGAATTTCCGATAATATTTTAGTATAATTCAAAAAGAATGTCTGTTGAATTTTCAACAAAAGGTGTGTTTTTATGAGAAAATATTTGTCGGAAATAAAACGTTGCGCACTCTTTCGGGAAATCAACGAGCAAGAACTTTTGCCGTTGCTTTCCTGTTTGCAGGCAAAGATTCTTTCGTTCCAAAAGAAAGAGTTTCTGTTTTTGGAAGGAGATGCCGCGGACTTTATCGGCATTGTGCTTTCGGGCTCTGTCACAATCAGTCAGCAGGACTATTTCGGAAACCGAACCATTCTCGGAAGAGTCGGAGCCCATGAGTTATTCGGTGAATCGTTTTCCTGCGCGGGGGTCGACATTCTTCCTGTTGACGTTTCCGCGGATGATGCCGTCACAGTTCTCATTCTCTCTGCCGACCGCATGTTGCATCCTTGCGAGCATACCTGCTCCTTTCATCACTCCGTCATATTTCACTTGATGCAAATAATGGCGCAAAAGAATCTGGCATTCCACCGAAAAATCCAAATCACATCCAAGCGCTCTACCAGAGAAAAACTGCTTGCATATCTGTTGAGCGAAGCAAAACGACAGCAGAGTCGTTCGTTTTCCATCCCGTTTAACCGCCAAGAACTCGCGGATTATCTCGTGGTTGACCGAAGCGGACTTTCCAATGAAATCAGCAAATTAAAAGAGGAAGGAATTCTTCTCTGTCACAAAAATCGATTCGAACTGCTTCCCTCTTGAAATTTCGGCAAAATCTGTTATACTCATTGCTTGGAGTTGATATTATGAAAAGTCAAAAAACAAAAGGAAATATGCTCCTTTTACTCACCGCTTTTATTTGGGGTGTGTCCTTCATTTCGCAAAGCAAGGGTGTGGAAACCGTCCCTCCCATCGCATTCAACGGTATCCGCAGTGTGTTGGGCGGTTTGGTTTTGCTTCCGGTCATCTTTTTCTTGGACAGCCAAAAGAAACGAAACGGGCAGCCTGTCCAAAAGATGGATCGAACCCTTTTGATTGCAGGCCTTGTCTGCGGCGTATTTCTCTGTCTTGCCTCAACGTTGCAGACCATTGGGATGCTGGAAACAAGTCCCGGAAAAGCAGGCTTTATCACCGCGCTTTATATGGTCATCGTTCCCATCATCGGTTTGTTCATGGGAAAGCGCCCGCGTCCTATCATTTTACTATCGGTTCTTGTAGCGGTTGCCGGTTTGTATTTCATGTGCATTACACCGGGTGAACTTTCTCTCAACACAGGTGATTTATGGGTATTCTGCTGTGCATTCATTTTTTCGGGTCACATTCTCGCAATCGACCACTTCTCTCCGAAAGTTGACGGAGTAAAACTCGCGTGTCTGCAATTCTTCGTCTGCGGTATCATCAATCTGATTTGGATGTGCTTTGACGAAATCCCCTCGTTCTCCACCGTAATGAATGCTTGGATGTCAATCGGCTATTCCGGTGTGCTTTCCTGCGGCGTTGCTTATACCCTGCAAATTGTTGGTCAGAAATATACCGACCCCACCTCCGCATCCATCTTAATGAGTTTGGAGTCTGTATTTGCAACACTTGCCACGGTTGTCCTGATTGCTCTCGGCTGGAATCTTACCGGCGGTGCCATGACCATTCGTGAAATCGCAGGCTGCGTGCTCATGTTCGTAGCGATTGTTTTGGTCCAGCTTCCCGAGCGACAAAAAGCCACCCAATATTGACTTTTTTCTACAAATATGGTATGATAAAAACCGCATTTCAAAAAAATATTTTGGGGGTAAAACACATGAAATCTCGTAGCAAGAAACTTGTTACAGCAGTCGTCGCAGCCCTGCTTCTTGTGATTGTCACAACCATCACCGCAGCAGCAACCGGCGACAGCGCAGCCACCACCGGCTATATCGGTACCTTCTGGGCACTGATTCCGCCGCTGGTTGCAATCGCACTCGCGCTCATCACCAAAGAAGTTTATTCCTCGCTCTTTATCGGTATCGTTCTCGGCGGTCTGCTTGCCGCGAATTGGAAACCGGTCGGTGCTTTGGACTACGTCTTAAATGACGGTCTGATTGCCGCAGTTTCCGGCACCGCAGGTATCTTCATTTTCTTGGTCATCCTCGGCGCAATCGTCGCTTTAATCAACAAAGCAGGCGGCTCCGCAGCATTTGGCCGTTGGGCCGAAAAAAACATCAAGTCCCGTGTTGGTGCAATGTTTGCAACCTTCGTTTTGGGTATCTTGATTTTCATTGACGACTACTTCAACTGCCTCACCGTCGGTAGTGTTATGCGTCCGGTCACCGATGCTCACCGCATCTCCCGTGCGAAGTTCGCATACCTCATTGATGCTACCGCAGCTCCGATTTGCATGATTGCTCCGGTTTCTTCTTGGGCAGCTGCAGTTGCGGAGTTCACCGAAGGTACCGGTTACTCCGGAATCGAGCTCTTTATCCGTGCAATTCCGTATAACTTCTATTCGCTTCTCACCTTGGTCTTTATCATCGCAATCACTCTCATGAAGTTTGATTACGGTCCCATGAAGCTTCATGAACTCAATGCAATGACCAAAGGCGACCTCTTCACCTCGGGTCAGGATGATGTTGAAACCGCAGAATCCGTCGAAGCAAATCCGAAGGGTCGCGTAATCGACCTGATTCTCCCGGTCATCGTTTTGGTTGTCCTGAGCGTTATCGGTCTTATCTATGTCGGCGGATACTTCTCCGGCAGCGACTTTATCACCGCGTTCGGCAACACCGATGCAACCGTCGGTCTCCCGTGGGGTGCTTTGATTGCATTGGTCCTCACCATCATCTATCTGGTTGCACGCCGTGTTGTCACCTTCAAGGAAGCAATGGCTTGCATTCCGCGCGGCTTTAACGCAATGGTCCCGGCAATCATGATTCTTACCTTTGCAACCGCATTGAAGAACATGACCGGTCTTTTGGATGCGGCAGGTTATGTGGAAGGTCTCATGAACTCCGCAGCTGCAGGTTTTGCAAACTTCTTGCCTGCAATCATCTTCTTGGTTGCTTGTGTTCTTGCGTTCTCCACCGGTACTTCCTGGGGCACCTTCGGTATCCTGATTCCGATCGTTACCAGCATCTTTGCACCGACCAGCCCGTTCCTCGTCATTGGTGTTTCCGCTTGTCTTGCAGGTGCTGTCTGCGGTGACCACTGCTCCCCGATTTCCGACACCACCATCATGTCCTCGGCGGGCAGTCAGTCCAACCACCTCAACCATGTATCAACTCAGCTTCCGTATGCGATTACGGTTGCACTCATTTCGTTTGTTACCTATCTCTTGTCTGCATTCATTCAGAACGCATACATCCTTTTAGGTTTCGGCGTGGTTGTGACCGTTCTCACACTCTTTGTCATCAAGACGCTGACTTCAAAGAAATCCGCATAATGAATTCCAAAAGCACCGAAATCCAAAACGGATTTCGGTGCTTTTTTCTTGCACAAAGCGAAACTTTCCGTTATAATAATACAAAAGATTGGAGGTAACCGTATGAGTAATGCAAAAAAAGAATTGATTCGCTCCATTAAATTTACTCTGTTTTCCATCAGCGCAGGTATCATCCAGATCCTGAGTTTTACTGTTTTTGAGGAAGTGCTTCACCTTTACCACTGGCTTGGATATCTGCTTGCATTGATTCTGTCTGTGGTCTGGAACTTCACACTTAACCGCAAATTCACATTCCATTCCGCCAACAATATTCCGATTGCTATGGCGAAGGTTGCGGGATTCTATCTGGTTTTCACTCCCCTGTCCACTTGGTGGACCGCGGTTTTGACCGACACCGTCGGCTGGAACGAATACCTTGTCGTAATCCTGACCATGTTGGTCAATTTTATCACCGAGT
This sequence comes from Eubacteriales bacterium, assembly GCA_045540975.1. Classification (GTDB taxonomy): domain Bacteria; phylum Bacillota; class Clostridia; order Oscillospirales; family JAAYXM01; genus SIG510. The sequence goes on from JAZQIE010000134.1 coordinate 4,784, forward strand.
TCTTATTTGACCGCTTCTGTGTATTTGGAGCAAGCATCGACACCGCAAAGAAAAAGGAGTCCTCTGATGAATAATATTCGTAAAATTATAGGAATTTTCGCGGGAATCGGTTTGATCGTTTGCATCATCTTCGCGGCAAGCCGCACAGCAAATGGAAAATTTGACGGCGGTACAAAAGAAAGCCGTGAAGCGATTCTCTCCTCAGGCGGCACCAACCAATCCTGGAGTATTCTGTTTGAAACGGAAGTTGAAGGATATCTTGCTTGCGCGATTGCATATGAAGATGAGCGCGGAATTGCGATTTTCGAGCCGTTGAAAAACGGAAACTACGGCTATGTTACTCGGATTTTACGGGAAGGCAGTGAAATTGTTTCCCTCCCCGTTCATTTAAAGGATAATTACTACCTTTTGATTTACGCCGATATCCCAAATCCCGACTATGCTGAGGTCACGTTCACGGTGGAGGAAGAAGCGCAAACTCCAATCCGCTTGGATGCAGCAAGCGGCGGCGTTCTCTTCGCGGAACTCCCTTCAACCGAGTTTGAAGCAGACATTCGCTACTATGACCGAAGCGGAACCCTCTATCAATAATAAAGAACGCATCTTGCAAATACAAGATGCGTTCTTTTTATCATGATTGTTTTCCTATCTTCTTTTCCAAATCGACGGTGCGAACAAGACCAAAACGGGCATAATTTCCAATCTTCCCGCAAGCATGTTAAAAGACAGCAGGATTTTGCCAAAGTTCGAAAAACCGGCAAAATTCGACAACGGACCAATCTCTCCCAAACCAGGTCCGACATTGTTGATGGTCGTTACAACCGCAGAGAATGTAGTTTGGAATGTGTACTCCTCAAGTGAAAGTAATAAAGTTGAACCAAACAACAGCAGAATATAAACCACAAAAAAGCCCATCAAGGCATTTTTGGTTTCGTTGGTAACACGCTCTCCTTCAAACCGAACAGTACCGATGCTGCGCGGTTGATGCATTCTTCGTACCTCATTGCGGGCAAATTTTCCGAGCATAACAACACGAGCTACCTTGATGCCGCCGCCGGTAGATCCTGCACAAGCACCAACCATCATCAAAAGCAACAGAATGCATTGTGAAAAAGCAGGCCAATTGGTAAAATCAACGGTAGAAAACCCGGTTGTTGTTATGATAGAAGCCACTTGGAAAAATGCGTGACGAAATGCGGTTGAAATCGACTCATACTGCGGAATCAAATTCAGCGTTATCAAACTGGTCGACAGAACAACAATGATGCCATACCATTTGAGTTCTTCACTGCGGATTGCACGAAGAACTTTTCCGCAAACAATAAAATAGAACAAGTTGAAATTGATACCAAACAGAAGCATAAATACAGTGATTACACCGTCAATGTATGCGCTGTTGTAATAGGCAATGCTGGTATTCTTCATGCTGAATCCGCCGGTTCCGGCAGTACCGAAAGAATGCACCACACTGTCAAAAAACGGCATTCCGCCCGCAATTAACAGCACAATTTCAATCAAGGTCATTGCAATATAGATGCCGTAAAGGATTCGCGCGGTTAAGCGAACCTTGGAAACCAGTTTTCCCACACTCGGTCCGGGGACTTCCGCGCGCATCAAGTACATTTCACTGCTGCTGCTTTGCGGCAAAACCGCGAGCGCAAACACCAAAATACCCATTCCACCGATCCAATGAGTAAAACTACGCCAAAACAGCATTCCGTGAGACAATGCTTCGACATTTGTCAAAATGCTTGCACCGGTTGTGGTAAAACCCGAAACAGTTTCAAAAAATGCATCAATAAAACTCGGGATAGAATTACTAATAACAAACGGAAGCGCACCAAACAAAGACAATATGATCCACGAAAGTGCCACAATGACAAATCCCTCACGCGCATACATTGTGCTGTTTTTCGGCTTACGGAATGCAAGCGCAGAGCCCACCAAAATTAAAAGCACTGCAGGAATCAAGAATGCAAGCCAAGTGTTCTCTCGGTAGATGAGCGAAACCAAAAGCGGTAACAGGAGCAAAATCCCTTCAATTCGCATCAGTTTCCCGATGATGTATCCAACCATTCGATAATTCATAGATCCCTCACACTCAATGATACATTTCGATGATATCTTCCAAGGTCTGTAAAATATGCTCCGCTGTGACAATGACCACGCTGTCTCCCGGCTGCATAGAGTCGCTACCACCCGGAATAATCGCGCGACCTTTACGGACAATGCATGCCACCAAAAGGTGCGGCTTTAACTTTAACTCGCTGAGTGAAATACCGACAAACGGAGTATCCTCCGTAACACGGAATTCGAGCGCTTCCACTTTTTGGTCAACAAGTTTGCAAAGGGTTTCAACACTGTTAATATCAAACGAGTTTTGCATGGCTCGAACAAAACCGACAATGCGGTCCGCGGTAACATCCTTCGGAGAAACCGCACTGTCAATTCCAACATCGTCCAACATTTTGAGAAGCGACAAACGGTTGATTTTCGGAATCACCTTCTGCACGCGCAGACTCTGTGCATACATCGAGATGATGATATTCTCTTCGTCAATATCGGTGAGCGCCACACAAGCGTCGTACTCGGCAAGCCCTTCTTCATTTAAAAGCTCATGTTCACTTCCGTCACCGTGAACAATTTCAACACGCGGAAGCATTTCGGAAAGTTGAATACAACGTTCTTCGTCTTTTTCGATAATCTTCACACGCATACCGGATTTTGCCAAACGTCTTGCAAGGTAGTATCCGATTTTTCCGCCGCCGATGATAAGCGCAGAGCGGCTTTTCTCTTTGTAAATACCGATTTTTTTGAAAAACTCAGTAATCTCGCCCGGGTCACCCGTCAATGTGATGTGGTCTTCTTCATGCAGAACAAAGCTGCCGTTGGGGATGTATACCTCATCACCGCGCTGAACAACACAGACCAGAATTTTTGTTCCGTACTGTTTTCCGATTTCCTGCAAGGATTTCCCATGAACAGGGCTTCCCTGCGCGATTTTAATCTCAACAAGGTCAACGCGACCGCGTGCAAAGGATTCTATCTTAAGTGCAGACGGGAATCGCAGAATTCTGGAGATTTCCGACGCGGTCTCCATCTCGGGATTAACCGCCATGGAAAGGCCGAGTTCTTCCTTCAAGAAAATCAACTGTTCGGAATACTCCGGATTGCGCACACGCGCAATGGTATTCTTTGCACCGATTTTTTTACCCACCATGCAGCTGAGGATGTTGAGTTCATCGGAAGACGTTGCCGCAATCAAAAGATCCGCTTTATTCACTTTTGCTTCCATCTGGACCTTATAGCTTGCACCGTTACCGCTGATACCCAAAACATCGAAAGTGTTGACTGTTTCTTCAATGACCTTCGGATTGCGGTCAATGACAACGATATCATGCCCTTCTTGCGACAAAATCCGTGTCAAAGTGTCACCGACTTTTCCGTCGCCGATAATCACAATTCTCATAGTTTCACTCCCGTCTACATGGTAGAGTTTATTATACGCTTATTCTTTTTCGAAATCAAGCATCAATTTCAAAGTAATTCTTCAAGATTTCTTTCGCGTGATTTTCGCTTAAAATTCGAATTTTCGAAACTTTTGCACCATGTTTTTCAGAAAACACATCTCCGCTGATTGAGATATGACCATCCGGTAATTTTAGCGATACCATCAACCCATGCACAAACGGTTCTTCCTCGGAGGTCGCGCAAAAATAGTTGGTCGGTTGGAAATCCAACGTCTTACATTCGTGGGTTTCAAACTCCATCATCGGAACAAACCCTTCTTCTCTTTGCAAATACAAGATGTTATCCACAATCCGATATCCACGGTTTCCGTAAAAAACCGCTCCTCCGTCAAGACAGACCGCGCCAATCGGCGCGGGTCCTCCAAACCCGACATCGCAAAACCAAACCTTACCGTCAAGTTGAACCAAAATTCCGCAATGTGTTTGCGGCGGTAACACCTCTCGGTCAAGCAGAATCCGCACTCGTACACAGAATGCATCAAACCCGATTTCTCGCAGCAAACGGCAAAACAGTGTGTTCAGTTCAAAACAATAGCCACCGCGATGACGGGTTACAATTTTATCGAACAGGGCATCCTCTTCCAAAGACGGAACAAGGCGGGCGCAGTACACATCAATATTTTCAAACGGAACCGAATGCAGTTGACAAGAAATAAGATCATTCAGGCACGCAAGTGTTGTCTCAGGTTTTTTAGTATAACCAATCCGTTCCAGATACTTTGAAACATTCATACTTTCACTCCAACAAAGGAAAGCCGCCCAATGGACGGCTTTCATCATTATTCTTCTGTTGCCATTTCCTCGCGGCGCGCACGGGTCGCAATTTCGGTCATAATCTGCTCAATGAATGCAGCAAGTTCCTTCTGACCTTCTTCGCCTTCAAAACGGCTTCTGACAGAAACCATACCGGCTTCTTCTTCCTTCTGACCAACAATGAGCATATACGGAATACGTTCATTGCGCGCTTCACGAATCTTGTAACCAATCTTTTCGGCGCGTTCATCCATCTCTGCGCGGATGCCCGCCGCCTTCAGTTCTGCAACAACACGGTTTCCGTAGTCAAAATACTTATCGGAAATCGGAAGCACCTTAACCTGAACAGGAGCCAACCAAGTCGGGAATTTACCCGCAAAATGCTCGGTCAAAATACCGATGAAACGCTCAATCGAGCCGAAGCAGACGCGGTGAATCATAATCGGGCGATGTGCCTCGCCGTCTGCACCGATATACTCCACTTCAAAGCGCTGCGGCAACTGGAAGTCAAGCTGAATGGTGCCGCACTGCCAGCTTCTGCCGATTGCATCAACAAGGTGGAAGTCAATCTTCGGGCCGTAGAACGCACCGTCGCCTTCATTGACAACATAATCGAGGCCCATTTCATCCAAAGCACCGCGCAAACCGTCGGTCGCGAGTTCCCAATCTTCGTCGCTGCCCATGGAGTCTTCCGGACGGGTAGAAAGCTCGATGAAATACTTAAACCCAAAGAGCTGATACACTTCATCAATCAAGCGCACAACACCCTTGATTTCGTCACGGATCTGATCCGGAGTCATGAAGATGTGCGCATCGTCCTGATTAAAGCAACGAACGCGCATGAGGCCGTGCAGTGCACCGGACTTCTCATGGCGATGTACCAAACCGACTTCCGCCAAACGAAGCGGCAGTTCACGGTAAGAGTGCGGCTGAGACTGATACACCATGACACCGCCCGGGCAGTTCATCGGCTTGATTGCAAAATCCTCTTCGTCGATGACGGTGGTGTACATATTTTCCTGATAATGATCCCAATGCCCCGAGGTTTCCCACAAACGGCGGTTGAGCATAATCGGAGTGGAGATTTCCACATAACCCTCGCGTTCATGAATTTCACGCCAATACTGCATCAAGGTATTCTTAAGCAGCATACCTTTCGGGAGGAAGAACGGGAAGCCGGGACCTTCGTCACGGAACATGAAGAGACCGAGTTCCTTACCGATTCTTCTGTGGTCACGCTTCTTTGCTTCTTCCAGCATGGTAACATATGCTTCCAAATCCGCATTCTTGGTAAAAGCGGTACCGTAAATACGGGTCAGCATCTTATTGTTTTCGTTTCCGCGCCAATATGCGCCCGCAAGCTTCATCAACTTAAATGCCTTGACCTGCTTGGTAGACATCAAGTGCGGGCCTGCACACAAGTCGGTAAACTCACCTTGCTTGTACAAGCTGATGATTGCATCTTCAGGAAGGTCCTCGATGAGTTCCACTTTATACATCTCATTCTGCTTCTTGAAAAATTCGATTGCTTCCGCACGCGGAAGTTCAAACCGTTCAAGCGGAAGATTCTCTTTGACAATCTTCTTCATCTCTGCTTCAATCGCTTCAAAATCATCGGTAGTGAAGGTTCTTTCACTATCGATATCGTAGTAAAAGCCGTCATCGACAGACGGACCGATTGCAAGCTGAGTTTCCGGGAACAGACGCTTGATTGCCTGCGCCAGAATATGAGATGCGGTGTGACGGAATGCGTCCTTGCCGCCCTTATCGTCAAAGGTCAGGATGCTGACCGCACAATCGCGGTCAACAACGGTACGCAAGTCAACGCGTTCACCGTCAATCTCGCCCGCGCATGCTACACGAGCAAGACCTTCGCTCAAATCCTTTGCAATGTCAAGTACTGTCATCGGTGCTGCGTATTCCTTTACAGAACCGTCTTTCAAAGTAATTTTCATTTCAAGTGCCCCTTTTGCTTCAATTAGAAATATTATACCATGCTTTTTTTCATTCGTCTACACAGTTTTTTGCAAAAATTGTCTTTGTTCCTTCCGATACCGCATCGGTGTCGTTCCAAACTCTTTTTTGAAGCAGTCATTGAAACTCCGAATGCTTTGAAACCCACTCTCCAAAGCAACTTCTGTGACGTCCATATCACTCTCAACCAGTAAAGAAACTGCGGCATCCAACCGAAATGTTTTTAAAAACTCGGGAAATGACATCTCAAAGATTTTATGAAAGCATTTGGACAAATAGTGGTAATTATAGCCCAATTCTTTTGCCAGAAGGGAAAGTGAAATCTGCCTGCGGTAATTGTTTGCAACATAATCAAATATCAACCGCATCATTCCTCTGTTTTTCACATCTCTTTTATACAGGGAAACCGACGAAACAAACGCCTCACACACAGCATACAAACACGCCTTCAACAGAAACAACGGCGGTTGTGTTTCACATATCAAGGTTTCACACAAAAAACGTTCGACCTCAGGTGAACAGTAAAACGTGAATCCGTCGTTGATTTTCCCCTCTGTCATTTTCGCAAATTCGGAAACAAAATCCCCCGAAAAAACGCAAACCCAGCATTTAGAATCACCCATCGACTCGACCGAATGAATTTCGTTGGAAAGAACCATTGCAAACTGTCCCTTTCGCAAGACCGCAGAACGTTCTTCCACCGTGCATTTGATTTCGCCCGAAAGCACATAAATCAACTCAAAATTTCGGTGAAAATGCGAGTGAAAATCAACATTTTGATAAAACACCGCATTGTAAGAATGATTGCCTCTTGAATTAAACGGCTGATGATAAACCATACGCACCTCAAACAAGACAAATTTCTGCCATTATTGTACAACAAATAGCGAGATAATGTCAAGATTCCGTGTTATTTTAAGTTTGGTGATAAAGATGACAACTGCTAAAATCTTTTCAATCGAAGAGTTTTCCACCTTTGACGGTCCCGGCATTCGCACAACCGTCTTTCTCAAAGGCTGTCCGCTCAGATGCAGTTGGTGTCACAACCCGGAGGGACAATCCTTTGAGGACGAAGTCATAAAAGCACAAGGCTGTGTTAATTGCGGTGCTTGTCAAAACGGACAGTACATCGAACGCTGTCCCAAACATCTGTTGCGAAACTGTTCGCAAGAATACACTCCAAAAGAATTGATTTCGGAATTGGAGGGCAGTTTTGAATACTTGATTCAAGCCGGGGGCGGAATCACATTTTCCGGCGGCGAGCCGTTGAGTCATCCGCGATTTTTAAGTGAGTGTCTCGCCTTGTTGCAAGGGAGAATTCACACCGCGATCCAGACAAGCGGCTACGCTCCCTCATCGCAGTTTGCATCTGTGCTGACGCTTGCGGACTACGTTCTGTTCGATTTGAAACTGATGGATGAACAGCAGCATCTCGAGTACACCGGTGTCAGCAATCGATTGATTTTGGAAAACTTTTCTCTGCTTTCGGAATCGGGAAAACAATTCGTTGTGCGCACCCCTTTGATTCCCAGGGTAACCGATACCGCCGAAAACTTGCAAATGATTGCAGAGTGTTTGAAGTTTCATAATGTTGATACAATCGAACTCCTTCCCTACAACAAGTCTGCAGGCGGAAAATACGGGGCAATCGGGCGCGAATATACACCGCGTTTTGACGAAGCGCTTGCACCGACTCCGCGCATTGAATTGTTCCGTTCATACGGAATCCATGCAAAATTACTGTGAGGTGATATTAAATGACAGCACGCATTAAATCCTTGCTGAAACTATTAAAAAGCGGCTCTTACAAAGAGTACCGCGTATCACAGCCTCTTGCTTTGACAGAGGAAGAATCTCGGCTTACCGCAATGGAGCAAGAGGCAGTTATGCTCCGCGGAATGTTGGAATCCGAATTACCTGCGCACTTTTTTGCGCATGACCGCATCGGCTTTCACAGACGAAATACCGAATACTATCATTATCTCCCCTTTTATTTCCACGGCGGAAATATGGCACCCGATTACGAGACCCTCCTTAAGTACGGTATGGATGATTTGCTCGACCGTCTTGAGGCACAGCCGCAGACAGATTTTACGGTTTCTGCCGCATCTTGCATTCGCGCAGTACTGAACTTTTCCGATCGGTACCGCGACGCCGCAAAAGAAGCAGGCTGTAACGAGTTGTATCAATCGCTCTGCCGTGTTCCGCACAATGGCGCAACCACACTTCTTGAGGCGTGTGTATTCTTAAAATTTATTATTTATACCCTTCGTTGCAATCGCAACACCCATATCACCTTGGGACGGTTTGACAAGTATCTGCGACCGTACTTTGAATCAGATTTAAAATCGGGCGTTGCACGGGAAGATTTGCTCGAAATCATAGAAGAATTCTACATTTCCATCAATTTTGACACAGATTTATATTTCGGAATTCAAGCCGGAGATAACGGTCAAAGTCTTGTTCTCGGCGGTTGCGGAAGTTTTGATGATTTTTCGCATTTGTGCATGGAGGCTGCGCTCGAACTCAATCTGATTGATCCCAAAATCAATCTGCGCGTGGATAAAAACACATCGGATGATTTGTACGAATTTGCTACACTCATGACAAAGCAAGGCATGGGGTTTCCCCAATACTGCAATGACGATGTAATCATTCCGAGTTTGATTGCTCTTGGCTACGCGCCCGAAGATGCCAAGGATTACGCGGTTGCCGCTTGCTGGGAACCGATTATCCCTGCGAAGGGCTACGATGTACCCAATATCGCGATTTTCAATTTCCCGCAAATCATCAATCAGGTAGTTACAACGAAATTACTCGATTGCGACACATTCGAGGCACTCTTGGAAGAAGTAAAAACCGCAATTGATTCAGAGTGTGCGGCACTGCCCCAAAAAGTGTCGGAAAACATTGTCCGCACATATTCTCACCATTTACGGCCCTCGCCCTATCTTTCCGCAATGATCGGCGGCTGTATCGAATCGGGCAAAGACTTATCACAAGGCGGACCGATTTATAAAAACTTTGGATGCCATGCACCCGGTATCACCACCGCGGCAGACTCTCTGGCGGCAATCTATCAAGTCATTTATCAAAACAAAGAGTATTCAAAAGAAACCTTGCTCGAAGCATTAAATGCAGACTTTGAAGGGTTTGAGGCGCTCAGAAACCGCTTGCTTTCCTGCCCTAAAACAGGTAATGCAGACCCCGTTGCTGACAATCTTGCAAATCTGTTGGTGACCCGGTTTGGCGATGCGCTAAGTGGCCGACCCAACGGATACGGCGGTGTTTTTCGCGCAGGCACCGGAAGCGCGCAAGGATATATCTATGACGCTGAAAAAGTAGGCGCGACCGCAGACGGAAGAAAGGCGGGTCATCCATACAGCTGCAGTTTATCCCCGACTCCCGAGGCTAAAACAAAAGGTCCCATCTCTTGCATTCGTTCATTTACCGGTCTTGACTACACCAAAGCCATCAACGGCGGACCTGTAACAATGGAATTGCACGATACGGTATTCCGCAATGAGGAGGGCATCAAAAAGGTTGCACAGTTGGTCAAACTGTTTATTTCAAACGGCGGACATCAGCTTCAACTCAACACGCTCAGTCGTGAGCGATTGCTGGATGCTTTGGAACATCCGGAGGAACACAAAAACTTGATTGTTCGTGTTTGGGGTTGGAGCGGATATTTCAATGAATTGGAGCGTCCGTTCCGGGAGCACATCATCAATCGAGTGGAACATCAGGTATAAAAAAACGGTTGGGAAATCCCAACCGTTTTTTCTATCGAACATATTCGAATTCAAGATCGTAGATGATGATGGTATCGTTTTCTTTGACACCGCGCGCCTCCAAGGCATCATAGACACCGTGTTGACGGAGCAGGCGCTCAAAGTACATGCGGGACTCATAATCCTCAAAGTTGACGGAGCCCATTGCACGGACAATCCAATCACCTTCCACCTGCCAAACATCGCCGTCGAGGCGTGAGATGGTAATGGAATAATCATCACGCACCACTTCGGGTGCAACATAATCCGGGGTGTAAACCTGAATCGGCGGAAGTTTGGATAAGTCCTCCGCAATGCGATTTAATAGCGCGTCTACCCCCTGACGGGTTGCCGCGGACATTTCGTAATACGGGAGGCCTTGTGCTTTAATGTACTCGGCAAATCCGTCCGCCACTTCACGGTCAAACACTAAATCCACCTTGTTTCCGACCACAATCTGCGGACGGCTTGCAAGCTCGGGATTATATTTTTCGAGTTCTTCGTTGATTGCCTTGAAATCCTCAATCGGGTCACGGCCTTCACAGCCCGAAACATCCACAATATGCACCAAAAGACGGCAACGGTCAATATGCCGCAGGAACTGATGACCAAGACCCGCACCGTCAGATGCGCCTTCGATGATACCGGGAATATCCGCCATGACATAAGAGAACTCTTCATTCACTCGTACCACACCGAGATTCGGAACCAAGGTGGTAAAGTGATAGTTCGCAATTTTCGGACGTGCGGCACTGACCACCGAGAGAAGTGTGGATTTTCCGACATTCGGGAATCCTGCCAAGCCGACATCCGCAAGAAGCTTCAATTCCAAACGGACAAACATACTCTGCCCTTCAAGGCCGGGTTTTGCAAAGCGCGGTGCCTGACGGGTCGGTGTTGCGAAATGCTGATTTCCCCAGCCTCCGCGACCGCCTTTACACAGCACAAAGCGCTCGATGTTGGACATGTCGACCACAAGCGCGCCGGATTCTTCATCATACACCAGAGTCCCGCGCGGAACACGGATTTCCAAATCCTGACCGTCACGACCGGTGCAGCGTTTTCCGCTTCCGTTTTCCCCGTTTCCCGCAGTAAATTTACGTTTATAGCGGAATTCTACCAGAGTGGACATATGGTGATCGACCACAAGAACAATGTCACCGCCGCGACCGCCGTCACCACCGTCCGGTCCACCGGATGCAATATATTTTTCACGGTGAAATGCAACCGCGCCGTCACCGCCGCGACCTGCAGTAAACCGTACTTTTGCAACATCAACAAACATTTTATTCTCCCCTTTCCATAGGGTATTGTATCAAAATAGGGGCCGCTTGATACAGCAGCCCCTACCAGATTTTCCGTTCTGATTATGCCATCGGGATAACAGAAACCTGCTTACGGTCACGGCCCAGACGCTCAAAGCGAACCACGCCGTCAGTCAATGCAAACAGGGTGTCATCGGAACCGATGCCAACATTCTTACCCGGATGGATGCTGGTGCCGCGCTGACGAACCAGAATGTTACCTGCGATAACAGCCTGACCGTCTGCACGCTTTACGCCCAGACGCTTGGACTCAGAGTCACGGCCGTTCTTGGTGGAACCGACACCCTTCTTATGAGCAAAAAATTGAATCTGTAATTTCAGCATTGGTTTACACCTCCAAAACCTGAATGTATTGTGAGTATTCTCGTTGGATTTCGAGCAGTTGCAATCTCAGTGCTCCGATTACCTTTTCCGCTTCCGGACAAGGTTTGGTGAGTTTCAACATCACCTGAGCGTTCTTCTCGCAAACCGAAACATCGGCATTTGCCAAGAACATATCATTGACTGCACACTCGCACAGACATACAGCACTGGTGACCGCGGCACAGACAATATCACTGCCTGCATCCGCATATCCGGAATGACCGGATACATCAAAGCCAACAGTTACCGATCCCCGCATAAAAAACTTTGCGGTAATCATTATGCGCTGATCTTGGTGATCTGCAGCTTGGTGTAGGGCTGTCTGTGACCCTGGCGACGTCTGTAGTTCTTCTTAGCCTTGAACTTAAAGACGATGACCTTCTTTGCCTTGCCGTTCTTCACGATCTTAGCTTCGACGGTTGCACCTGCAACATTCGGAGTACCGACGGTAACTGCTTCACCGTCAATCAGCATCAGCACGTTGTCAAAGGTAATGCTTTCGCCTTCCACATTGAGCTTCTCGACGTAGATTTCATCGCCTTCGGAAACCTTGTACTGCTTGCCGCCTGTTACAAAAATAGCCTTCATTTTCTTGCACCTCTCTTCAATTTAGAGTCTCGCTCTTGTGGGTGCAGGAAAACCTGCTTTTGACAGACCCACTCAATGCGGCTCTGTTATTTTATCACGAAAACACACCAAAGTCAACAATATTTTTCACTTTTTTCAAAAGAAAGCCGCGGTCAGTTCCGCGCCGTGGGCGTACATGGGTTTAAATGCCTCAACACAAGGCGAAAATTGTATAGAAAAAGGATGCTCCCATTATTGGAAACATCCTCTTTGTCTATCTGATATGGAATTTTAGGCATGAAAAAAGCACCTTACATTTCTGCAAAGTGCTTGCTATACTTTTAGTTCTATACCATTTCTTGTTTCTCGTGCGGTAATCGTAGGGATAACCGCTTTGTATGCTTCAAGCAGTTCGCGCCGTTCCTCTGGTGTCTTTCCGTCAACATTTGAAAACAACACCGTCTGTGCTTCCAATGAAGACATATTGACATTGAACAAGTTATTCATCTATGCTACCTCCCTCTATTCTCCATCCAAAAGCACATTACATTTCTGCAAAGTGCTTTTTACAAAATCAGTTCCGGCAATTCCTCATAACCGGCTTCTCCGGGTCTGACCAATCTGTCATTGACTTCGTCATATCTGTACCCTCTATCATCTAAAACGATTACCTCATCTTCCGGCAGATTGTCGATGTTGTCAATGTCTTTCAGCGAATACTTTCTCCTCATTTTTAATCCACCTCGAAAGTAAATTCAAACCCATAAGCATCAGCTCTGCATCATATACAACAGCGGTTTCATGCCGGTTAGTGGAAAGGATTTTCTCAGTCTGCCTTAATTGGGTTTTCTTTTCCTCTGCCCATATCGAACTCCCGCGCGTGCCGGGTGTCCTCGTTTTAGTGCCTTGTTCTTCTCTGCTTTCTCCGTTGTTTATTATGCCACCATTTCCACGATTTGTCAACGGTGACGGCATCTCCTCCCGCTGTGCCTCAATGCTCTTGACGGTTGACGGTTTGACCCCTGCGGCTTTGTTTACCGCTTTGACTTCCCGTTCCGCCTTTTTGGATGCAATCTGTGTTCGGGCTGATTGTTTCTTCATGGCACAATGAAGAATCTAATAAACCAGCTCTTTTCTTCAAGGGCTTTGAGTTCTTTATCACTCCATGCCCGAGGTGCGTCCGGGACATACGGGTGGAAGTTGTGCCGACAGTTGACACCGCCCAAGCCGTCCGCCCTACCGTAGCCCGTTTCTTTTGTCAAGTCCTCATAGGTAACGCCGTCAATCGTGATTCTTCCTTTACGGCTGAACACTTGACCTTGCCATTTTGCATGAGAAGGTCTTGCGCCACCGTGTGCGGTCACTTCGACCAAATCAACATCCAGTTCATCCGCAAAGATAATTTTTCAAAAATCAAAATTTATGGTTGATTGATTTCGCATACCGCGGTATACTAAAGGAAAGAATGTAAGTGAGGTGACATAGCATGAGCGAAGAATTCAGCCCGAACATCGTTGTTCTTACCGACGAAGACGGAAACGATTTGGAATTTGAGCATCTGGATACCATCGAATTTGAAGGTGACCTGTACATGGCATTTGCTCCGGCAGGCATTCCGGACGATTACGAGGATGCAATCGAGTTGACCATTCTCCAAGTTACCAAAGACGAAAACGGCGACGAAATCCTTGCATCTGTTGATGACGAAGAGAAGTTGCAGGCAGTTTTCGAAGTATTTATGGAAGATGCGGAGGATGAGGAGTAATCCTCTCCCCACTTCCCTGCGTTGTGCGTGATGCGCCTTTTTAAACCCACATCTTTTATATGGGATTCCGGACTTCTTTGACTGATCGCAGGCCTCCCGATGATTCGGACGTTGGAAGCAATGATGTCAGAGAGAGGAAACCCACCTGCATATAAGTGCAGGTTATAAATGGGTGCACACGGCATCGGCGGGGTATGAACATTTCGGCAAGGCGGTCTCCGCCTTGCCTTTCCATATTCCGAGAGGGTGATAACATGAGAGAACAGACATTACGAACCGAAATGCTTCTCGGTGCAGAGGCAATGGAAAAACTAAAAAACAGTCATGTCGCGGTGGTCGGACTCGGCGGTGTCGGCGGATACACGGTTGAGGCACTCGCCCGTTCCGGTGTCGGACGTCTCACTTTGGTTGACCACGATACCGTGAGCATCAGCAACTTAAACCGTCAAATCGGTGCGCTTCACAGCACGGTCGGAATGTCAAAGACCGATGCTTTGGCGGATCGCATTCGCGATATTGACCCCGAAATCTCGGTCACCCCGCTCAATCTGCGATACAGCGCAGAAACACGGGAGGAATTATTCTCTCTCAATCCCGATTTCATCGTTGATGCAATTGATCTTGTTACCCACAAGTTAGATCTTATTTGCACCGCAATTTCACGTGAGATTCCCATTATTTCGGCACTCGGCACGGGCAACAAACTGGACGCAACCAAGTTGACCGTAACCGACATCTCCAAAACCTACAACTGCCCGCTTGCAAAAGTAATCCGCAAGGAACTGCGAAACCGCGGTGTGAATCATCTGCCCGTTTTATTCTCTCCCGAAGAAAAGATAGATGCCGAACAAACCGAACTCCCGCCCGACGGAAGACGGTCTGTTCCGGGAAGTGTTGCATGGGTCCCCGGGTGCGCAGGTCTGATGCTCGCAGGCGAGGTTGTACTGAGACTTACCAAACAAAAGTAAAAGATCGCCTTTCAAACGGAAAGGCGATCTTTTTATATCAGTTTCGTGATTTCTTTTCTTAGGCGCTGAATGATTCTTTTTTCCAAGCGTGAGATATAAGATTGGGAAATGCCAAGCTGATCCGCAACTTCCTTCTGCGTTTTCTCTTCGTCTCCGTCAAGACCGTAGCGCATAAAAATAATCTCCCGCTCGCGTGGAGCGAGTTTTGAAAGTGCTTTTCGCAGCAGTTCCCGATCAACATCGTCTTCAATCGGCCGCAGAACACTGTCTTCCTCCGTCCCTAAGATATCGGAAAGAAGAAGTTCGTTTCCGTCCCAATCGGTATTCAGCGGCTCCTCCAATGACACCTCACCTCTTTGCCCGGAATTCTTCCGCAAATACATCAGAATCTCGTTCTCGATACAACGCGAAGCATAGGTTGCAAGCTTGATGTTTTTTGTCGGATTATACGTATTGATTGCTTTGATTAGTCCGATTGTCCCAATCGAGATTAAGTCCTCAATTCCGATTCCGGTATTTTCAAATCTGCGCGCGATATAGACAACAAGCCGTAAATTGTGTTCAATTAAAACCGGTTTTGCGGCTTCCGGTTTTTCCTGCAAGAGACGGATTGCCTCCTGCTCATCTTCGCGGCAAAGCGGTGCAGGCAGGGTGTCGCTACCGCAAATATAATGGATTCCTTTGGAACAAAGTCCAAACTTCATAAGCAAGAGCAAAATGCGATTTCGTATCATATTCCATCCTCCCCGACAAGGGCTTCAAATTCTCCGTTTTTTGAAATGCGATTCGGACTCAATGCAATTAAACTGTTTTTGGGTTTTCCGTCGACAAAAACGCGGTCCGGACGAAATGCAACCATGAGCGACGGCGTATTTCCTACCGTGTGATACGGAATCAAGCGCACTCGATTTGCAAGTCCAAGCCGTTCAAGCAGATACGGGGAATCTTCCGATTTCGCATGCTCAAACTCCGCATATGTTTTGGGATCAAACAGCCCTTTCAGCGCTTCCAACTCCACAACAATGACCGATGTTCTGTCAATCGGGTCTTTCACAAAATTTCCCGTATCCACAAGGGCATGAAGCAAGCAGGTTTTTCCGCAAAACTCAATCCTGACCGTGGCATCACGATCACGCGCTCGCGCCACTCGCCGCAACACAAACGATACCATTGCCCCGTAAAACAACGCCGCAATCAATAAACTTGAAAGGCGAGTTGCATAAAGCGGCTCACCGCGTATCATTCCAACCGCAAGTACACAACCGATAAATGCAAAATTTGAAATCAAATATGTACACCAAACACGGAGAAATCCTCCGAACGTCTTGAAGCCGAAAGAAACAGCAACGATAAGAAGCGAAATTGCAGCCTTTATCAAAACCGCGGATAGCTCCGCATTACAAAACACAACGGCAACAACCGAATAGAGCCCGCCAAAAGCCGAGCCCAGCAAAAGCCTCGGTTTGCGGATTGTTGCATCTGCCAATTTTCCGCAGAGTACAAGAATACAGAAATCAACCGTTCCCGAGAGCAAAAACAACGCATCCAAATATACGGTCGCAACCACGGTTTCCCCTCCTTATCTATGAGCAATATTATAGCGGTTTGGAAAAACAAAATCTGTCACAACATGACGATATGAATAACTTCGCAAAAGCAGAATAAACATATCCCGAGGGGTGATTTGATGCAAAATAGCAGAAAAAAATTTATGTTTTTCGGTATAATTTTGATTGTTTTTGTTTTAGTTGGGCTTGTCTTATTATTCATTCGTTTAAGCAACACACAAAAGCAAGCAAATCAGTTCTCGGTCACACATAAGAAAGAGGATTACAAAAGCCTCCTGCAAGAAGTCTTGGAATCACAGATTCCGTTCGAAAAACTCCGTGTTGAAATCGACGATAAAAACATCATCCGTCTATCCGCCGAACTCACAAAGGAAAACTTCAAAGCTCTACTCGAGCATTACGACATTCCGCTCCAATACGCCACCCATCTTCTGCCAAACCGTGTTTCGGCGGAATTTGAATTCAAACTCATCCGTGACAACGAGGAAATGCAAGTATCCGTTTTGCAGCTGTCGGTTGCAAATATCGATTTAACCTCCCTTCTCGGCACGAAAATTTCCGATAAAATCAATCGTGCAATCAAAGAGGTTTCAATTTCCAAAGGTTACACACGGCTTTTTACTTGACAAAAGTTCTGTTTTCCGATATCATTATACTGTTAAATGCGATGACGGAGTTGAGAAACCAATTCCCCTGCCGTCCAGAGAGTCAGGCAACAGCTGAAAGCCCGATCGGTAGTTTGGTTTCGTGTCCCTCCCGATGCAGAAATGCTGAAATATCCAGTAAGTATTTCCGGCAGGCGCCGTTACACGCCGATACAAAAGAGGGCTGAATATCAGCCAACTTGGGTGGTACCGCGGAAATTTTCCGTCCCATGCGATGCATGGGACGGTTTTTTTATGAACAAGGAGGATTATTCATGGCAAAGCAGTTGGATAAAGTTTATGATCCGAAGCACGTTGAAGAACGGCTGTATCAATTTTGGCAGGATAACGGCTATTTCCGTGCGGAAGTAGATCCGAACAAACCTGCATTTTCAATCGTCATGCCGCCGCCAAATGTCACAGGTCAGCTTCATTTGGGGCATGCATTCGACTCAACCCTTCAGGATATTCTGACCCGTGTAAAGCGTATGCAGGGGTATAGTGCTCTGTGGCTTCCCGGCACTGATCATGCGGGCATTGCAACTCAGATTAAGGTCGAAGAGAATCTGCGTGTCGAACAGGGCCTCACCCGTTATGATTTGGGACGCGAAAAGTTCTTGGACCTTGTTTGGGATTGGAAGAACAAATACGGCGATCGTATCGTTGAACAGCAGAAGAAGCTCGGCACCTCCTGCGATTGGAGCCGCGCTCGTTTCACCATGGACGATGTTTGTGCAAAAGCTGTTCGCGAGGTCTTTGTTCGTCTGTACGAAAAGGGACTCATCTACAAAGGCAGCCGCATCATCAACTGGTGTCCGAACTGCACCACCGCACTTTCCGATGCAGAAGTCGAATATGCGGAAAAAGCAGGCCATTTCTGGCACATTAAGTACCCGATTGTCGGTTCCGATGAGTATCTCACCATCGCAACCACACGCCCCGAAACCCTGCTGGGTGATAGCGCTGTTGCAGTTCACCCGGATGACGAGCGTTACAAACACCTGGTCGGCAAGAAGGTCTTGCTGCCGCTCATGAACCGTGAAATTCCGATCGTTGCCGACGAATACGTCGAGATGGACTTCGGTACCGGTTGTGTTAAGATCACCCCGAGCCATGACCCGAACGACTTTGAGGTCGGTAAGCGCCATAATCTCGAAGAAATCCTTGTGATGGACGAGAATGCATGCATCAATGAAAACGGCGGCAAATACCAGGGTCTTGACCGTTACGAAGCTCGTAAGCAGATCGTTGCGGACTTAGAAGCGGAAGGTTATCTCTTGAAGATTGAAGACCATGCGCACAACGTCGGCTCCTGCTACCGTTGCGGCACCGTTGTTGAGCCGATCACTTCTGCGCAGTGGTTTGTTAAGATGGGTCCGCTTGCGGAAGAAGCAATCCGCGTTGTTAAGGACGGCACCATTCAGTTTGTGCCCGACCGTTTCAGCAAGATTTACCTCAACTGGATGGAAAATGTCCATGACTGGTGTATCTCCCGTCAGCTTTGGTGGGGTCACCGCATCCCGGCATTCTACTGTGATGAATGCGGCCACACCAACGTATCCCGCGAAGACCCGACCGTTTGTGAGAAGTGCGGCTCAACTCACCTGACACAAGACGAGGATGTTCTGGATACCTGGTTCTCCTCCGCGCTTTGGCCGTTCTCCACTTTGGGTTGGCCGGAAAAGACACCGGAACTCGATTACTTCTATCCGACCTCTGTTATGGTCACGGGCTACGATATCATTTTCTTCTGGGTTGCCCGTATGATTTTCTCCGGTATGGAGCAGATGGAAAAAGAGCCGTTTAAGACCGTCTTTATCCACGGTATCGTTCGTGACGCGCAGGGCCGCAAAATGTCCAAGTCTTTGGGCAACGGCGTTGATCCGCTGGAAATTGTTGAAAAGTACGGTGCAGACGCACTCCGCTTCTCTCTCGCAACCGGTAACTCTCCCGGTAACGACACCCGTTTCCACATCGAGCGCATTGAAGCAAACCGCAACTTTGCGAATAAGATTTGGAATGCTTCCCGTTTTGTGCTCATGAATCTCACCGACGAAACTCCGTACATGTTTGACTCCGCTAAACTGGAACTTCCGGATAAGTGGATTCTCACCCGTTACAACCGACTGGTACGCGAAGTTACCGACAACATCGACCACTATGAGCTCGGTGTTGCCGCACAGAAGCTTTACGACTTTATCTGGGACGATTTCTGCGATTGGTACATCGAACTGGTCAAACCGCGTCTTTCCGACGGCGCGGAAAACCGCGAGACCGCAGAACGTGTTCTGTGCTATGTCCTTTCCAACACGTTAAAGCTCTTGCATCCGTTCATGCCGTTTATTACCGAAGAAATTTGGCAGACTCTGCCGCATGAAGGCGAGTCCATCATGATTTCCGAGTGGCCGAAGGCCGATGATTCCCTCGTCTTTGACGATGCGGCAACCATGGAAGTTTTGATGGATGCAATTCGCGGCATTCGTAACCGCCGTGCGGAAATGAATGTACCGCCCTCCAAGAAGGCGCATTTGATTGTTGTTTCCGAATCCGACGATACGCGCAATGCATTCAATGCAGGTGAAGCATTCCTTGCAAAGCTCGCTTATGCAAGCAGCATTGAAGTGGTATCCGATGCTCCGTCCGATATTTCCGGCATGGTCAGCGTAATTACCAACGCGGCTACCCTTTATATCCCGATGAGCGAACTGATTGATTTGGAAAAAGAAATCGCACGTCTGAATAAGGAAAAAGAAAAGACCTTGAAGGATGTCAATATGCTCAAAAACAAGCTTGCAAACGAAGGCTTCCTTGCAAAGGCTCCGGAAGCGGTTGTTGCGGCAGAGCGCGAGAAACTTGCAAATGCAGAGGCTCGCCTTGAAAACATTGAAGAGAGTTTGAAGCAGCTGAACTGATTGGAGGACTTGCCATGACCTATCGGGAAGCGCTGGATGCAGTCCAATCCACTCCGCAGTTTTCTTCAACAAGCACCCTGTCCAGAATCAATTTTCTTTTGGACACGCTCAACCGACCGGAACAACAACTCAACATTGTTCATGTGGCAGGCACCAACGGAAAAGGCAGTACTTCTACCATGACAGCACGTGTATTGGAAGAGCACGGTTATAAAACCGGGCTCTTCCTTTCCCCATATGTGGTCACGTTTCGGGAGCGGGTTTCGATCAACGGAGTCCCGATATCGGAAGATGCGTTTGCCTGCCTTGCGGAATCACTCTTGCAGATTGCCTACACAATGCCTGACAAGCCCAATTTTTTTGAACTTATGACCGCATTGGCATTGCAGTATTTCGCAAATCAAAACTGTGATTTTGCGGTACTTGAGGTCGGCATGGGCGGAAGGCTTGATGCGACAAATGCGATTTCAACTCCCCTTGTTTCCGCCATCACCCCGATTGCACTCGACCATACCGCATATCTCGGTGATACCACAGAAAAAATCGCGTTTGAAAAGGCCGGAATCATCAAGCGCGGGTGCATTGCCGTCTCTGCATCCGCACAACCTACCGATGCCATGAATGTCATTCAATCCGTCTGTGCAGAAACAAAAGTACCGCTTTTTGTTGCGCCAAAACCTCAAAATGTGCGCTGCACTTTGGATGAAACCCATTTTTCACATCATGACAGATCGTTCCGTTTAAAACTCCTCGGTCCTCATCAAGCGGACAACGCTTGTACCGTTCTTACAATTTGCGAAGCGCTGAAAGAACAAGGGGTACCACTTCTGGATACGCTCTGTGCAAGCGGTATCGAGAAAGCAAGTTTGCCTGCGCGTTTGGAGGTACTGTCACGCCACCCGTATTGTCTGTTGGACGGCGGGCACAATCCCGCAGGCATTTCAGCGTTGTTTACTTACTTAAACCGTGTGGAACACAAAGGAACTGTCATCACGGTATTCGGCTGCTTGAAAGACAAAGGGTTTGAGGAAATGTGCGGTATCGTTTCTCAAAACAGCGATATTGTCATCACAACCCTGCCCCCGTCTCCGCGAGCGGCTGACGCTTCCATTCTGGCACCGCACTTATCGGTCCGAGAGTTGTATCATTGCCCGATTCCGCGCGAAGCATTCGAGAAGGCGGTACAGCTTTCTTCACCGGACGACTTGATTGTCATCTGCGGCTCGCTCTATCTTGCGGGTGAAATCAAGCGCAGCCTGATTCGACAGGATATTTAAACGAAAGCATGTATAATCCCCATGTAGGACAAGCTACATGGGGATTTTTGTTTTGAAAGGAGGATTTTTATGAATGTGATGAGTGTTACCCATAACGGAGAAACCACGATTTGTTTGGAAGGTGAACTGGATCACCACGCGGCAAAGCCGATTTTAACACGAATTATGCAAATTTTAGACATTGAAGCACCGCACAGTCTTGTCATCGACCTCAAATCACTTAGTTTTATGGACAGCTCCGGGATTGCGGTTATATTACAAACATTCCGTCGTACCAAAACATTCGGAAATAAGTTTTCTGTTATTAACATTCCGACACACGCATTTCGCATTTTTCGTGCCGCAGGTTTAACTCGCATGATTCCGATGCACGAACGCCCCAAAACCGAAAGGAGGACTCCCATCCGATGAAACCAATCAACGAAATGTCATTGACCCTTACAAGCAAATCCGCAAACGAAGGCTTTGCCCGCACCGCGGTTGCGGCGTTTGTCGCGCAACTCGATCCCACGCTCGATGAGCTTGGCGATATCAAAACCGCGGTCAGCGAAGCGGTCACGAATTGTATTGTTCACGCTTACCCGGATACCATGGAGAAAATCTACATAAAGACACGTTTATTTGAAAACAATCTCGTTGAGATTACTGTCCGCGATCGCGGTGCCGGAATTCCGAATGTGGATCAGGCGCGTGAGCCGATGTATACCACAGGCGACTCAGAGCGGAGCGGCATGGGATTCACCATCATGGAAAGCTTTATGGATTCGTTGAAGGTACGTTCCGTTTTGGGAAAAGGTACTACCGTGACCATGACAAAACGAATCTCCATGCGCCTTTCCGGGAGGCAGACGCCTTGAACAATCAGGCTGAATTGATTGCTTCCGCGCAAAGCGGCGATACCGATTCCTACGAGAAACTAATCGAGCAAAACACCCCACTGGTTTGGAGTATTGTGCGGAGATTTGCTTCGCGTGGGATTGATTCCGACGATTTGTTTCAACTCGGCTGTATGGGGCTGTTAAAAGCCATTCAAGGGTTTGATGCGAATCTGGGAAACCAATTCTCCACCTATGCTGTTCCGAAAATTGCAGGTGAAATCCGCCGTTTTTTAAGAGATGACGGACCGATTAAAGTAAGCCGTTCTCTCAAAGAACGTGCCTATCATTTAAACAGATTACGCGAATCACTGTGTCAAAAGCACGGCAGAGAGCCCACACTCTCCGAACTTTCCGAACAAAGCGGGTGGTCACTCGAAGAGATTGCAGAAATCGATTGCGCGTGCTCCCCTACCGATTCGTTAAGCAGAGACGCCTCAGAAGACGGTCCCGATTTGGAATCAACTTTGGGCGACCAAGGGATTGAAGACACGGTTTTGGACCGCGTTACGATCACCGATGCCATAAAGTCACTTAGCACGCGGGAGCAAATTGTGATTTCGGCGCGATTCTTCCGCGGATTGACCCAAGACAAAACCTCGAAATTGCTCGGTGTTTCTCAAGTTCAGGTTTCCCGAATCGAGCGTACCGCAATTAAAAAACTGCGTGAATTGCTGTAACACAATCACGCAGTTTTTTTAATACCGTTTCAAACGAATCCGAGTGGCGGAAAGGATTCCGCCAAGAAGGCCTCCGATTAAGCAGCAAAGAAGGAGTTTCAACTCCCATGTACTCGGTGCCAAACGGAGAAACACCAAAAGACCGGTCAAATAGGACAGCGCATATTGAACGATACCGTGTATGATGCCGAATACCAATCCGCGCCCCAACTGTTTTCCGGACAGATACGCGCTGAGTACACAAGATAACAGCCCAACCGCAGCAGGAATCCAATTTACAGCGGTCTCGGGCAGCCACTCAGCCCAAATCATCACAGAGGAAACAAGCAAAAGACACAGACCAAAGAAAAACCCAACAAGTGCATTCAGCAATAACACCAACGGAGTTTTCCAAGCACTTGCCCCTTGTTCCTGATACATAAAAAATCCCCTCCAAGCACGATGTTGTTCTATCCATATGCTTGGAGGGAAAATTTTATTCTTCTGTGGTTTCTTCGTTTTCAGCCGCAGGCTCGTCTTTCGGAATCACCTGACTGACAGCTGCGCGGAGCATACGGATTTTGTTTCTGTCCGCACCGGTTTCGAGGGTGATCTGATCGTCCTTGATGTTGGTAACTTTACCGACAATGCCTCCGATGGTAACGATTTCATCGCCTACGCGAAGATTGTCGCGCATATCGTTGATTTGTTTGTTTTTCTTCTTTTCCGGACGGATAAGGAAGAAATAGAACACAACAAAAATCAGAATAATCGGCAAAAAGGACATCAACGGGTTCGGCTGTTCGCCATTTGCTGCCGCAGGAGCCTGCGCCATCAAGAATGCAAGAATTTCCATAAATGAAAAACCTCCAAAAAATGTATTACTGTTATTATAACGGATTCTATCGAAAATTACAAGAAGAACTTTTTATCGTCTTGCATCGATTTTCCCCGAATACTCACGACGGAAGGATTCAAATGTTCCCGTATCAAGTGCATTTCGGATTTCTTCCATCAAGTGATTGTAGAAATAAAGATTGTGCATCACACCCAAGCGCATGGCTAAAATCTCCTCTGCTTTAAAGAGATGGCGTAAATACGCTCTGGAATAGTTTTTACACACCGGACAATCACAGTGTTCATCCACGGGGCGGTCATCGGTTTTATACTTTTCATTTTTCAGATTGATACAACCCGAACTCCAAGTATACAAATGCCCGTGACGTGCATTTCGCGCAGGCAACACACAATCAAAGAAATCGATTCCGCGCGCGACTCCCTCAATCAAGTTGCTGGGTGTTCCGACCCCCATGAGATAGCGCGGTTTGTCCTTCGGCATAAAGGGCTCCACCGCATCAATGATACGGTACATTTCTTCGGTCGGTTCACCGACCGCAAGTCCGCCGATGGCATACCCCGGAAGATCCAACTTTGCAATTTCTTTCATATGCTCCACACGCAAATCCGCATAGGTACCGCCTTGGTTGATGCCAAAGAGCATCTGACCCGGATTGACCGCATCGGGGCGCGAATTAAGTTCATTGAGCGCAATTTTGCAGCGTTCCAGCCAACGGGTGGTACGCGCAATAGAGTTTTTGACATAGTCGTAAGTAGACGGATTTTCAAAGCATTCGTCAAAAGCCATAACGATATCCGACCCCAAAGCCGACTGCACCGCCATAGACTCCTCGGGACCCATAAAAATCTTGCGACCGTCGATATGCGAGGAGAAGGTAACCCCCTCCTCTTTGATTTTCCGCAGTCCCGCAAGGGAAAACACTTGGAATCCGCCCGAATCGGTCAGAATCGGATGCGACCAATTCATAAACTTGTGCAGCCCGCCCATTGCACGAACCACATCCTCGCCCGGACGCAGATGCAAATGATAGGTGTTGGACAAGGCTACCTGACATCCGATTTCCTCAAGATCTTGTGCGGAAAGGCCGCCTTTGATTGCCGCTTGAGTAGCAACATTCATAAACACCGGGGTTTGTACAACACCGTGCGGAGTTTCAAAACTCCCACGGCGTGCACGCCCTTCTGTGGTAAGTATTGTCAGCATAACAGACTCCTTTTTATAAAATCAGCATGGCATCACCGAAACTGAAAAAGCGGTAACGCTCGTTGATTGCCTCATTGTATGCATTCAGCACAAACTCACGCCCCGCAAGTGCCGATACAAGCATGATCAGCGTACTCTCGGGAAGATGGAAGTTGGTGATAAGCGCATCCAACACTTTGAATCGATATCCCGGATAGATAAAGATATCGGTCCACCCGGACGGACGTGCAAGCGTTCCGTCCGAATCATACGCCGATTCAATGGTGCGGCAAGAAGTTGTTCCGACCGCAATAACGCGGCCGCCGTTTTTCTTTGTTTCCGCAATGATTGATGCGGCTTCCTCCGAAATCTCGTAATATTCCGAGTGCATAATATGTTCGGACAAATCATCCGCTTTGACGGGTCGGAACGTACCCAGACCGACATGGAGTGTGACAAACGCGAGCTTGATGCCGCGATTCTTTAAATCCTCTAAGAGTTCTTGGGTGAAATGGAGTCCCGCCGTGGGTGCTGCCGCAGAGCCGATATGCTTGGAATACACGGTTTGATAGCGCTCCGGATTCTCCAATTTTTCATGGATGTAAGGCGGAAGCGGCATTTGACCGAGTGCATCCAAGATTTCGAGGAAAACACCTTGATAGTCAAACTTCAACAAACGCTTCCCGTCTTCCAATTCATCGATTACGGTAGCGGAAAGCATTCCGTCGCCAAAGGAAACGGTTGCTCCGATTCGGGTTTTTCTGCCCGGCTTGGTCAGACACTCCCACACATTATCCCCGCGGTCGCGCAGAAGCAGCACTTCGGTTGCGCCGCCGCCCGGACGCGCCCCGATGAGGCGTGCGGGCAATACGCGAGAGTCATTGAGCACCAAGCAGTCGCCCGGATTTAAGTATTCCGCAATATCCGAGAAATGCCGATGCGAGACGGATTCGGCTTCGCGATCGAGCACCAAAAGGCGCGATGCGGTTCTGTTTT
The DNA here is from genome assembly GCA_045540975.1 of Eubacteriales bacterium. GTDB lineage: Bacteria > Bacillota > Clostridia > Oscillospirales > JAAYXM01 > SIG510. The sequence continues at coordinate 30,771 of JAZQIE010000134.1, forward strand.
CCAGAGGAGTCTGTGCAATCAACTCTTCCGGTAAGTCAAAATAAAAATCTGATTTTTTCATGAAAACGTCCTTTTTATGTATTGGAGATTGTGACATCGGTATAATAGAAGTGTACGATTTCTTCTCCGGTAAAGCCTTGATTTGCCATACCCTTCGCACCGTTTTGGCTGAGCCCGACATTGTGTCCCCAACCTGTTCCGTTTACCACAAACACATTGGAATCACCTACAACTCCGCCCGACGGCGTGCCGCCAACCGTATTGGTTGCTCCGACTTGATAAGAGGTTGTTCCGCTTGACGAACGAACAACCACGGTATCGCCGCTCTTGAGCGACACAATATTGCCGTTTTGACCGATGACAGAAATCCCCTCAAGCAGCGCGCACGTGTAATCCGAGAAATTGACAAACAAGGTGCTTCCGCCCACGCTCGGATTTACAACCGTGCCACTTCCCTTTCGCGTGATGGTAAAGCGCTGGCTGTAGGTGTGTTTGTTCAATGTATCACTGTTTAGAATATTTCTGGTGGCAGACTTTTGAATGACAAGCGTTTTTCCGTTCTCATCCACAAACGTCATGCTGAACATATTGCCCATGTTGGTATAAATCGGTCGGACATCCACAATTTTTCCGATTTCATAGCCCTTGGCATTCAAAATCCATTGAATATCCTCACCCGTGTATTCCGCGCTCCAACGCCCGTGTGTCGCCGCGTTCAAATCCTCATACGGGTCACGGACACCGCGCAAATAACCGTTATGACCGCCCCAGACATTCTCCGAGTCTTCGGTCGCACCGCCATTCGAGGAGTGGTACACAGCGCTGATGGGTTTTCCTTCGTATAAAATGTACATACCGTTGGTGCTCTCTACCGCAAGGTCGCTGTTTTCGGATGCGGAATTGGTACCGCGGTAGACCTGACAATCGGTGGTGTTGCACAAATCAAAGCCTTTATGCTTTCCAATATTGGAATATGCATAGGTACGGGCGCACATCGCCTGCGCGCGGAGTGCCTCCTGCGGCCATGATGCGGACATTTCATAAGGCAAGACGCCCTTAACATAATCCTGCATGGAAACGATGTTGCACACCGTGATATTCCCTGCATTGCGGCTGTATTCAAATCCGCCGTAATATTTATATCCTTTAAACCATGTCTGGGTTGCTTGTCCGACCGGCGAAATACCCAGTGTTCCGTCATACTCAAACAGAATGCTTCCGCTTACAGTATCAATTACAGTAATGGTGGTAACGCCGTTTCCCATTGCAACCGCGGGTTCACCGAGGTTGACCGTTTGCACAGCGGCATTTGCAGCGGCGAGAGAGACATACTGCCCCACACGGATGACATATCGATCCCCTTGCCACGCGACAAACGCTTCATGCCCGCGCAGTTTCAGAGACTCTGCCATTGCACGCGCTTCGGAAGGGTCGGTATACGTGGTGGAAAGCTGCAAATGAAATGCACCGATTACTTTGCTTCCCTGCGGTGCACCCGATTCATACAAGGTTGCATCGTTGTGATAAAAATTCATATCCTTGAGCATACTGATTCGCTGCTGATTGATGCTGAATCGTGCAATAAAATTGCGCGCGGAATCAAATTCGCCCAAGCGGTATCCGCTTCCCACATTGTTTTGCAGATTTGCACTCGGAAGTGCACCCGAACTATAGAAGAGTCCTATCTTCAAAGTGGGGTTTTCCGGAGGTGTTGCTGATGCAACTGTCAGAATTGTGCATAAAATAATAAGTGAAAGAAACAGTTTTTTCATGGAAGTCTCCTTTTTCTTTTGTAAAGGTTGACACCTTGTTGCAAGCATGATATGATATTGATAACAAAATATGGTATGGATAGAGGCGCAGTTTTCATCAGTAACACGGCAAGGGTTCCGGTTTCGCCCGATGAACCGTATGTGAAAGGGGAAATTGCCGAAGGACTATGTCCCGGGTGCATAGGGTCTGGATGCCGTGGTGAAAAACCCTGCGTCTGTCATCGAAGGTTTGATGAAGAGCTATCTGCTTTTGTAACATAGATACATCCATGTATCTATTATATTACAAAATCAGTCGGTTTTTCAACCGACTTTTTTTCTGCCTACACAAACAATTTCGCAGAATGCTTCGCATTTCTAACTTCTTTGCATATACTATCGTAGCAAATCCTTTGTTTTGTAGAAAAAAATCACTTTTTCGCCATTTTTGTAAATTTATAGCCGCAAATTGCGGATTGGAGGTAAATCATTATGAAACAGTACAATGTCGGTATCATCGGCGCAACCGGTATGGTCGGTCAGCGTTTTGCAACCCTGCTGGAAAACCATCCGTGGTACACAGTAAAGGCACTTGCAGCAAGCGGCCGCAGTGCAGGCAAAACCTATGCGGAAGCATTGGACGGCCGTTGGAAAATGGAAACTCCGATTCCGGAATCCATGAAGGATATGGTTGTCATGGATGCAACCAAGGACATCGAAACCATCGCAGGCATGGTAGACTTTGTCTTCTGCGCCGTTGATATGAAAAAGGACGAAATCCGTGCTTTGGAAGAAGCATATGCAAAGGCGGAATGCCCGGTTGTTTCCAACAACAGTGCACACCGCGGTACTCCGGACGTCCCGATGATTATTCCGGAAATCAACGCACACCATGCAGAAGTCATCCCTGCACAGAAAGCAAGACTCGGCACCAAGCGCGGTTTTATCGCTGTCAAGTCCAACTGCTCGCTGCAGAGTTATGTCCCGGCAATCCATCCGTTGATGGATTTGGGTGTTACCAAGGTCCTCGCTTGCACCTACCAGGCAATCTCCGGTGCAGGTAAGACTTTTGAAACATGGCCCGAAATGATTGACAACGTCATCCCCTACATCGGCGGCGAGGAAGAAAAGTCCGAGCAGGAGCCGATGAAAATCTGGGGCGAAGTGGTTGACGGCAAAATCGTCAATGCAACCGCACCCGCAATCACCGCACAGTGCCTGCGTGTTCCGTGCTCCGACGGTCACATGGCAGCGGTCTTCGCATCCTTCGACAAGAAGATTTCCCTTGACGAAATCAAAGAGCGTTGGGTCACCTACCGCGGCCGTGCGCAGGAGCTTAATCTCCCCAGCGCACCCAAGCAGTTCCTCCACTACTTCGAGGAAGACAACCGTCCGCAGACAAAGCTGGACCGTAACCTGGAAAACGGTATGGCGGTTTCCATCGGCCGTCTCCGTCCGGACACCCAGTATGACATCAAATTCATCTGTCTCTCGCATAACACCCTGCGCGGTGCGGCAGGCGGGGCGCTTCTCGCAGCAGAACTTCTCACCGCTGAAGGCTATATGGACTAATTGAGAAAGGAACGTGTGATCGTCTATGAAAACTCCGATTTTTACCGGTGCAAATGTTGCAATCGTCACCCCGTTTAAAAACGGGAAGGTTGACTTTGACACGTTGAAACAACTGATTGAATTTCAGATTAAAAGCGGCACCAATGCAATCACCATTTGCGGTACCACCGGTGAATCCGCGACCCTCTCGCACGAGGAACACACCGCGGTCATCAAATGCTGCGTAGAAACCGTTGCAGGCCGTGTCCCCGTTTTGGCGGGTACCGGCAGTAACGACACCGCATACGCGCTCTATCTTTCCAAGGAAGCAGAATCTTTGGGCGTTGACGCTCTTTTGATGGTTACTCCATACTACAACAAAGCGACCCAGACCGGTCTTATCCGCCACTATACATACGTTGCGGATAATGTCAACACTCCGATTATTCTTTACAGTGTCCCCAGCCGCACCGGTGTCGGTTTCACCGCGGCAACTTACAAGGAACTCTCCAAACACCCGAACATCAACGGTGTCAAGGAAGCAAGCGGCAATTTCTCGCTGATTGCAGAGACTTTGAGTCTGTGCGGCGATGACCTCAACATGTGGTGCGGCAACGATGACCAAACCGTCCCGATGATGTCACTCGGCGCAAAGGGTGTTATTTCTGTCGCATCCAACATCATCCCCGAGTACGTGGTCAAGATGTGTAACCTCGCCCTCAAGGGCGATTTCAAAGCGGCTGCCGAAATGCAGCTCAAGGCGTATGACTTAATGGACCGTTTGTTCATCGAAGTCAACCCCATCCCGGTCAAGGCTGCACTTGAAATGCTCGGTATGTGCGACGGTGAACTCCGTATGCCGATGTGCGAGATTTCGGATGCAAACCGTGAAGTCTTAAAGCAATCGATGATTAACTTCGGTCTCACCGTGAAGTAAGTCATCGGAAAGAGAAGTGTAACAGACATGATTCAGATCATTCTCTCGGGTTGCAACGGCCGTATGGGTCGTGCAATCACAGACATTGTTTCAAAAAACGCGGATGCACAAATTGTTGCAGGTGTGGATTTGAACACAGAAGCCTCTTGCGGTTATCCGGTTTACGCATCGATCGGTGAGGTTACCGAATCCGCGGATGTTTTAATCGACTTTTCCCACCCCTCCCTGCTTTCGGGGCTGCTGGAATTCTGCGTCAGCCGTAAAATCCCCGCGGTCATCGCAACAACCGGTTGCTCGGATGAACAGCTTCGGGAAATTGACGAGGCTGCAAAGGTCGTTCCCATGTTCCGTTCGGGCAATATGTCGCTTGGCATCAATGTGCTTTTGATGTTGGTGGAGCGTGCGGCAAAAATTTTGGGTGACACGTTTGATGTGGAAGTCATCGAACGTCATCACAACCAGAAAATCGATGCTCCGAGCGGCACCGCATTGATGATTGCAGACCGTCTCAAAGAATCCTTGCCCCATGAATCCGAGTTGGTGTACGACCGTCATTCGGTTCGTCAAAAACGCGGAGCGCAGGAAATCGGAATGCATTCTCTTCGCGGCGGTACCATCGTGGGTGTGCACGAAGTGGTCTTCGCAGGCCGCGACGAGGTGGTCGAGCTCAAGCACGAGGCACAATCGCGTGAGGTGTTTGCCGCAGGCGCGGTAAAAGCCGCATTGTTCCTCACCGAAATGACTGCCCCCAAGCTCTATAACATGGATGATTTGGTGGCAACCGTCATCGGAAATCAGTAAATAACATAAAAAAACAGCATGGACTTTCGTCCATGCTGTTTTTTTATTCTCCAAACACAGTTTTTGCAACGTCAACCGATTGTTTGGCGTCTTTTGCGTAGTAATCCGCGCCGATTTTCTCGGCATATTCCGGAGTCAGTACCGCGCCGCCGACCATAATTTTACAATTATGACCGGATGCACGAAGCAGACGGATGGTTTCCTCCATACTTCCAAGTGTGGTTGTCATCAAAGCAGAAAGTCCGACAAGCGGTACATTTTGCTTCACAGCGGCATCCACAATCGCTTGCGGCGGAACATCGCGTCCCAAGTCGATGACGGTATACCCGTAATTTTCAAGCAGAACTTTCACAATATTCTTTCCGATATCGTGAATGTCACCCTTCACGGTTGCAACAATGATTTTTCCTTTTTCCACATTGCCCGCACCCGTGGCGGCAAGTTTTTCTTTTACCGCCTCAAAGCCTGCGCTTGCGGCTTCCGCCGAGCGAATGAGTTGCGGAAGGAAAATTGCACCGCTCTCAAACTTTTTCCCAACATCGTCAAGCGCGGGAATGAGTTGAGAATTGACAAGCTCCATTGCATCCGTTGTTTCCAAAAGAGCCTTACACACCGTCATACACTCCGCTTTCAACCCTTGTGCGATGCAATACGGGACATCGTGTGCTTTTTTCTCGCCGCTCACCTGCGGCTTTGCGGCAGGAGTTTCCCCACCGTACGCTTCGATAAATGCAACAGCATTTTCATCGTGATTCATCAGCAGATGATAGGCTCGCACAGCACCCATCATGGAGGCGATATTCGGATTGATAATGGGAAGGTCCAGCCCATGTGTCATTGCCATGGTAAGGAAGTTTGCATTGACCAATTCACGGGCAGGAAGCCCGAAGGAAATATTGGAAACGCCCAATACCGTTTTTACACCGAAGCGCTCTTTCACAGTGCTCAATGCTTTCAAGGTTTCCTGCACACCCGCCTGCTCCGCGGATGCGGTAAGGGTCAGGCAGTCAATGAAAATATCCTCTTTGGGAATCCCGATTGCGACCGCGCGCGCAACAATACGCTCTGCGATGGCAATTCTCTCCTCCGCGGTTTTCGGAATCCCCTTTTCATCCAAGGTCAAGCCGACCACCGCCGCGCCATAGCGCTTTACAATCGGCAAAATTGCATCAAGAGAGGCTTCTTCACCGTTTACCGAGTTTACGATTGCTTTGCCGTTATACACGCGCAGTGCGGCTTCAATCACCGCAGGATTGGTAGAGTCTATCTGAAGCGGTGCATCGGTAATCCCTTGCAAGGCTTTGACCACTTCCACCATCATCGCGGTTTCGTCAATTCCCGGAAGTCCGACATTGACGTCTAAAATTTCGGCACCTGCTTCCATCTGCTCACTCGCCTGACCCAAGATAAAATCAATATCATGGTCACGAAGTGCCTGCTGGAAGCGTTTCTTTCCGGTCGGGTTGATACGCTCACCAATGACACGCGGTCGGGCAATCACAACCGTATTGCGTGCAGAACAAACTGCCGCAGTTCGTTTTTCTCGAACAATCGGGCTTGCGGAAATCCCCTGCAAAGCACAGATATACACCGGAGTAGTTCCACAGCAACCGCCAATGATGGTTGCACCTGCCCTTACAAGAAGCGCAACCTGGCGTGCAAATTCCTCGGGGTCAATGTCATATGTATTGGAATTGAGATTCGGAAGCCCTGCATTTGGTTTTACAATAATCGGAAGCGAGGTCCAACGCGCAAGTTCTTCTACAAGCGGAACCAAATCCTTCGGGCCGAGCGAGCAGTTAAACCCAATCGCATCCGCGCCGAGTCCTTCCAACGTCATTGCCATTGCAGAAACCGAGCATCCGGTAAAGGTGCGCAAGTTCTCTTCAAATGTCATAGTGACAAAGACGGGCTTGTCACTGTTTTCTTTCGCAGCAAGAAGCGCGGCTTTGGCTTCCAGCAAATCGGTCATGGTTTCAACCACAACAAGGTCCGCATCTTTTGCCGCAAGCACCATTTCTTTGAAGATATCATATGCTTCTTCAAATGAAAGGGTCCCAATCGGCTCAAGCAATTGCCCAATCGGACCAATGTCAAGCGCAACCAATGCATTCTTCCCTGCCGCCGATTTCGCATTCTCAATCGCTTTTGAAACCACTTCCGAAACGCTGTAGTCACAGCCCTCCAGTTTGTGACGATTGGCACCAAACGTATTGGCATAAACGATATTCGCACCTGCATCAATATATGCACGGTGGGTGTCTGCAATCTGATTCGGAGCGGTGATTCCGAGTGCCTCGGGTTTTTCTCCGAGTTGCAAACCGCTCTTTTGCAGCATCGTTCCCATCGCGCCGTCCAAATAAATCAAATCGCGCGAAAGCAGTTCAGTTATGGTCACAGCGGTCACCTCTTTTTCGATAAATACAAGTTTTTTTCGCCGCGCACGTTTCACATCCACGCTGTTTTCTTGGCAATTCTTCATCAGAAAGACCAATCACAGCGGTCACGGATTTACGCGGTGTCAACAATTGAGAATCTGTCGCGCACAGACCTATCCGTCTCTGCGCATCTAAAACGGTCAAAATTTCATTTTGCAGCGAAACAGGAAAATCTCCGTACCCGGGAGAAAATCTCCATGTGGCGTACATTTCCGGCATCTCTGCACGAATCTCAGCCTCTGCCGCATCGCACACCTGCTCAATCAGTGCATCCGCTGCCGCATCCATAAGGAGCGCGCGACTGACACTCTTAACCGCGGCTGCATCAATCAACCGCACCAATTCCCCGGACAAAGTAGCCGCAAACAAAACCAATTTCTTGCAGCCGTTCAGATGGGCTTTGATGTCTTCTCCGCCCAAAACCAGATTGCTCCCCGAAAGTGCAATCCCGTCTTTTGTTTCCGCAAATTCAAACACACGAAAAACATAAGCGGGGCGCGCACGAGAGAGGACAAGTGATTCACATTCGCTGAGTTCGCCCAGAAGGTCATCCGACAAGGGTTGTCCGCTGTATCCAAGATACCGCAAAACCTCATCGCGACGGATTGTAGTGATTGGCTTCAAAGAACCACCTATTTCTTCAATAAGTTTGCAATGCTCTCATAGATGCGTTTTGCAACATATGCATTGTTCATGGTGTAGAGATGGATTCCATCCACACCGTTTGCAATCAAATCAACGATTTGATCCACCGCGTATGCAATCCCCGCATCACGCATTGCTTCGGGATTATCGCCATAGCGCTGTACCATCTTCGCAAACTTGGGCGGAACACTCGCACCGCACATGGAAACAGTTTTCTCAATCTGAGTTTTGCTGGTAATCGGCATAATACCGACTTCGACCGGGACTTTGATGCCGGCAATGGTAGCACGTTCCATGAACGAATAAAACGGTGCATTGTCCAAAAACAGCTGTGTAATCAGATAATCAACACCTGCATCGACTTTGTCACGCAGATACAGAATATCCTCTGCCGCATTTTTCGCCTCACTGTGCACTTCGGGATAGCACGCCGCCGCAATTCCAAAATCACCGTGCGCACGAATAAACGAGATAAGGTCCGCAGCATAGAGAAATTCTTCCTTTGGCGCAACGTCGGGACGTCTGTCCCCGCGTAAAGCAAGAATATTTTCCACATTCCGCTCACGCAGCTGCCCCAAAATCGTCTTGACATCCTCTTTCGTGGAATTCACGCAGGTGAGGTGCGCGACCGATTCAATCTTGTGCTCATTTTTGATGAAGCCTGCCAAATCAACTGTGCTGGAATCCGCAACATTTCCACCCGCACCGTAAGTGACACTGATGGAATCGGGAGAAATCCCGCTGAGTTCATCCAATGTGGAATAGATGGTTTCGATGCCGCTTGTTTTTTTCGGCGGGAAGATTTCAAGCGAGAACACAACTTTATCAGGCTTGAACATGGATGCAATTTTCATATTACATACCTCTTTTCGTTAAAGGAAAAAACAAGCAGAAGAGGTCTTCTGCTTGTTTTTGGGAGTCAATAATTACTCAGCGTCGGTGCTTGCGACAACTT
>JAZQIE010000135.1:0-28539 GCA_045540975.1 Eubacteriales bacterium
ACGCAGCCGCGGTCGCGGCTGTGGAGGGCACAACGCTCTACGCGGTGTGCGATATTGAAAAAGAAAAAGCAGAGGTGCTCGCAAGCACCTACGGTGCGGAGCGTGTCTGTACCGACTATCATGAACTCCTGCGCGACCCGAAGGTGGACGTTGTGAGTATCTGTACCCCGAGCGGAATCCACGGCGAAATGGTAATCAATGCGGCAAGGGCGGGAAAGCATATCCTGTGCGAAAAGCCGATTGAAATCACACGCGAAAAAATCGATGCAATCGAGCGCGCGGTGACGGAATCCGGCGTGAAACTCGACTGTGTCTACCAACTGCGCTATGCACCCGGACCGCAGGCGGTCAAGCGGTATCTCGAGACCCATGACCTCGGCAAACTCATTTACGGGCGTGTCTATGCCCAAAACTACCGCAGCGCGGAGTATTACAAAAGCGCCACCTGGCGCGCCACATGGGAGCTTGACGGCGGCGGATGTCTGATGAATCAAGGCGTCCATTCCCTCGACCTGCTCCGCTGGATGATGGGGGATGTAGAGCGCATCACCGCATCCTGCAAAACCCTCTCGCATGATATTGCGGTGGAGGACACCGCAATGGCAATCGCGGAATTTACCTCGGGCGCGGTCGCAAGCATCGTTGCAAGCACCGCAACACCCCCCGCAAAAAGCATGATTTCCCTGCATTTTGAAAAAGGCACGATTGATTTTTACGATAAGGAATGTCACGGCGCATTTTTAGACGATACCCTTCCGCCCTTGGAACTCAAGGTGGAAGAGGAGGTGCGCGGCGAGGGAAACAAAGCCATCGCGCGCTCTTCCCATATCCCCATGGTGCAGGACCTCGCGGATGCGATTGTGCAAAACCGCGAGCCCGCAATCCCCCTCAAAGAGGGAAGAAAGAGCGTGGAACTCATCCTCGGCATCTACGAATCCTCCCGCACAGGCAAATCCGTTTTATTATAAAAAAACACGCCTCGATTTCGAGGCGTTTTTTCATTGTGAAACAACAAGGTTCCGGGGCACCCGACCGCAATCTTTGATTGCGTGACGGGTCGGGTTCTTATGCCCAAGGGTCTGAGAGGTCGTTGTCACCAAAGGATGCGGTGAGGACATCCTCGGAGAGAAACCCCTCGATTTCAATGGTCGGAGTGAGATATTCGTTCATCAAAAATCCTCCTTACTGTGCCGCGTTGATGATTGCTTCAAAGAGCGCCTTTTCCTCGTCGGTCGCGTGCTCGGAGGCGAGACCGTTTTCCGCCACCTGATAGGGGCTTCGTGCGGTATAGGTGGCTCCGTAAATCACGGTGCCGTCTTCCAAAATCGCGTAAGCACGTGCGGTAATCGAGCGTTTGAAATGCTTGGGTTGAATGTTTGTGACCACCGCGGTGAAGGTAATCGAGGTTTCATCCTCCGCATAGTACACGTTTGCGGGTACTTTTGCCACCGCAAGCCCGCCCACGGTTGCCCCGATGCGGAGTTCATCAATGTCGGTGAGATTTGCGGTCGGAATCATCACGGTTCCGAATTCTGTCACAGTTTCAAAATCCACACCCGATTTCTCAATCGAGGAGATGAAACGGAGTCCCTGCGGAGCGGTGGTGCGAATTTGCGCGCCGTCAACCGTGGACAGACGCAAATCACTCTCATGCGCGGTGATATGGAAGAATGCGGCGCCCGAAGCGGTTTCGTTTTCCGCTTCCACGAGGATGGAGGAGACACCCTCGCCTGCGGTAGTGACAGTAAAGACGCCGTTTTCATCCACTTCCGCAGTCGCTGTGCCCGAAAGCACGGTGATGCGATGCTCATTTTCGGGGTCAAAGGTTGCAAGGGCGGTGGCGGAGTTGGGAGCGACCGTGAAACTGCCGCCCGAAAGCTCGATCCACTCCTTGCCGTTTACCTCCAAAGCGGAGTTTGACCAATACAAGGTCGGCGTATAACTTGCGCCGCCGTTTGTTTCACGCGGCGAGACGGTGAGGAGATATACCCCTTCACCCACTGTGACATCGCCCACATCCGTACTCATATTCGCCGCATACGGGGTAGTGCCGGAATAGTACACCTTGTCCTGCGCCAAAATGGTGGATTCGGGCGCGTAATTGCGAAATGCGGTGAGTTTGTATTTGTCCGCGGTCGGGTTGTCCACACCTTCGGGTGCAAACCAGATATCGTAATATCCGCAGTTTCTCGAAGCCCCCATGTTGGAACTTATGGTCTGCACGGTCTGGAGCAGGTTGTAGTTGCCCGCTTTTTGTACCTTCACCGCGATGGTGAGCTTGTCGCCCTTGACCAGCGTGAGCTTTGCACCGTAGTTCTGAGTGGATTTGTCGACTGTGGAAATGTCACTGCCCTCCGAGAGTACGCCCGGATAATAAATCCAAGGCTCGGTGGTGTAATTGTAGAAGTTGGCAAGGCTGTTCTCCCAACCCCAGGTCGTTGCATAGGAAATGGGGTGGAAGTAGCCTGCACCCGACCACTGTCCGTACTGCAGACGGTGGAGGTTGAAGACCAGTTTTTCACTCTCAACCGTAAACGGAAGTTCAAACGGGCTTGCGGTAACCGCACCCGAAAGGGTTGCGCGGACGGAGAGGGTGTATTCTCCCGCCTGCTTCGGGTCGAGCTTCAAGGATACCTTGCCGTCTTCGGTAAACTGATCCACCGAGACGGTCACCGCATCGGTTACAGCCCCTGCTTTGTCGGTCACCGTAAACGTGTAATCGGTGAGTGCCGCTTCGGTAACGGAGGCATCCTCGCCGTCGATTTTTGCGCTCAAAGTCAGGGTTTCGGGGCGGAAGGCGGTGAGTGTGCCGTCAAAGTCGGAAGACGAGAGGGTCAAAACCGAGGTCTCTCCCTGCACAAAGGCAATCGGAATCTCTTTCCATGCAGCGGTCATGTTGTCGATGACCATTAAAACGGTTGCGGAGACGGTCTCACCGACCGGAGCGGTCGGTGACGCGGTCACGGTCAAAAATCCGCGGTCGAGTTCTGCGGTGACGGCATCCGAGAGGGTGTCTGCGCGTGCGTTTGAAATCTCTGCAAAGCGCAGGTCAAATGCACCCGACATTGAGCCCATAGCGGTGAGTTCAATCGTCTTGGTCTCACCCGGAGAAAGCTCCAAAGCGCCGTCTTCGTTCAGTAAATCGGCATCCGGAATCAGGGAAATCTCATCCTGCTCAAAAAGTCCGCGCAGGGTGAGTGAGCCACCCATAAATCCGCGGTACGGCGCGCGATAGCAAACATAATACTCGCCTGCGTCAAGCTCCACCATGTTGTCATTGCCCGCAACCACCTGCAATGCGTTTGAATCGTTGGTGTTGGAATCGTAATAGCCGCCGATGATACCGGTCGAGCCTGCATACCGTCCCGCTTCTTTGAGCGCGGCGGTGGTATTTCCCGCATTCAGCACTTCCGCCATGGTGTATGTGCCGTCGGCAGGGAGGAAGTACACCTCCACACTCTCGGCAAATTTGCCGTAGCTGGTGCGGAAGTTGGTCTCTACCGTGTAGGTGTCGGAGGAGGGGACCAAAATCTTCATGACCCAACCGTCACCCACCTGATTCGGGTCTTCATACGTCCATCCGTATGCCTTGTCGCCCCAACGAATCGAGGCACCCGTAGACGGATTTAAGAGCCCGACAAAGCAGAACGGGTCGGTGTACTGATTCGCATACGGGCCCAAAGCGGGACCGCCGTCGGTCGGCGGTGTCTCCAAGCACTTCTCATAATAGAGCGATGCGACGTTTTGGGAATGACCGTAAGCGGTCTGCCAAATCGAAGTGATTTGCGACGGTGCATATCCGTTTGAACCGTACGGTCCGTTTTGCAGCGCGTGTAAGTTGTAACGGAGCACAATGGGATGCTCGTCGGTGGATTCCGAAATCGCGCTTGCAGAAATCAAACTTGCAAGCAAAACGAGTGCCAGCAAGAGCGAAACAATGCGTTTTTTCATAAAAGATTCCTCCTCTGTTTCCTTCTTCCGTGGGTTTGACAGGTAAAAAAAGTGCCGAAAACCAACGGTTTCTTTGCTTTTATTATTGCATATCAAACAAAGGTTTCAAATAGTAAAGCTTTTGAGAAAGGTTGCGTTTCTCCGGATTTTGTGCTACGATGGTTGCGGAGGTGAGGAAATGCTGCTTCTCAAACAGACCAATGAAATCGGAAATCGCTTGCTCAAAGCCGTGGTTGCACAGAAAACCTGCTTCCCCTCGCATATGCACGACCATTTCGAACTCGAACTGATTTTGGAGGGGAGCGGGAGTTTCACGGTCAACGGCACCGAATACCCCATAAAACCAAATACCATCACCATTATGACCCCCGCCCATGTCCATTCCATTCACTCGGAGGGGATCGTGCTCTTAAACGTTGAGTTTGCGGGCAGCGCCGCACTCCCCGTGTGGGATTACCGTGAGCCGTTTGTCGTGCAACTGAGTGATGCGGATGCGAAGTTTTTGCACACCCTGCTCAACGAGGTGCGCGAGACCTTTGAAGAAAACCCTGCCTATGCTTCCCGTCTGTTTGCCTGTGTGCTGGAAAAAGCAATGCATTGCAAAAACAACGTGGAGCAAGGCGATTCGTCCCATGTAAGCAGGATTTTCCTCTATGTGATGGAGCATTTTCGCACGGATTTGACCCTCAAATCAATGGCGGAGCGCTTCGGCTTCTCGCCCAGTTATATGAGCGATTTGTTCTCCCATCAGTTCGGAGTGTGCTTTAAGGAATATCTGGATTCACTGCGTTTTTCCTACGCCTGCTCACAGCTCACCTTCACAGATGACCCGATCAAAGCGGTTTGTATGACGGCAGGCTTTTCCGATTATGCCAACTTCTCCCGCCGTTTCCGTGAGAAATACGGCAAAACTCCGCGCGAATACCGCATGGAAACAAAAGTTGAAACAAAATAAATTTTTATATGATTTAAGTGCGAAAAGAAATTGAATCAGCGAAAACACGGTGATATAATATATGTACAGATGCACAAAAATACCGAATTAGTTAACTGAAAACCAAAAGAGAATAGAACAGTCAATTTTTCTCAAAGGAGATGTTGTTATGGGATTGTTTAACTTTATGAAAAAGAAAAAGGACAAAACTCTCAAGGAGCTTACTGATGAGCAGATACTGCAAGTAGTATATGAGAAAGGATTTAAGTCTCCGGCTAACGCAATGCTGTTCCCAAATGGTACAAGGGAGTTGGTTAAAATTGTAACTTCCTTGGCGAAGATTACTAATGTAACTTTGGATAGCAGCGATCCTATTAAATATCTGCACCTTGCCCAAATGTACGTTGAGATATGCTCCTATCAAGTGATTTCTAAAAGTACCAATAATTATATGATGAGAGCCTTGCAAGAAAAACATCCTGATATAGTGAAGGATAGAACCACGGCTAGACGCGTTCTGGTATTCTCGCTGCTACATATGGAAGATCGTGAATTCTCTTTGGACAACGCAGACGATCTGAGTAAGTTCTGTGGTAGAGAGTCTTTATTTGTTGAAGTTGATAGAATCGCTGTAGAGAATGATAAGATAGCAAATCAACATATCACAGATTTTGACTACGGTCTTACAAAAGAGAATCCTGTATATACCGATGGCGCTGCAGGTTCCGATAGATACCTCTCCTACTTGTTGTCAGCAGATGGTGAGAATTTGGTTTGGGAAAGGATATGTGTGCATCAGGTTGAAGGGATTAATGGCTTAGTAGATGAATATCAGAGCAAACTTCCTTCGGGAGAAGTATACAAGAGCGTGTTTTGCAACCTATATGCAAACGCTACTTCAGTAGTAATTCCGAATGGCTTCAGAAAAAAGACTAATGAGCAGAGACATCAAGAGTGTATAACAGAACTGAATAAAGGATAAAGAGTAAGGTGCTACAAGATTTTGAAACTTGTAGCACCTTGTTTATCCTTTATTTAGATGGGGATGACAAAAAGATGAAATTTCCTCGAATAGCAAATTTAGTTAATTTAAAGATGCTTGATTTTAAAACCAACACCTCAAATGTTTTGCAGTGACACATACTAAGCGTAATTGTATATGAACACACACGTTGTTTTAATAGAATCTGTTTCTTGCATGAGAGTTTCTTTTTTATTCCCAAGTCGCCCAGATTTCGGGGCGGTAGCCCACCGTGACCTGCTTTCCGTTTCGCACAATCGGGGTGGTATAGAGCGCGGGGGTCTCTCGCAGTTTTTCGAGGATGTCCTCCTCATAGGCGAGATGCGCGATGAAAGACGTCTCATACGCCTTGGAGTTTTTGTTTAAGAGGGCATCTTTCCCCACCGCGCGCAGCACGGTTTCAAACTCGCGCGGCGAGAGTCCGAATTTCAAAAGGTCGATGCGCTGGAAGGGGATGCGGCGTTCTTTGAAGTACCGCTCGGCTTTTTTCGTATCAAAGCACTTGGATGTGCCGTAAATCTGAATATTCATGGTATCACCTCAGATACAGTATAGCATGCAGAAAAAGGAATTGCAAAAGTTTCCGTGCTGTGATACAATAAACTCCCAATCGGAAGGGGATTCCGACCGAGCGGGAGAGAGTTGTAACATCGTTTGTCTGACACAAAAGGGGAGACCCCTGCGGCGAAAGACGGGCGGAAATCAAAGGGATTTTTGCGTCTGTGCCGAAGTGTCGGCTCAGGCGTTTTTTGTTGGAAAGGAGCGCGTATGGAAACACGGATTGCACTTGTGGGCATCGTGGTGGAGGACCTCTCCGCATCCCCCAAGGTCAACGACCTGCTCCACGAATACGGGGCATGGATTCGCGGACGGATGGGGCTTCCGTATCCGGAAAAAGGCGTGAGTATCATCAGCCTTGTGCTGGATGCGCCCAATCAAATCATCAGCGCACTCACGGGAAAACTCGGCGCCATGTCGGGCGTGAGCGCAAAAGCAATGTACACCAAGGAAAAGGGGAAAGACAATGTATAACAGCAAATCACCCAAAGCAGAAGAATTCATCTCCCATGACGAGATTTTAGACACGCTCAAATACGCGGAGTCCCAAAAGGACAACCTCGCCCTCCAAAAAGAGATTCTGGAAACCGCGCGCCGCGGCAAAGGTCTCACCTACCGCGAAGCGGCGGTGCTGCTCTATACCGAAAACACCGAGATTTTGGAAGAACTGTATTCCATCGCGCGCGAAATCAAGGAGCGGATTTACGGCAACCGCATCGTCATGTTCGCGCCGCTCTATCTCTCAAACTACTGTGTCAACGGCTGCCGCTACTGTCCGTATCACTACGCAAACTGCAACATCGCGCGAAAGCAGCTCAGTCAGGAGGAAATCAAACGCGAGGTCATTGCCTTGCAGGATATGGGGCATAAGCGCCTTGCGCTGGAAACCGGCGAAGACCCGAAAAACTGCCCGATTGAGTATGTCCTCGAGAGCATCAAAACCATTTACGGCATCCACCACAAAAACGGTGCCATCCGCCGCGTGAATGTCAACATTGCGGCAACCACGGTGGAAAACTACCGCCGCCTCAAAGAAGCGGGCATCGGCACCTACATCCTCTTCCAGGAAACCTACCACAAGGAAAACTACGAATACCTGCATCCCACAGGCCCCAAGTCCAACTACGCGTACCACACCGAGGCGATGGACCGCGCCATGGAGGGCGGCATCGACGATGTGGGCATCGGCGTGCTGTTCGGGCTTTCGGATTACCATTACGATTTCGTGGGTCTGCTCCTCCATGCAAAGCATTTGGAGGACCGCTACGGGGTAGGTCCGCACACCGTGAGTGTGCCGCGCATCCGTCCTGCGGATGATGTCGACCTCTCCGAATACCCCAACGCGATTACCGATGCGGTGTTCCACAAACTGGTCGCGCTCCTGCGCGTTGCGGTGCCGTATGCGGGCATCATCGTGTCCACCCGTGAATCCGAGCAGTCGCGCGCGGAAGCGCTCGCGCTCGGTGTGTCCCAAATCAGCGGCGCGTCGCGTACCAGTGTTGGCGGCTACGTGGAGGAGGAAGAGGAAAACACCGCGCAGTTTGAAACCAACGACACCCGCACCTTAGATGAGGTGGTGGGCTGGCTCTTGGAACTTGGCTACATCCCGAGCTTTTGCACCGCGTGTTACCGCGAGGGCAGAACGGGTGACCGCTTCATGCAGCTTGCAAAATCGGGTCAAATCGGAAACGTGTGCGGCCCGAACGCGATTATGACATTGAAAGAATACCTTGAAGACTACGCCTCCCCCGAAACCGCCGCAAAGGGCGAGCGGCTCATTCGGGAGGAAGTGGAAAAAATCCAAAACGAGAAGGTCAAGGAACTGGTGCGCGCACATCTCGACGAACTGCATGAGGGCGCGCGTGACTTCCGATTCTAAGGAGTGATGACAATGCAGAATACTCCGCGCGGAGAACGCCTCCATATCGCGGTTTACGGCAAGCGCAACAGCGGAAAATCCACCCTCTTAAACGCGATTGTCGGTCAGGACATCGCCATCACATCTCCCACCCCGGGCACCACCGCGGACCCGGTCTGGAAAGCGATGGAGGTGCATCCCTTGGGCCCGTGTGTGTTCATCGATACCGCAGGCTTTGACGATGTGGGAGAGCTGGGGGAACTCCGTGTCCGAAAAACCCTTGAAACACTCGATCGCGCGGATATCGCGCTTTTGGTCTGCGCGGACGAATCCCTCGCGGAGGAGACCGTGTGGCTTTCCAAGCTCAAAGAAAAAAAGATTCCGACTCTGGTCGTGGTGAATCAAAAGGGCGAGGATGTCTCCGCGGCTGTGGAGAAAACCCTCGGGGAAACACCCGTTTTGGTCAATGCCAAGAAAAAAGAGGGGATTGACACCCTCATCCGCGCGATGACAGCACTCCTGCCCGAGGAGTTCGGGATGACGAGCCTGACCGCGCATTTGGTAAAAAAAGAAGACGTGGTGCTCCTGGTCATGCCGCAGGACAAAGGCGCCCCCAAGGGCAGACTCATTCTTCCGCAGGTGCAAACCATCCGCGATTTGCTCGACAATCTCTGCATTCCCGTCTGCACCACCGTGGAAACCCTGCCGCAGGCACTCGCGGTGTTAAAACATCCGCCAAAAGCGGTGATTTGCGACTCTCAGGTCTTTGGGCAGGTGGAGGCGCTCACACCGAAAGAGAGCATCCTCACCTCGTTTTCGGTCCTGTTTGCGCGCTATAAGGGGGACATTGCGGTCTTCCGCGAAGGCGCGGAGAGGATTGACAAATTAAAGGAGACCGACCGCGTGCTGATTGCGGAATCCTGCACCCATAAATCCCGTGAAGAGGACATCGGACGGGTGAAAATCCCAAACCTCCTGCGCAAAAAAGTCGGGCAGGGTCTCACCGTGGATGTGGTGAGCGGTGCGGATTTCCCCAAAAATCTGTCCGATTATTCCCTCATCATCCATTGCGGCGGCTGTATGGTCAACCGCGCGTTTGTCCTCTCGCGCATCCGTGCGGCGCAGGCGGTCGATGTGCCAATCACCAACTACGGCATCACCATCGCAAAACTCACGGGGATTTTGGACAAAATCAAAGACTAAAAAAAGACGGACAATCGTCCGTCTTTTTTCTTGTTTTACTTTACTTTCATGACAACCTTGCCCACGTTTTTGTTTTGATACAACACATCCTGCGCGGCTTCCGCCTCGGTAATCGGGAAGACCGAATCAATGGAGGGAAGCACCTCGCCCGACTCGATTTTCGGGTACACACGCTCCACGATTTCCGCGAGAATCTGCGCCTTCACTGCGGGCGGCTTGGAACGGAGGGTGCTGCCCAAGAGCTTGACGTTTTTGACGTAGAGATTCTTCAAATCAATCTCTGCTTTCTGTCCGCGCAGCGCGGCAATGACAACCCAGCGTGCGCCGTAGTTTAAGTGATGGAGTGCGCGCCCGAGCATTTCGCCGCCCAGACAGTCGATTGCGATGTCCACACCGCGTCCCGCTTCCCATTCCGCCTTCAGCACCTCCGCAAGGTCCTGAGTCGAGAGGTCAATCACCAAATCCGCGCCGAGATGCGCGATTTTTTCCGCCTTCGCAGCGCTTGAGACCGTGGTCAGCACGCGCGCGCCAAACGCCTTTGCCATCGGGATGATGACACTTGCAAGACCCGAGCCGCCCGCGGTCACAAGCACGGTGTTGCCCTCTTGGTATTTGCCTTCGTAGAACAGATTCAAATATCCGGTCGCAAATGCCTCGGGAATCGCCGCCGCCTGCTCCATCGAGCAGTTTTTCGGAATCGGCATGAGCATATCGTAGCGCACCGCCACCTGCTCGGCATAACCGCCGCCGCCCAAGAGCGCGCAAACGCGGTCGCCCAAATTCCAATGCGCCTTTGCCTCCTCGCCGAGCGCGACAATTTCGCCCGCGACTTCAAGACCCATCCATTCCGGACAGCCCGGAGGCGGGGGATAATCCCCTTCGCGCTGCATCAAATCCGCGCGGTTGATTGCGGTCGCGTGAATCTCCAGCAAGACCTCATCCGCCTTGATTTCGGGGTTGGGTACCTCGCTCCAAGAAAGGGAGCGGTCGGGATTTACCAGAATTGCTTTCATTGTTTACTCCTCCTCGGTTTTGCCGCACGCGGCAAGAATGGTTTTATATAGCGCCAGTTCATACTCATAACTCCACGGGTTTTGCTTCTCGCCGCGCACCATCGCGGCAAAGGATGCGAGCATCGGGTCGTATCGGTCGTGAATCGGGCTGTCTTTGGTGACGCCCATATCAAACCAATCGTCAATGTCGGTGTATCGGGTTTCGGTGGTAAACTGCCCACCCTCGGTGAGGGTCTCAAAGGGCTTGAGCTCCACCGTGCCGCGGCTTCCCGTGACCACCAGCTGCCGACGGGTAAAGCCACCCACCTCGCTCGCGCAGGTCTTTGCAAAGGAAACCCCGTTTTGGTATTCAAACACCGCCATGCCAAAGTCGAACGCCTCCACACCGTCGGTCTTTGTCGCGCGGTTGAGCGCAGTCACACGGTCGGGCATGCCTTGAATCTGCAGAATTAAATCCACCAAGTGACAGCCGAGGAAAAACATCATCCCGCCGGGAAATTGCGAAAGCCACGCGCGATTTTCGGGCAAGTGGCGGCAATTCATCTGCGCCTCCACGCTGATGATGTCCCCAAGCCTTCCTGCTCTAATATCCTCCAAAAGCGCTTCCACACACGGATTGTAGCGGTACATATACCCCACATGGAAGATCTTTCCGCCCTTCTTTACCGCATCCATCATCGCGGCAAACGCGGCCCGGGAGGTCCCGCCCGGCTTTTCCATATGAATGTGTTTTCCGCTCCGCGCGGCAAGGGTGGCGTATTTTGTGAGATAAATCTCCTCGGTCTCCACCGCAACCGCCTCAATTTCGGGATTTTCCAGCACCTCATCGAGGGTCATTTCACGCAGACCGTTAAGCTGCGGCATAACCTCGGGGAATTTCTCACGCTCGCCCTCGGGAAGGACATAGCCCACAAGGTCAAACACATCGGCTTGCTTTTTCAAACTGTTCAGCACGTGTGTCCCATGGCTGAGACGGTTGATGCCGATGAGCGCAATTTTTACTTTTCGCAAGAGTAACACCTCCGATATTCCATCAAATCCGAAAGTAAGGGCTGTGCGGGTGCGGAGAGTGCGTCATGCTCATAGACACACAAATCCATGCAGTTGCCGAGCATTCCGCCCGCCTTTCGCAAACGGTCGCTTACTCCGATACAGAGGAACAAAAACGGATGCGAAAACTCACGCTTTAAGCGGCGGATGATGTTGATGTTTTCTTCCTGCTCCGCCTCGGTTTCCGCATTGGTCACAATCTTGCAGATATCCGCGCCGCGGCGCGCCTGCTCCTCCGCGATTGCCAGCACACCCTCATACGGGGTAAACTTCAAAACGTGCGAGGAGAGAAGCACCTTTGCGCCGCGTGTATGAAGCGCATGAATCAACTCGACCTGCTTTGCAATCGCATCGGGATTTTTTGCCATCTCGTCGGGCTGCGGGTCGAACAAATCACCCAAAATATCGCAAATATCCGCGCCGCACTCAGCCAGCTCCACAATCTCGCGCGCAAGGGTCTCGTCGCTCTTTTCCTTGTTAAAGCCGAGGCGGTAGTTTGTGGCGTAAACGGGTGCTTTCGCGTAAGAAAAAAGCTCCCGATAGGTCTCTTTGGTGCGAAACTGCGGTGCGAGCTGACAAAACTGCATCCCAAACGCCTGCGCACCCAGAGGGAGAGAGGCGTCAACAAGCTGTTTGATTCGCTCAGGGGTTTCCGCCTGCACCATCACGGTGACAAGCGCATCTGTCTGTCTCATTCCCTCGCCTCCTTTTTTCTTATTCTATCAAACCTCGCCGCTTCGGTCAATGCAGAAAACAATCAAATTTGATATTTCCGATTCTAATTTTGCAGATTTATCTTGTTTCATTTGATATTTATGATAAAATAACAAAGAGGTGATTGGATGAAGAAAATCGAACACGCGGTCATCAGCGAGATTTCGGGTCTGTTTTCGGTGTATTCCCGCCGCGGCAGAAGTGAGGAGATGACAGACCGTGTCTGCTATGCGCTCTCATTTTGCACGAGCGGAAAAATCACCTATACCCAAAACGGCAAGGAGTACGTTTCGGACTCCCGCCATGCGGTGATTCTGCCAAAAGGCGGAAGTTATCACATCCGCGGTGACGAAACAGGGGTGTTCCCCGTCATCAATTTCGACTGCGCCGCACCGCTGACCGACCGCATCATCGTTCTGCCCGTTCATGACCCCGAGCCGCTGGCGGAGAGTTTTTTGGAATTGGAGCGGCTTTGTATGTTCGAGCAAAACCGAATCAAGTGTATGCGGATTCTCTACGGGATGCTGGAATACCTGCTCGATAGTGCGGAGCGTGAGCATTCGGTCCTGCAGCCGGCGCTCGAGCTTTTGGAGAACGGGTATATGCACCCGTACCTTGAAAACAAGGATTTGGCGCACGCGTGCGGACTCAGCGAGGTGTATTTCCGCAAACTCTTTTCCGCCGCGTTTCATACCACACCGCGGCAGTATTTAATCGGCATCCGTCTTCGCAAGGCGCAGCAGCTTCTGCGCGAAGGGGGGTACAAGGTCTCGCAGGTGGCGGAGTATTGCGGCTTTACCAACGAATACCATTTCAGCCGCACCTTCAAAAAATACACCGGCATGACCCCGAGCGAATACGCGCGCAAGAAAACGTATAAAATCTGAGAACAAGGGTCTTTCCCGCGCGGGAAAGACCCGTTCTATTTCCCAAGATTTCCCGAACATTTCCCGACAAAGACCCCTGCCGTCTTTGCAGTAAAATGGAGAAAAAGGAGGTCTTGGGAAATGGACTTGAAACGAAAACGGATTGATTTTGGCGCACACACGAAAAAACTCCTCCAAATCGCCTTGCAGGCGAGTGTGGGCTTTTTGCTCTCAAGCGGTGTGATGTTTGGGGAATATGCGCCTTTGGGCCTCGGCTTTGTTGCGGCGCAAGGCGGAGGGATTTTCGGATACGCGGGAATTTTCGGCGCGGCGCTCGGGTATCTGTGTCTGCTGTATCGCGCAAACGGACTCAAATACCTCGCCATCACCGCGCTGATTCTCACCGAGCGTGCGGTGTTTCGGGAAAACGGCTTCTCCCATCCACTCGTGATGCCGATTGCAGCCGCAGTTGCCACCGCGCTGCTGGGCTTTGTCTTTCTCATCGACGGCGGCGTGCATGCGCTTGAATGCATCTTCTTTTTCACCGAAGTGCTTTTGGTCTTCGGGTGCGCCGCGCTCTATTCTCTGGCACGTACCAAGCACTACCGTGCCTTCTCGCCCATTCATAAGCAGAGTTTTTATTTCTGCATCCTCGCAAGCCTCATCTATCCGCTCACGCGTGTGGAGATTGCCTCCCTCCTTTCGCTTGGGCGTATCCTCTCGCATACCTGCGTCATGCTGGCAGGATATTTCGGCGGCGCGGAGCTTGGCGTGATTTCGGCGGTGGTGCTTGGAGTGACGTGCGGCAGTATGTACTGCGCGGTCTATGGCGCCTCCGCGCTTGCGGCATCCCTCTTCAGAAAACGGGGGAGCACCGCGTTTTTGTGCGCCCATCTCACGGCATCCCTCCTCGGAATGCTCCTCACCCAACAAAACGGCTTGGGAGTGGAAAGCCTTGCCGCATCCCTGCTGTTTGGTGCGGCACGCATCTCCTTTGCACCCGCGCTGCGGCGTGTGTTCTCCTTCCGTACACCCCTGAAAACCGCAACGCGTGACACCCTCCGCGGCGCGGCAGGTGCATTCTCTCAGTTGGGGAATATGCTCGCGCGGATTTCGTCAAAGCCGCAGACCGAGGACATCGCGTCGGTCTTCTCACGACCTGCGCGCAACGTGTGTCAAACCTGCTCGCGCGCGGAAACCTGCTGGAAAACCGAAGCGGCAGAGACCCGACGCGCACTCTCTCGGGTGACGGGTGCGATGGTCAAAAACCATGCCCTCAAAGCGAGCGATTTGCCGCTTGAATTCAGTACCCGATGCCTGCATCTGGGCGACTTTTTGGCAGAGGTCAATCGGGAGCTTCCCGCCTTCTTCTGCCGTATGGAATATAAGCACCGCCTGAAGGAATGTCGAAATCGGCTTTGCGGACAGTACCGCGATGTGTCAAAGGTCTTGGAGCATCTCGCGGAGCACGAGGAGTCTGTGCATCCGCAAGCCTACCACGCCTCCCTCGGTGTCGCCAAAAAGCGCAAATCGGGGAATACGGTCTGCGGTGACACGGTGGGGCATTGCCGTACCCCGAGCGGTGCGGTGTGCATCCTGCTCGCAGACGGCATGGGCACGGGTGACGGTGCGGCGCGTGAAAGCCGTCTTGCGGTGGACCTGCTCATCCGATTTTTGGAGTGCGGGGTGGACCCGCAAAGCGCACTCGCCGTGGTTTCGGGCGCGCTCACGGTCAAGTGCGAGGAGACCCATGCCTTCACCACGTTAGACCTCTTGTACTTAAACCTCACAGACGGCGAATGCGCGCTCTACCGCTTTGGGAGTGCGCCCGCATACTTCTGCACAGACGGGCATACCGAATGTGTCACCTGCACCTCCATGCCGCTCGGACTTTCCTGCGAGGATGCTCCGAGTGTGGAATGTGTGACACGGAGGTTGCGCACGGGCGAGGAGATTATCCTGATGAGTGACGGGGTGTCCGACGAGGTGAAGCCCGCCTGGCTCATGCAGACCTTGGAGGTGCGCGAAACCCTCACACCGCAAGCGCTCGCAAAGGAAATCCTGAGCCGCGCGGAAGGGGAGGAGTCGGATGACCGCACCGTGCTGGTACTGCGCATCTGTGAAGCGTAACAAAGGAGGGTCGGTATGGTAAAAGGCGTGTCCCGACAGGTTGTGGTGGTAAAGCCGCAAAACACATTGTTTGAAGAAGCAATTTTCATCTTAAAGGAGGGGGTAGAGCGTGTGGACGAGGGGGAATTGCTCCGCGAGGCGGTCACAGCGGCGGAGGAGTACGTTTCTCAAAACTGCGAACAAAAACCGCGCGCGCTCCCGCCCGTGCTCTTCTCGGTCCTCGGCGCACTCATCACCGCCGCGGCTTGGTTGTTAAGCGGTATCCTCCGATAAAAAAAGAGTCTTAATCCTCGGATTAAGACTCCTTTTTTGTTTGGAATAGAATCGGGTCATACACCCCGTCAGGGGATTCGAAGCAGTAGCCCACCCCGAAGGTCTGCGCCTCGGTTTTCATGGCAAAGCTTTCGTTTGCGGTGCGCTCGGAAAGGGGGAAGAGCGGCACCAAACGGTAGGGAAGTGTCCCTTCACCGAGGAGCGCGGAAAATTCAATGATGGGCGCGGTGTCAATCACCGCTTCGGTGACCTCGTCATTTTGAATCGGGAGATAGATGCGGTAGAAGGTGTTTGCAAAGGCTTGCATGGACTGACCGTTTGCCGCATCAAACCGCGCGGAAAGGGAGAGGTCGGGGCGCTCATCGTGGAATCCGCCCAAACGGAACAAAAATTCCTCGATTCGTGCCTGCGGCTCTGCCGCGCTGTCAAACACAACGCGCTCCGCACCCGCATCGTGCGGGAAGGAGAGGTTGGTGAGCAAAAGCTCGTGGAAGCCAAGCGTATATACCTCCCCGAGCAGGGAGATGAGATACACCTGCGCATCCTCGGAGTACGGATTGAGCCAGGTATAGCGCATGGAATCCTCCCAAAGCGCGTTGTCCGCGGTCTTGCAGCCCGTCGAATCGTTTGCGCGCGGGAGCGCATTGTCGCGGAAGCAGGAGAATGACGCGACCACCGCGTACCCCGCGCCGTTTAACTTCGCCTTGAGATTCATGAGCGGGTCGTTGGACTCGGCGCTCATCGCGTGTTCAACCTGCGAGACAAACGCGAGCGCACCGCTCGGCGCCTTCACCTCGATGATGACGGTGTTGACATCCGTGCCGCGCAGAGCGGAGAGGAAGGAATCCACCGCCGCGGGGTCAAACATCATGTGGTACGGCAGAGTGACCGCACGTTCAATACGCTCCTGATAGGTGGTGCCCTCCGCGGGACGGACGACCTCCTCGGTGTCGGGCGGTGCCTCCACCTGCGAGGGGTCGTGAAACGGTGCATTCTCAAGCGGAATGTAATGCTCGGTAAACGGGATGCGAAGCACCTTGATGTTGTGCTCATTGATGGAGATATGCGGCAAAAGCACCGCAAGGGTGATTCCCGCCAAAACGCACAAAACAGCAAGTGTGATGCTGACATAGCGTATGATATGGTTTCCGCTGCGGTATCCGCGTTTCATTTCATACACCCTCTTTCATCAAACTTGCTGTTTAGAATTCCCGATTTGGGGAGTGTTTATTCGGCGTCTTTCTCTTTCTTTTCAGCCGCCGATTTTTTTGCTTCGCGTTCGCGGAGCAGGTCTGCATCTTCCGCTTCGTTGAGCAGGTCCGCATCCGAAATCAGATGGCGCGGGCACGCCTGCACACAATTTCCGCAGCTGGTGCATTTGTCATGGTCGATGGTTGCGAGGTTGTCGACCACATGAATCGCATCGTACTGGCAAGCCTTTTCGCAAAGCTTACAGCCGATACAACCGATTTCACAAATCTTGCGAAGCTCTGCGCCGCGCTCATGGCTGGAGCAGAGGACGTTGACGTCTGCGGTATACGGCACCGAAACAATGATGTGTCTCGGGCAAGCCTCGAGGCAGCGCAGACAGCCGGTGCATTTTTCGTGGTCCACCTTTGCAACCCCGTCCACCACATGAATCGCATCAAAGAGACACGCACTCACGCAGCTTCCGAAACCGAGGCAGCCGTACTGGCAGGAGAGCGGACTTCCGGCGAGTGCATTCGCGCTGACACAGTCGGTCGCACCCGCGTATTCGTATTTCTTCTTGGCGTGGTTTCCGCCGTTGCAGCGGACCAGTGCGGTGATGCGGGTGTTCTTTCCCGGCTTAACGCCCAGAATTTCCGCAATCTTTGCGGTGAGTGTCTCACCGCCGACCGGACAAGCACCCGGCTTTGCGGTACCCTCGACCAGCTTTTCCGCATATGCGGAGCAACCCGAGTATCCGCAGCCGCCGCAGTTTGCGCCGGGCAGGTTTTCCAAAATTTCATCGTAACGCTCGTCTTTTTCCACAGCGAAGACCTTACTTGCAACCGCAAGCACAGCCCCGAAGAAGACACCCAAAAGGCCGAGGATCAAAACCGCGTAAAGAATATTCATCCAACTCATAGTGATCCTCCCTTAAAAAATCTTCATGCCCTGGAAGCCCATGAATGCCATAGCCAGCAGGGAAGCGGAAACGAGTGCGATCGGGAAGCCTTCAAAGCACTTGGGATAATCCGCAAACTCGAGACGTTCACGAATCGAGGAGAAGAGGACGATTGCCAAGGTGAAGCCCACCGCGGCGGATGCGCCGTAAACGATGGATGCGATGAAGGAATCCGCATAATTCTGCGCGTTTAAGAGCGCAACGCCCAAAACCGCACAGTTGGTGGTAATCAGCGGCAGGTAAATGCCGAGGGACTTGTGCAGAGAGGGCAGAGCCTTCTGCATGAAGAGTTCCACGAACTGAACGAGTGCCGCAATCACCAGAATGAATGCAACCGTCTGCATATACTCGAGGTGAAGCGGACGGAGCAAGAACTTATCCGCCGCAAAGGTGAATGCGCTTGCCACGGTCATAACGAAGATAACCGCAACGCCCATACCAGCGGCGGTCTCGGTTTTCTTGGAAACACCGAGGAACGGGCAGATGCCGAGGAACTTCACCAAAACAAAGTTCTCAATCAGAATCGCACTGAGAGCGAGACCGAAAATTTCTGTAAAACTCATACTTCTGCCTCCTTCTGTGCGTTCTTGTTCTGCAAATATGCTTTGAGCTTGGTGTACGGGGTAAAGCCGTCAGCACGGAGCTTCTGAATCGCCGCGATGACAAGACCCAAGGTGAGGAAGCCGCCGACCGGGAGCACCATCAGGGTTGCCGCCGGGAAGTTCTCACCGAAGAGATGGAAGCCGAGGAAGGTGCCGTTGCCCAAAACTTCACGGATGGCAGACATGATAAAGAGCGCACCGGTGAAGCCGAGACCCATGCCCAGACCGTCGAGCGCGGATGCAAGCACCCCGTTTTTGGAAGCGAATGCCTCCGCACGCGCGAGGATGATGCAGTTGACCGTGATGAGCGGAATGAACAGACCGAGCGATGCGTAAAGCTCGGGCAAAAACGCATGGATAATCATTTCCACCGCGGTAACAAAGCCCGCAATGACCACGATGTACGCCGCAATACGAATCTCATTCGGAATCAACTTACGAAGCAGAGAGATTACCATATTGGAGCAAATGAGAACCGCGGTTGCGGAAAGGCCCATGCCGACGCCGTTGGAGACCGAGGTCGAGGTCGCGAGCAGGGGGCACATTCCGAGGAGCAGGACAAACGACGGGTTATGTGTCAAAAGTCCGTCGAAAAACGGTTTGAGTACATTCTTTTTCACTTGACCGCGCCTCCCTTCAGAGTTTGTGCAACCTCAAGTGCGGTGTTGACACCGCTTGTGACCGCCTTGGAAGAGACGGTTGCACCGGTGATTGCGGAGATTTCGTTTTCACCGATGGTGGTTTTGGTGGATGCGGTGACCTCAGAGGTGTGACCGCTGTACTGGGAAAGGAATTTCTCGTCATTGGTCTTGGTACCGATGCCCGAGGTTTCCGCCATATTGACGATTGCAACCTTGGTGACCGCACCGTTGTTGTCAATGCCGACAATCATGGAAATCGGACCGCCGAAGCCGTTGGGCGCGACCTCGATGCAGTAGCCGAGGACTTCGTCGCCGTTTTTGGCAACGTACGCGCCGGTCACGGTCTTATCCTCCGCAAATGCGGAGATGTCGGTATCCTCATACACCTCAGCGACCAGGACCGCGTTGAGCGCGTCTTTCACCTTCTGCGCATTCTGTTCCGCAATGGTGTCGCGGGTCACTTCGTTGATGAGTGCGAGCAGACCGCCCGTGATAATCGAAATCGCGGCGAGGATGAGAACCAATTTGGCAAGCGGCCAAATCGAGGTTTTCTTTGTGTTGTCCATCTTACTTCTCCTCCTTCGCTTTTTTTGCAAAACGCTTCACACCGAAGCGGCGCGGACGGAAGTTCTTGTCGAGGAGCCAGACCAAGGTGTTCATAATCAAAATGGAGTAGCTCACGCCTTCCGCATAAGAGCCGAAGTAACGGATGAGCACAGTAATCGCGCCACAGCCGATACCGAAGATAATCTTACCCATCGGGGTGACAGGGGAGGTGGCATAGTCGGTCGCCATAAAGACCGCACCGAGCATGAGACCGCCCGAGAAGAGGTGGTATGCCATCCAGGTCAGATTGTCAATCCCGTGCATCGGGAAGAGGAAGGTGAGGAGGGCAACCGTTCCGATATAAGCGAGGGGAACGTGCGGACGGATGACCTTGCGGACGATGAGATACACCGCCGCCGCCAGAATCACAACCGCGGAGACCTCACCGATACAGCCTGCGGTGTTGCCGATAAACGCATCGCGCAGGGTGACCGAGAACTCACCCGCAGCGGGCAGAACTCCTGCTTTGAGCTTCGCAAGCGGAGTTGCGGTCACGATGACATCGGGGGATACGGTGACATTCCCAAAGAGCGGGAGTGCCTTAGCCGCAAGGGGCTTGACCCAAACCGTGATGAGTGCGGGCCAGGAAATCAAAAATGCGCGCGCGGCGAGTGCGGGGTTCATGAAGTTCTTCCCCAAACCGCCGTACAGCTGCTTTACAATCACGATTGCAAAGAACGAGCCGATGACTAAAATCCACATCGGGGTGGAAACCGGCAGGTTGAATGCGAGGAGCATACCCGTGACCACCGCGGAAAGGTCCCCGATGGTGGTGGATTTCTTGGTAAAGCGGCGGTACAGCCACTCAAATGCCACACACGAGCAAACGCTCACCAAAGTCATGGTAAATGCGCGCCAGCCGAAGAAGTAGACCGCCATCACAAGCGGGAAGCACAGCGCGATGATGACATCCAGCATAATCGAGCGAGTGCCGTCTTCGGTCTTCACGTGCGGAGAGGGAGCGACTCTGAGTAGATTTTTCAGTTCCATGCTCATTCTCCTTTCTTCTTGCGCGCGATGAGTTCGCGCTTTGCGGTCTTGAAGGTCTGGGTCAGATGGAGTCTGCCCGGGCAGCCGTACGAGCAAGCGCCGCATTCGATGCAATCGGTGAGATGGAGTTTATCCAACTCATCGTAACGGTTTGCCTTCGCGTAGGAATACAGATAATTCGGAAGCAGATTCATCGGGCAAGCGCCGACACATTTGCCGCAGCGGATACAAATCTGTTCTTCGTCGAATTTGTTTTCATTCTTGCAGAGTGCCAACACCGCGTTGGTACCCTTGATGACAGGGACGTCGATGCTGTGCTGCGCCATACCCATCATCGGGCCGCCCGCAAGGACGGTGTGCGGCTCTTCCAGCATCCCGCCTGCCGCGTCAAGCAGCGCGGAGAACGGAGTACCGATGCGCACCAAAAGGTTCTTCGGGTTTGCAACCGCGGAGCCCGAGACCGTGACCACCTTGTGAATGAGCGGCTTTCCGGTTTCCACAAAATCCGCAATCGCAACCGCGGTCGCAATGTTGATGTTCACAACACCCACCGCGCTCGGGAGTGCTCCCGGCGGAACTTCGCGGCCGGTGACCGCGTAGATGAGATGCTTTTCCGAGCCCTGCGGATACTTGGTGCGCAGGACATCCAGCTTGATGTTCGGATACAGCTGCATCAGTTTTCTGAGATGCTCAATCGCATCGCGCTTGTTGGATTCGATCGCAATGTGCGCGCAGTCAAGCTCCAGCGCCTTGCGGACGATTTCCACACCCGCGAGCAGCTTTTCGCCGCGCTCCAGCATCAGGCGGTAGTCGGATGTGATATACGGCTCACATTCCGCACCGTTGATGATGAGGGTGTCCACGTTTCCGATTGCACCCTTGATTTTGATATGTACCGGGAAAGCGGCACCGCCGAGACCGACAAGGCCCGCCTTCAAGCACAAATCCGCAAGCTCCTCGCCCGAGATGGTGTGCAGATTGTCGGTCGGGGTAAGTTCAACGAAACTCTCCTCGAAATCGTTTTCGATGACGATGGACATCACCTTCGTTCCGTTCGGGTGGTTGCGCGGCTCAATCGCCTTGACCGTGCCCGAAACGGTTGCATGGATCGGCGCGCAAACCGGAGCCTGCGCCTCCGCCACGACCTGACCGATTTTCACCGCATCGCCCACCGCGACCACGGGAACGGCAGGTGCGCCGATGTGCATGGAAACGGGGAGAACTACCTCACTCGGAGCGGGCAGAATCTCAATCGCCTTATCCTTCGACAGTTTTTTCATGTCGTCGGGATGGACGCCGCCTCTGAAATTTCTTGGCATATGTTTCACCTCTTCTATGAATTCATGCAAAATTCTCACATGATACCATTTTACCACAAGAGAGTCAATTTCACAAGAATAGTTAAAAAGTTAACGTAATTTCTCGAAAATTGTGAAAATTTGGACACAGTAAAGTGAAAAAAGAGTGAGAATCCGAAATTCTCACTCTTTTGGCATTAAAATGCAATTTTTTCGCGGATGTAAGCGGCAAGGTCTGTCATCGGGATGCGCTGCTGCTCCATGGTATCGCGGTCACGAACGGTGACACAGCCGTCTTCTTCACTCTCAAAGTCGTAGGTGACACAGAACGGAGTGCCGATTTCGTCCTGACGGCGGTAACGCTTACCGATCGAGCCCGCATCGTCAAAGGTGACCATGAACTCCTTGGAGAGCGGAGCGAAGAGCTCCATCGCCTTGTCGGAGAGCTTCTTGGAAAGCGGCAGGATTGCGCACTTGTACGGTGCGAGTGCGGGATGCAGGCGCAAAACCACGCGCACATCGTTCTTTTCCGCATCCACAACCTCTTCGTCGTATGCTTCTACCAGGAATGCGAGTGCCACACGGTCTGCACCGAGCGACGGCTCAACAACATACGGAACGTACTTCTCGCCCGATTCCTGATCGAAGTATTCCATGCTCTCGCCCGAGTGGGTCTGATGCGCCTTCAGGTCAAAGTCGGTACGGTCCGCAATGCCCCAAAGCTCGCCCCAGCCAAACGGGAACATAAACTCAATGTCGGTGGTCGCGTTGGAATAATGCGAGAGCTCTTCCTGCTCATGGTCGCGCATCTTGATGTTCTCTTCCTTGATGCCGAGGTCGAGGAGGAACTGCTTGCAGTAATTCTTCCAGAAGTTAAACCATTCAAGGTCGGTACCCGGCTTGCAGAAGAATTCAAGCTCCATCTGCTCAAACTCACGGGTACGGAAGGTGAAGTTGCCCGGGGTGATTTCGTTGCGGAAGGATTTACCCACCTGCGCCACACCGAACGGCACCTTCTTACGGGTGGTGCGCTGGATGGACTTGAAGTCAACAAAGATGCCCTGCGCGGTCTCGGGACGGAGGTACAGCTCGTTCTTCGCATCCTCGGTAACGCCCTGGAAGGTCTTAAACATCAGGTTGAACTTACGAATCGAGGTGAAGTTGCGCTCGCCGCAATTCGGGCAGCGGATGTCCTGCTCCTCAATGTATGCCGCCATCTGGTCGAAATCCCAGCCTGCGGGATTTCCGCCCGCCGCCTCGATGAGCTGGTCGGCACGGTGACGGGTCTTGCAGGACTTACAGTCCATCAGCGGGTCGGAAAAGCCGCCCACATGACCCGATGCAACCCAAACTTCGGGATTCATCAGAATCGCGCTGTCCAGCCCCACGTTGTACGGGGATTCCTGAACGAATTTCTTCCACCAAGCGCGCTTGACGTTGTTCTTAAATTCCACACCCAAGGGGCCGTAGTCCCAGGTGTTTGCCAAACCACCGTAGATTTCGCTGCCGCTGTAAACGAAGCCGCGGCCTTTGCACAATGCGACGATTTGCTCCATTGTTTTTTCGGTATTTTTCATGTAAAAAACCCCATTCCGTTGTTTTTTGAATCGATTATTTCAGAATCACTCGTTATTCTACCACAAAATTTCCCAAAGTTCAACGATTCTGCGGATATTTTTTGCGCGAAAAACGAAAAAATATAGTGCAGAATCCCACAAGGTTTGGTATAATAGCGGTGGGAGTGATACTATGTTTTTTGAATATGAGCATCCGTCGGTGCGTACCATCGGTCGATGGGGGTGCCACGGCTGGCTTTTTGAAAATTCAATTGCCACAACCGCGTGCGGCGCAAAACTCCAAATCGCATTTACGGGTGAGATGATCACCCTGCGGTTTGACACCTTGTACAGCGCCCATCCCTATCCGCATATGTGGATGCGCCTCGATGACGGCGCGTGGGTGGAGAGCACGGTGGAAAAATTCGTGCGTGTGCGCGCAAACTGCGGCGGCGCGCATCTCCTCACCGTGGTGTATAAAAGCGCGCTCGAGCATCAGCACCGCTGGAATCCCCAGCTTGTGGGAAAGCTTGCCTTTGAAGGCTATGAGGCGGAAGGCGCAGGTGTTTTGCCGCCCGCACCCGAGCGCTACATCGAATTTGTGGGCGACTCGATTACCGAAGGTGTCGAGGTGGATTACAACGCCTGCGTGGTGCAGGATTTTGAGGTCTGGCAGTACAACCGCCCCACCCAAGACGATGCCATGGGTACTTACGCGTACCTCACCGCCGAGGCGCTCGGCTATGAGCCGCTCATCATGGGCTACGGTGCCTGCGGTGTCACCCGAATGGGCTGCGGCGGTGTGCCGAAAGCCGCGGAGGCGTATCCCTTCAATTTCGCGCGCTCTCCGATTTCGTATCCCGAGCCCGAACTCATTGTGATCAACCACGGCGCGAATGACCGCATCTTGAATGCGGAGGTCTATATCAAAGAATACCGCGGTCTGCTCGATGTCATCCGCGCAATTCATTCAAATTCCAAACTCGTTGTACTCTCCGCATTCTGCGGTGTATGGCCCGAAGAACTTCGCGCCATGCTTTCTGGCTATAATCGGGAACACGGCTGCGATATCGCGTTTATCGACAGCGCAGGCTGGATTCCCGCGGAGCCGCTCCATCCGAACCGCGAAGGGCATCGGATTGTGGCGGAGCATTTAACAAACGAACTGAGAAAAATGGGGTGTTAGTATGAAACACGGATTTTTTAAGGTAGCGGCGGTCTCGCCCTGCATCACACTCGGTGACCCCGCGCAAAACGCGGTGGAAATCGTGCGCGCCGCAAAAACCGCGCAAAGTGAAGGTGCCGCGCTGGTGGTCTTCCCCGAACTTTGCCTTTCCGGGTACAGTCTGGGAGATTTGTTGTTCCAAACCGCGCTGACCCAAAACGTGCTGGATGCCCTCGGTGCCATCAAGCGCGCGAGTGATAAACTCTCCTGCGCGATGGCAATCGGGCTTCCGCTTGCAATCGGGGATGCGCTCTATGACTGCGCGGCGGTTGTGTGCCGCGGTGAGATTTGCGGCATTGTCCCGAAAACCCGATTGGACGAGGACCAAGCCCGCGTCTTCGCCTCGGGCGAAGCACTCTCGGGCAGCATCACCCTCCTTGGTGAGGAGGTTTCGGTGGGTCGAGAGCTTTTGTTTGCAATCGACGGCGCAACCGTTGCGGTCGAGCTTGGCTGTGACGTGCTTGCACCCATCTCGCCAAGCGTCTTCCATACCGTGGCAGGTGCGGATGTGGTGGTAAACCTCGGCGCGGCAAAGGCGCTCGTCACCCGTGCGCAGTATCTCGAGGAGAGTGTCAAAACCCTCTCGGGCCGTCTCGCCTGCGGCTATGTCTATGCGGGCGCCGCGGCGGGAGAATCCACCACCGATGCGGTATACGCACAGCACGCGTTCATCTGCGAAAACGGGGACCTTTTGGCAAAACACCGCGAGATTTTAAACCAAAAGCCCGCCATTGTCCTCACCAACTTGGATATCGACCGTATCCGAAGCGAGCGGATGAAACGGCGCGAGCCGACAAATGCGGAGGAGTATCTCACGGTCGAAACCCGTGCCACCGCAAAGGATATGCCCCTCACCCGCAAGATTTCGCGCTCGCCCTTCCTCCCGGATGAGGGCGCGGAGGAGCGGATGAAGGAAATCTTCGATATCCAGGCGGCGGGACTCAAAGCGCGCATGACCTGTGTCAAAACCACCCGTGCGGTGGTCGCGGTCTCGGGCGGCTTGGACTCCACCCTCGCACTCCTTGTTGCCGTCCGCGCACTTGACTCGCTTGGCGCACCGCGTGAAAACCTCATCGCGGTCACCATGCCCGGCTTCGGCACAAGTGACCGTACCTATGACAATGCAATGACCCTCATGAAGAATTTGGGTCTCACCGTGCGCGAAATCTCCATCAAAGACGCGTGTATTCAGCACTTCTCCGATATCGGGCATGATATGTCGGTCCATAACGCGGTCTATGAAAACGGTCAGGCGCGTGAGCGCACCCAGATTGCCATGGACATCGCAAACCAAGTGGGCGGCATTCAGGTGGGTACGGGCGATTTGTCCGAGCTGGTGCTCGGCTGGGCGACCTACGGCGGCGACCATATGTCCATGTACGGGGTCAACGGCTCGATTCCCAAAACCCTGATGCAGCACATGGTGACTTATGCCGCAAATCTACCCGAATTTGAATGTGTGAAGGAGTGCCTGCTCGACATTGTGGCAACCCCCATCAGCCCCGAACTTCTGCCGCTCAAAGACGGCGAAATGCAGCAGAAAACCGAAGGCATCGTGGGTCCCTACGAGCTCCACGACTTCTTCCTCTACTATCTCCTGCGCCACGGCTGCTCCCCGAAGAA
The DNA here is from genome assembly GCA_045540975.1 of Eubacteriales bacterium. GTDB lineage: Bacteria > Bacillota > Clostridia > Oscillospirales > JAAYXM01 > SIG510. Next base: position 26,262 of record JAZQIE010000135.1, read on the forward strand.
GATTTATTTCCTCGCGTGCCACGCGTTCGACGGCGTGTATGAAGCGGAGGTCATCAAAACCTGGCTTATCACCTTCCTGCGCCGCTTCTTCACCCAGCAGTTCAAACGCTCCTGCCTGCCCGACGGCGCGGCGGTCGGCAGCGTGAACATCTCGCCCCGCTGCGGCTGGATGGTGCCCACCGATGCGGTCAGCACCGCTTGGCTCCGCGAAGCCGAAAGTCTGTAAAAGAAAAAGTGGATTCAATCGAATCCACTTTTTTTTAATCCAAAATTCCCGATTTATGAAATGCGAGGATGCTCTCGCGCACAAGGGCTTGGAATTTTTCCTTGACCAGATTTGCGGTTTCCTGCACCTCGTCATGGGTGAGTTTGTCGGGCGAAAGCCCTGCCGCGAGGTTGGAAATACAACTGATTCCGCACACGCGCATCCCCATATGATGCGCGGCAATCGCTTCACACACCGTACTCATCCCAACCGCATCCGCGCCGAGCCGCGCCATCATGCGGATTTCCGCAGGGGTCTCGAAATTCGGGCCCGTGAGCTGGAAATACACACCCTTTTGCAAGCGGATGCCCTGTTCATTTGCGGTGGTCTCAATCAAATCGCAAAGCGCTTTGTCATACACCCGTGTCATATCGGGAAAGCGTGTGCCGAGTTCGTCGATGTTCTTCCCCAAAAGCGGGGAGGGGACAAACGAGGACACATGGTCTTCAATCATCATCAGGTCTCCGCGCGAGAAATTCGGGTTTAAGCCGCCTGCCGCGTTGCTCAAAAACAGCACCTTCGCGCCCATGAGTCCCATGAGTCGAATCGGCATGACCACCTGCTGCATGGAATACCCTTCGTAGTAATGGACACGCCCCTGCATCGCAATCATCGGCACATCGCCGAGATACCCCAAGAGAAACTGACCCGAATGTCCGGGTACGGTAGAGACGGGAAACCCCGGAATCTCGGAGTAGGGGATACGGTCAACCACACGGATTTCCTCACCGAAGCCGCCAAGCCCCGAGCCCAAAACCAGCGCAAGACGGGGAGACAGGTTTGTCTTCGCTTTGAGGACAGAGAGGGCGGTTTGTAACTGTGTCATCATAGCCTTCACCTTACACATGGAAGAGAAGCTGACTGTATGTCGGATACGGCCAGTACTCCTCACCCGTTAAACTCTCAATTTCGTCTGCCGCGGTGCGGAGCGCTTCCATATCGGGCAGAATGACATCGCGGTAGTATTCCGAGGCGGCCTTGCAATCCGTATAAAACCGAGCCGCGCGCAAATCGCGGTCCAGCCCCTCGGTCAAGCGGTACATCTCGCTTGAAAGCTTGGAAAGACGGGACACAAGCGCGGATTCCAACTCGCACTCCGCATTCGGAAGAAACGCCTTCTTCTGCATTGCGGTCTCCGAAAGGTCACGGACATATGCGCTCACCGCGGGGAAAATATCCTTTCTCGCCATTTCGAGCATGGTGAGTGCTTCAATGTTGAGGGTCTTTGCATAGACCTCCATCAAAATCTCGTAGCGCGAGTGTACTTCGTTTTCCGAATACACACGGTGGCGCGAGAACATCGCAATGTTCTTATCCGAGATATAATAGGGGAGCGCATCTGCGGTGGTTTTGAGGTTTAAGAGTCCGCGGCGGGACGCTTCCTCCGCCCACTCCTCCGAGTAGTTGTTGCCGTTGAAGATGATGCGCTTATGCTCACGGTAGGTGCGGCGAATGAGACGGTTGAGCGCGTGGGAGAAATCCTCCGCCTCCTCCAGTTCATCCGCAAACTGCATCAGCGTATCCGCCATAATGGTGTTCAAAATCACATTCGGGCAGGAAATCGAAATCGCGCTGCCCAGCATACGGAATTCAAACTTATTGCCCGTAAATGCAAACGGGGAGGTGCGGTTTCGGTCGGTGGTATCCTGACGGAGTCGCGGCAGAAGATCCACACCCAGCTTCAACTCGGTGCGGTCCTTCGGGTCGTAAACCTCTTTCTTCTCGAGGGATTCAAGCAGGTCGGTGAGGTCGTCTCCGAGGAAGATGGAGATGATTGCGGGCGGGGCTTCGTTGCCGCCCAAACGATGGTCATTTCCCGCGCTTGCTACCGCAACACGCAGCAGGTCCTGATGCTCATCCACCGCCTTAATCATCGCAACGAGGAACAGTAAGAACCGCGCGTTGTTCTGCGGAGAAGTGCCGGGATTTAAGAGATTAATGCCGGTGTCGGTGCTGAGCGACCAGTTATCGTGCTTACCGCTGCCGTTGACCCCCGCGAAGGGCTTTTCGTGG
>JAZQIE010000136.1:0-12861 GCA_045540975.1 Eubacteriales bacterium
ATTTTTCTTTCAGAACAAACAATAAAATCGCAGATAATCCTGGCGGATATCAAGATTTTTTGTGCAGTTATGGACGAAAAATGCCTCTTTCAAGCGATTTATCCCTGAGACCAACCGCCTAAAATCAAGGTGTTTTTTTTGTACTTAGAAATCGTAACCCATTTGAATTGCTTTGAGGTTGACCTCAAGCATATCTTTCTTGCGCTCGGGGATGACCTTCTGGAGGCCCTTCTTGATGGATTCCATATCCATAACACCGAGCTCGCGGATGACCTTACCGAGCATAATCATGTTGGCAAGACCCTTCATGCCGTTGTCCTGCGCCATCTGAGTCGCCGGGATGTAGAAGGTTTTGACATCACTGCGCTCTACCTTACGGGTGATGAGCGTGCTGTCGATAAATGCGTAACCGTCCTTCTGGATGAGGTCTTCAAACTTGTCGAGGGACGGCAGGTTCATTGCAACCAGAATTGCAGGGTCGTTGATGATGGGAGACCCAATCGGGTCATCGCTGATGATTACGCTGCAGTTTGCGGTACCGCCGCGCATTTCCGGACCGTAAGACGGAAGCCAGCTGACCTGACGGCCTTCCAGCATACCTGCATAAACCAAGACTTTACCCGCAAACAGGATTCCCTGTCCGCCAAAGCCTGCAAATAAAATTTCATGATTCATTATTTTTGCACCTCCGCACCGATATCCTTATACACGCCGAGCGGGTAATGCGGAATCATATTTTCCTGCAGCCAACCCAGTGCCTTGACCGGGCTGAGGCCCCAGTTGGTCGGGCAGGTGGAGAGCACTTCAACAATGGTGAAGCCCTTACCTTCTACCTGATACTGGAATGCTTTTTTGATTGCCTTCTTTGCGGCATTGATGTGCGGCACGGTATCCATGGAAACACGCTCTGCATAAGCAACACCGTCAAGGGTGGAGAGCATTTCGCAAACGCGGACCGGATGGCCTGCGGTTTTGGTGTCGCGGCCGTACGGAGTGGTCTGGGTAATCTGGTTAGGCAGAGTGGTCGGAGCCATCTGACCGCCGGTCATACCGTAAATCGCGTTGTTGACAAAGATGATGGTGATGTTCTCCCCGCGGGTTGCCGCATGGACGGTCTCCGCGGTACCGATTGCAGCAAGGTCGCCGTCACCCTGATAGGTGAAGACAATGCTGTCCGGATTTGCACGCTTGAGGCCGGTTGCCTGTGCAGGTGCACGGCCGTGTGCCGCCTCGGTCATATCACATTCAAAATAGTTATAAGCCATAACACTGCAGCCGACCGGTGCGACACCGACGGTGCGGCCGGTGAGATCCAGTTCATCCAAAACCTCTGCGACAAGACGGTGGATGATGCCGTGGGTACAACCCGGGCAGTAGTGGGTGCTGACCTGACTGAGTGCTTTGGGACGATCAAATACTACGCTCATTATTTTGCACCTCCCGAGATTTCCTTCAGTTTTGCAAGAACTTCCTGCGGCTTGACAATCATACCGCCGGTACGGTTGCACAAATGCACCGGCTTCTTGCATTCGCAAGCGAGACGGACATCGTCAATCATCTGACCCATGGAGAGTTCCACGGTGAGGAATGCCTTTGCCTGCTCGGTTGCTTCGCGAATCGCGTCAACCGGGAACGGCCAAAGGGTAATCGGGCGAATCATACCAACCTTCATACCTTCTGCGCGTGCCGCGACGATTGCGTTTTTGGCAACACGTGCGGATGCACCGTATGCCACAACCACATACTCCGCATCGTCCATCATGAAGCGCTCGCACTTCTGCTCGGTCTTCTTGATGGTGTCGTAACGCTCGTAACGCTCCATAACCTTGCGCTCGAGTTCATCGGGCTGGAGGTAGAGGGAGTTGACGATGTTCTTTTTACGCTTGCCCTGAGTACCGGTGACCGCCCAATCCTTTTCGGGGAGGGTACGTCCGCTGCCTTCCGGGAAGGAAGCCGGCTCCATCATCTGACCGAGGATACCGTCACTCAGCATGAGGACCGGCATACGGTAGAGATCGGCAAGGTCGAATGCTTCAAAGGTCAGGTCAATGACTTCCTGAACGGTGCTCGGTGCAAGAACAATCATATGGAAGTCGCCATGACCGAGGCCACGGGTTGCCTGATAATAGTCCGCCTGCGAGGGCTGGATGCCGCCGAGACCCGGACCGCCGCGCTGAACGTTTACGATAACAGCGGGCAGGTCGCAGCCTGCGATGTAAGAGATACCTTCGCTCTTGAGCGAGATTCCCGGGCTGGAGCTGGAAGTCATAACACGGACGCCTGCCGCTGCCGCGCCAAGCACCATGTTGATTGCTGCGACTTCACTTTCCGCCTGCAGGAAGGTGCCGCCGACCTTGGGCATATGCTTGGAAAGATATGCCGAGATTTCGGTCTGCGGAGTAATCGGATAACCGAAGAAATGACGGCAGCCGGCACGCATTGCTGCTTCGGCCAGCGCTTCATTTCCTTTCATCAATACTTTATCTGCCATAGCTTCTTACTCCCTTTCTACCTTGATTGCCACATCCGGACACATGACCGCGCACATTGCACAGCCGATGCAGTCTTCCGCATTCACCACTTCAGCAGGGTTATAGCCCTTCTGATTGAGTTTGTCCTTCGACATGGCAAGAACGCCCTTCGGGCATGCATGGACACAAAGTCCACAACCCTTGCAGACGTCTTCATGAATGGTTACTGTTCCTTTTGCCACGATTGTCGCCTCCTTAAATACTCCAAATCGCTTTGGTTGTTAATGTAATCGGGAACGGATGGGGAACATCAAGCTCGCCCAAATCCGCTCGGTATGCGGTCATCACCACAGGAAGTCCGGTGAGTTTTGATACCGCATCCGCATATGCAACCGAGTCCGTCACATGACTTTTCTCGGTCATTGCACCAAGGTTTGTGTTGTTTGCGATGCCGGTGAATTTCACATGGCACGCTTCTTCAATCTCCCGTACAACCTCCAATACCCCTTCCGGTGTTGCGGTGTCGGGGCGGAATTTGTTGATGACCAGGAGCATCTCGTAAGACTCTGCGGCGGAAAGCAGCTCGGAAAAACGACCGAGTGCCAAACTTCCGCGATCGTCTCCGCCAAGGTCTACTACGGAATAATGCCCATCGGCTGTGAACATGGAATATGCCGCGGGCGGGAGTGCAGGAACGTCCACATTGCTGTTTGCAAACTCGGATGCGATGACCCGAATCCCTGCATTTCCCAGTTCTTTCTCGCTGTCTTTGGAACGGAAGTAGGGGTTTACGATATCGAGATCGAGTAGTGTGGTCTCCTTCCCCGCATTCTTCAGCCAAAACGCGTAATTGACCGCAAGATTACTCTTGCCGCTTCCGTAGTGCCCGGCAAAGACCGTGATTTTCTTTGCTTCCAACATATTGGGCACCACTCTTTCTGTTTTGAATTACCTTATATTTTAACAAATTTCGTCACTTTTGGCAAGCACAAATTCTGCCATATAAACGCGACAAATGAAACAAATTTTTAGATAAGTTGTAAAAACTACATCAGTTGTGCGGTTTCCTGTACCGTCATGTAGATTGCAACCAGCCAGGTAATCCCCCAAATGACCGCAACACATTTCTTCACGCCCTCGTTCCAGTTTAAGAATTTGAACATGAGAAAAATTCCGATTGGCGGAATGGTTGCAATAAAAAATATCGTAATGACATTGAGCAAAAAGTTTTTCAACAAAATCCCTCCTCGTTTGACTTTTAAACATTTTATCAAATCTGTACATTTTTCGCAACCCGTGTTTGACTTTTTGAAATCGGAATAATAAAATAGATGTCGGAAGAGGTGATTTCTATGACAAAATTAATTTTTAATATCGGCGGGATGCACTGTGCCGCTTGCGCACGCGCGATTGAGACCGCGGTGGGAAAGCTTCCGTTTCTCGATACGGTTTCGGTCAACCTCGCCGCAAATACCATGACGGTGACCTTCGACGAAACCGCAGGAGATACGGACACCATGATCACCGCAGTACAAAAGCAAGGGTTTACCGCGCGGATTTCCGACCCTGCGCGTGATGCGGAGGAAAAAGAGGCGGAGGCGGTGCGCACCGCAAAGCAAAGCAGACGCCAGCTTATCATCGCGCTGATTTTCGGCGGTCTGCTCTTTTACCTCGCGATGGTGCCTATGATTCCGGGGCTTTCTTGGGCGGTGCCGCACGCGATTTCTCCCGCGTTCCCCATCCGCTATTGTATTCTGCAAATCCTGCTTCTCATCCCGGTCACCGTGGTGGGTCGCAGATTTTACACCTCGGGTTTTTCCGCTCTCTTCCGTCTGCGCCCCAATATGGATTCTTTGGTCGCAATCGGGACAAGCGCCGCGATCATATACAGTTTGTACGGCTTTGTGCGCGTATGCCTCGGTGATGCACACGCGGTACACGATTTGTACTTTGAGTCGGGCGCGATGATTATCGCACTCATCAAGCTCGGAAAACATCTGGAATTGCGCGCAAAGGAAAAAACGGGTGCGGCGGTCAAAAAACTCATCGGACTCGCCCCGAAAACCGTTCGTTTGCTGCGAGACGGGGTTGAAATCGAGGTCCCACTCGCAGATGCGCGTGTGGGTGACCTCATCGTGGTACGTCCTGGTGAGCGCATCCCGACCGACGGCGAGATTGTCTCGGGTTCTTGCGCGGTGGATGAGAGTATGCTCACGGGCGAGAGTCTCCCCGTGGACAAAACCGTTGGCGATACGGTCACGGGCGCTTGCATCAATCAAAACGGCATGATTACCGTGCGCGCCACCCGTGTGGGCGCGGATACCACCCTCTCCCAAATCATCCGCTTGGTCACCGAAGCGCAAGGCTCCAAAGCTCCGATTTCCCGACTTGCGGACACGGTCAGCGCGTACTTTGTTCCTGCGGTCATCGCGGTCGCGCTTCTCTCCGCGATTCTTTGGCTTCTCGCGGGAAAAGACCTTCCCTTCGTTCTCACCACATTCGTTTCGGTTTTGGTCATCTCCTGCCCGTGTGCGCTTGGGCTTGCGACCCCGGTCGCAATCATGACGGGGACAGGGCGCGGCGCAGCAAACGGAATTTTATACAAAAACGGCGAGGCGCTTGAAATTGCGCACCGTGTTTCCCATGTGGTGCTTGACAAAACCGGCACCATCACACGCGGACGACCCGAAGTAACCGACTTACTCCCGCTCGGTGTCAGCGAAGAAGAACTGCTGCGTTTTGCCGCAAGTGCGGAGAGCGGAAGCGAGCATCCGCTCGGAGCCGCAATCGTCCGTGAGGCTGAGACAAGAGCGCTTTCCCTCCTCTCCCCTTCAAGTTTCACCGCCCATTCGGGCTTCGGTATTTCCGCAACGGTGGATTCCGCCGAAATCAAAATCGGAAACCGCGACTTTTTCTCCGAAATCTCACTTCCCGTCGATTCCGCAACCGAATTTGCCCGTCAAGGCAAAACCCCGATGTTTGTGGTAAAAGACGGGGTTTGCATCGGCATCGTTGCGGTTGCGGATACGGTAAAGCCCTCGAGTGTGAAGGCAATCGAAGCACTCAAACGAATGAACATCCGTACCACAATGCTCACGGGCGACAACGAAATCACCGCACAGGCGGTGGCAAAGCAAGTGGGTGTGGACCATGTGATTGCAGGTGTCCGCCCCGAAGACAAGGCGAATGTGGTTTCGGGTTTGGTGCAGGAGGGTGTCAAGGTCGCCATGGTGGGCGACGGTATCAACGATGCGTCTGCGCTTGCCGCGGCAAGCGTCGGAATTGCAATCGGCTCCGGCACAGATGTGGCGGTAGAAAGTGCGGACATCGTTTTGATGCACGACAGCCTTGAGGATGTCCCGCGCGCCATCCGTCTTTCCCATAAAGTCATTCGCAACATCAAGGAAAATCTGTTTTGGGCATTCGGCTACAATGTGGTTGGAATCCCGATTGCGGCAGGGCTTTTATATGCATTCGGCGGTCCGCGACTCACTCCGGTCTTCGCGGCATTTGCCATGTCGCTCAGCTCGGTCTCTGTGGTTTCCAATGCATTGCGCTTAAATTTTGCAAAACTTGACGAAAAGGAGCAGAAACAATGAGTATTTATACCGAAAAGGCGCAGGCACTGCGCGATATGAAAGAAAAGCACTATAACTGTGCGCAGGCGGTCTTTATGGCATTTGCCGACAAAGCGGGTCTTGATTTGGACACCGCGGACAGCATCGCCGCAAACTTCGGTGCGGGCATGAAGGCAGGAAGCGTTTGCGGTGCGGTCACGGGCGGTCTCATGACCTTGGGGCTCTTCGGCATCACAGACACGGGTGTCTTTTATCCCCGCGTGAAGGCGGCAATCGGAGATGACCTTGATTGCTCCAAGCTCCTTGCAAAGAACACGATTGAAAAGAAGGCATTTTGCGACGGACTGATTACCGCATGTGTCAACGTTGTGGAAGAAATGCTCAAAGAGGCAGGCAAACTTTGATGAACGCAAAACCCATGTTTTCCCGCCGCGCCCTTTTCGCACTCGGTATCCCCATTGTCTTGGATGCGCTTCTCGCCATCATGGCAGGACTTGTAGACACCGCGATGGTGTCTTCCGCGGGCGAGGCGGCGGTCGGCGCAATTTCACTGGTGGATTCGGTGAATCTGCTCTTTATCTATGTGTTTGCCGCCATTGCAAACGGCGGTGCGGTGGTATGCGCACAGTACATCGGAAACAACAATATCCCAAACGCAAAAACCTCGGCAAACCAACTCCTTTATGCCGCGGTTGGGGTGTCGCTTTTCACCACCGCGGTGCTCATCGCGTTTGCGGAACCGATTTTGCATCTCATCTACCCCGACATTGCGCTCGATGTATACGAGAATGCGCGTGTGTACTTCTTCTATACCCTGCTCGGTTTCCCGTTTTTTGCAATCGGAAACGCGTGTACCGCACTCCTTCGCTCCATGGCAAAAAGTCGTCTTGCACTCTTCATTGCACTCTCATCCAACATCCTCAATGTAATCGGAAATGCGATTTTGATTTACGGCTTTGATATGGGCGCGGCAGGTGCGGCAATTTCCACCTCGGTCTCCCGTGTGTTTTGGGCGGCGTCAGGCTTGTATTTCCTGCACAGCAAACATCTCCCCGTACATTTGGAAAAGCTTTTGTCCTTCCGCTTTGATTGGGGGATTATGCGCCGTATCATGCTCATCGGCTCGGCAAACGGTGTGGAAAGCGGTCTGTTTCAGGTGGGTAAGGTTTTGGTCTCAAGCCTCATCGCGTCCTTCGGCACGATTGCAACCGCGGCTTATTCGGTTTCGTACACGATTTGTTCGGTTGGGTGGAATACTGTCGGTGCAATCGGCACCGTGCTTCTCACGGTTGTGGGGCAGTGTATGGGCGCAGGCGAAACCGAACAGGCAAAGCAGTATACAAAAAAACTCACTTGGTTTGCCTACGGCATGGTGCTGATTCTGTTTGGCGGCATCTTCCTCTTTCGCAACCAACTGGTCGGACTCTTCTCGTTTTCGGACGAGGCAAAAGCCGCGTCTGTGTATTACACCGCGGTCGGCGTTCTCTGCACGGTATTCTCGGTGTATGCATGGTCGTTTGTACCCGTCAACGCGTTTCGCGCATCCGGTGAGACCCGTTACTCCATGGTTTTGGCAATCGCCTCCATGTTCACCTTCCGTGTCGGCTTAAGTTATGTCCTCGGCGCATGGATGCAGATGGGACTTCTCGGTGTTTGGATTGGGATGTGGGCAGATTGGTCCTGCCGTTCTGTTTTCAACGCGTTCCATTTCAGGCGCGGAAACTGGCTAAAACGAAAACTGATATAAGAAAACAGCACTGCAATGTTTTGCAGTGCTGTTCTTTATCTTGCGAGCCAGCCGCCATCCACCGGGATGGTAATGCCGGTGACATAGTCGCTTGCGCGACTTGCCAAAAAGACTGCCGCGCCGCCAAGGTCCTGCGGCGTTCCCCAGCGCCCTTTCGGGATACGCGCCAGAATATCCGCATTGCGGTTCGGGTCATTTTGAATTGCTTCTGTCATATCGGTTGCCATGTATCCGGGCGCGATTGCATTGACCGAAATCCCGTCTTTTGCCCATTCGTTTGCAAGAAGCATGGTCAAACTCTTGACCCCGCCCTTACTTGCGGTATACCCTGCCACATTGATGCCGCCTTGATAGGAGAGCATACTGGCAAGGTTGATGATTTTCCCGCCGCCGTTTTCACGCATCCGTTTTGCAACGGCTTGCGCGAGGAAAAACACGCTTTTGAGATTCACATCCACCACACGGTCCCAATCGCACTCGCTCATTTCATAGGCGGGCGCGCGACGGATTGCGCCTGCATTGTTGACCAAGATATCCACACGCCCGAACACGGAAACACACGTTTGTGCAATCTGTTCGGGGACAGACGGGTCGGACAAATCCGCGCAAATTTCAGCATACCGACGCCCAAGGGCTGTGATTTTCTTTTTTGTTTCGGGCGCGCCTTTGGTGGACACCCCGAAAATATCCGCACCCGCTTCCGCAAGTGCGAGCGCAATCCCCTGCCCCAAGCCGCGGGACAGACCGGTTACGATTGCGACTTTTCCGCTCAAATCAAACATGCTCATCTAAAACGGCATGCACTGGTCAACCGCGCAGACAGCCTCTTCACACGGTTTTTTCTGCGCAGCCGCTTTGGGCTGCGGCTTAAGTTCGACCGCCTTTTTGCAACGCTCCAGGAACAGACCGCTTACAACAAGAGCACCGGTCAAAGTGGTCAAAACCAGAAATAATCCCTTAAAAAACTTTCCCACAGTGATTCCTCCTTAATATCCGAACTCACCGACCAACGATTCGTCGTTTCTCACCCAATCATCCACAAGAATGATTTTGTATGTATCCTCGGTTTCGCGGATGACCACACGGGCAATGCCCGCATTGATGATGAGCCGCTTGCACATGGAACACGGTGCCGCATTTTCCACCAGCTCACCGGTGGATACTTCACGGCCGACCAAATACAAGGTTGCACCGATCATCTCATTGCGCGATGCCGCAATGATCGCGTTTGCCTCCGCATGGACACTGCGGCAGAGCTCATAACGCTGACCGCGCGGGATATTCAACGCCTCGCGCTTGCACTCGCCAAGGTCACAGCAATTCTCACGGCCGCGCGGCGCACCCACATAGCCTGTGGATACAATGGAATCGTTTCGCACGATAACCGCACCGAAGCGGCGGCGCAGACAAGTGCCGCGTTCACTCACCGTGTCTGCAATGTCCAGGTAATAATTAAATTTATCTCTGCGATCCATAATCTCACCCCATCTGATAAATTGTTCCGTTTTCTATTTTGAGCACACGCTCTGCATGTGCCGCAATTTCCATATCGTGTGTGATGACAAGCACGGTTGCCCCGTTTGCATGTTGTTCTTTCAACAGATGCAGGATTTCCTTTCCGCTTGTCGGGTCTAAATTCCCTGTCGGCTCATCCGCCAAAAGAAGCGGCGGGCGCATCACGATTGCGCGCGCAATCGCCACACGCTGCTGCTGACCGCCCGACATTTGAAACGGTCTGTGCCGCATACGGTGTGAAAGTCCGACCGAGTCTAACACCTCTTCGGCACGGCGCTGCTGCTCACTGCGCGGAACACCCGCAAACCGAAGCGGAAGCATGACATTTTCAAGCGCGGTGAGACGGGAAAGCAAATGAAAGCCCTGAAAGACAAAGCCGATTTTTCTGCTTCGCACATCGCACAGCTTCGAAAGACTCAATCCGCTTACACGGACTCCGTCCAGCACATACTCTCCGCCGCTCGGCGTATCCAGACATCCCAAGAGATTCATGAGTGTGCTTTTTCCCGAGCCGGATTTTCCCACAATGGCAACAAATTCGCCTTTCGGAACCGAAAAACTGACACGAGAGAGAGCGCGGACACTCTGCTCTCCGCCCGTATATGTTTTGGACAATTCCCGTACATTTATCATCACGGTTTCTCCTATTATATCACATAAATTTCAACAAATCTATATTATTCCGAATCTTTTTGAAACAATACGAAAAAAACTTGCAAAAGCGCGGCTTTCGGTATATCATTATCTTATGAAACAGAAGGAGGATGATCCTATGAATATTAAATTCAAACGCGCTTATAACCGCGGTGCAACTCTGACCGACGGTATCCTGAAGGTGTGTGACGGCCGTTTCGACGGTATCACCCATGAAAACGGTACCGCGGATTTGGATTTGAGTGCTTACCGCGTATTCCCCGGCTTTATCGATATGCACACCCACGGTGCAATGGGTTACGATAGTTTGAAGGCTTCGTTTGACGAACTGGATAAACTCTCCAACCACTATGCATCCTGCGGTGTTTCCACCTTCCTGGTCACCACTGCGACCGCACCGCTCGCACTCCTTGAGCATCAGTTCGGCACCGTGAGTGACCGCATCGAGGCAGGCACTTCGGGTGCTTCCATCGGCGGCATCTATGCGGAAGGTCCGTATCTGTGCGCAAAATTCCGCGGTGCACATGCCGAGCCGCTTCTCCGCACCCCGAGTGTGGACGAGGCAAAGCGTCTGATTGAAGCAGGTCGCGGAAATCTCCGCGTTTTGACCGTTGCACCCGAGCTTCCCGGCGCAATCGACATGATTGAATACCTTGTGAAAAACGGGGTCAAGGTTTCTCTGGGTCACACCGCGGCTACTATGGACGAGGCTCGCCTCGGTATGGATGCGGGCGCAAACATTTTGGTCCACACCTATAACGCAATGGCAGGTCTCAATCACCGTAATGTGGGTCTTTTGGGCATGGGTCTTGTCCGTGACGATGCATATTGCGAAATCATCTGCGACTTTATTCATGTTTGCCCCGAAGCAGTCAAGATTGTTCTTCGCTGCAAGAACTCCGATAAGGTCATCCTCATCACCGACTCGGTTGAGCCGACAGGTATGCCGGACGGCGAGTACGTCCTCTCCGACCTGGAATGCATCGTAAAAGACGGTATTGCACGCACCAAGGAAGGCGCGCTGGCAGGCTCCGCTCTGCGCTCCAACCGTGCGTTGCAGAATGTGGTCGAGACCTTGGATATTCCGGTCGAGACCGCAGCCAAGATGCTCACCATCAACCCCGCAACCGCGCTCGGACTTGAACACGAAATCGGCGCGCTTGACCGCGGCTACCGCGCACATCTCACCGCGCTTGACGAAAACTACAACGTTGTCCTCACCATGGTCGACGGCAAAATCGTCTACGACAACCGCTAAACAATGAGCAGGCGGCATCCACAACTGCGGATGCCGCTATTTCTTTTGGAGGAACACCATGGATTTTAAAACCATTATAAACCAAACCGTATATGAACCGACCGTATCGTTTGAACTCGAGACCGCAATTCTTACCGCGGTTTGGCTTCAGGCATTCAGCGACATTCACGATAATCCGGTCCGTGAGAGCAACGACTATGTCTTCAACAAAACGATAGCGGAAACCAAAGGCCGCATTTTCTTTTTACACGACCCAGTGTCCCGCGTGTGCGAGGTTTTTATTGTTCAAGCGCCCGACTGTGTCGAGTCCACCTTTGCGATTACAAACGGCGTCATCAAAATCAAAGCCGACGGATACCCGATTATCCACGGGACAACCACAAGAGACAACGCGGAGAAATTCTGCCGCGATTGGTATAAGACGGTCTATGAGACCGAGGGTCTGCACACAATGTCAAACACTTGGGCGGACTTCCGCAGCAGAGACCGCGTTCGCGCAGACTTCCTCATGAAGGAAATTGATTCCGCGCACGAGCTTGGTGTGGATGTGGTCCAAATCGATGACGGCTGGCAGTGCGGCAAAACTCCGCCGCCCACAACCGAGAATGGCTCACATCTGTTCAGTGATGAATTCTGGCAGTTGAACGAGGAAGCATTTCCGCAAGGCATGGAGCAGGTTTCCGCATATGCCGCCGAAAAGGGCGTGAAACTGGGGCTTTGGTTTGCACCGCAATCCCACGGTCCGTTTGACCGCTTTGAGCAAGACCTTGCGGTCCTCAAAAAGGCGTACGATGAATGGAACATCCGCTATTTCAAGTTGGATTTCCTCCAGCTTTGGGACAAAGCACGTGCCGATAAAATGCGCGCATTCATTGAGCGTGTGCTCGCTTTTGGCGAGGGTGCAACCGTTGAACTGGATGTCACCGCAGACAAGCGCTTGGGGTATTTGAATTCTGCTCCTTACGGCACCCTGTTTATTGAAAACCGATACACCAAAACCACTTGGGGTAATTATTACCCCCACAAAACACTGCGCAACCTTTGGCGACTCTCCAAGTACCTCCCGTCAACAAAGCTTCAGTTTGAACTGATGAATCCCGGGATTTATACCGAGTCCTACACAGAGGGCGACCTGCTGCGCCCCGCACTCTATGAGATTGATTATCTGTTTGCCGCGGTCATGGTTGCAAATCCGCTCTTTTGGATGGAAACACAGTTTTTAAGCGAGCCTGACCGCTTAAAGTTAAAACCGTTGGTTGCAAAATGGAAAGAATGGCGCGGTGAACTTTCGAAATCCGATGTTTCTCCGATTGGGGATGAGCCGTGCGGTGCATCTCTCTGCGGATTCCGTTGCGAAGGCGAAAGTGCCACCCATCTTGTTTTATTCCGTGAGGTTTGCGAGAAAGACACGATTTCGTTGCAAATCCCCAAAGCCTCTTTCGAGGTTTTGGCTTCCAATGACAGTCCGAATCTTTCTTTGAAAGACGGCACACTTACCGTAACATTCAACAAACAGCGCGCCTATGTCTGGCTGCAACTCAAATAGCAAAAAAAAGACTCAGGTCATATGACCTGAGTCTTTTTTTTGCTATTTGAGTTGCAGCCAGACATAGGCGCGCTGTTTGTTGAATGTTACGG
>JAZQIE010000137.1:0-11255 GCA_045540975.1 Eubacteriales bacterium
GTGACCGACGCGGGCGGTGATGTTTTTGATATGTTCAACAATGCGGACATTCAGTTTGAGCAAATCGCGGATGCGGACGGAAACATGATTCAACTGACACACGGCAATTACAGTGTGTTTTTAGAGGATGCAAATCGCGAAGTTCGAAAAAATGCATTCGCTACAATGTACCGCCCGTATTTAGCACATCGGAATATGCTGGGCGCAACGTTGAGTGCAAACGTCAAGAAGAATTGCTTCTATGCAAAAGTGCGCGGTTACAATTCGGCGCGTGAGATGGCGCTCGGAAGCGATGCGATTGATGTGGCTGTGTATGATAATCTGATTGCCACGGTAGATGAAAACATTCCGAAACTCACCGCGTATCTGAGCCTGCGCAGGAAGATTCTCGGAGTGGAAGAACTCCATATGTATGACCTCTATACACCGCTTGTATGTGAGGTGAATCGTACCTATACGTTTGAAGAAGCGTGTGATTTGGTGTATGACTCCGTTGCACCGCTGGGGAGACAGTATCAAGCGGATATCAAGCGTGCTTTTGAGAGCGACTGGATTGATGTGATGGAAAATGACGGAAAAACACCCGGAGCATATTCCTGGGGCAGCAACAGTGAGCATCCGTTTGTTCTGCTTAACTTCCACGGCACATTGGATGATGTCTTTACTTTGGCACATGAGATGGGTCATGCGATGCACTCGTTCTACACCAACAACACACAGCCGAGCGTATATAAAAACTATAAGATATTTGTGGCGGAAGTGGCAAGCACGGTCAATGAGGCACTTCTGATGCAGCATCTTTTGAAGGTTGAACAGGATTCGGAAATGCGCGCATATCTGCTCAATCACAAACTGGAAGGCTGCCGCACCACACTTTACCGCCAAACCATGTTTGCTGAGTTTGAACGCGAGATCCATGTTCGTTATGAGATGGGTGAGGCACTGACCGCGGAATGGTTGATGGAGTATTATGAAACACTCAACCAAAAGTATTTTGCGGATGTTTGTGTGGTGGACAAGGAGATTGCGGCAGAATGGGCGCGGATTCCGCACTTCTATTCGGATTTTTATGTCTATCAGTATGCGACGGGGTATTCTGCGGCACAGGCGCTGTGTGAAGGGATTTTAACCGAGGGCGAGCCCGCAGTAAAACGCTATCTGGAATTTTTGTCGAGCGGGAGTTCGAAATACCCGCTTGACCTGCTCAAAAAAGCAGGTGTGGATTTGCGCTCTCCGACCCCGATTTGCGCTGCTTTGGACGGCTTTGACAGAGCGCGCAGGGAATTGGAAGCCCTTCTTGTGAGATAGTTTTCCCGAAAAATGCAAATTTTACTTGCCAAACAGGCAAAAAGCGAGTAAAATAGAAGAAAGTGATTTTTAGATGGAGGAATACCTATGATTTCAGCAGGCGAATTTCGTAACGGCATTACTTTTGATATGGACGGTCAGGTTCTCCAGATCGTCGAATTTCAGCATGTAAAACCGGGTAAGGGCGCAGCGTTCGTCCGTACCAAACTGAAAAACGTCATCACCGGTGCTGTGGTTGAACGTACCTTCAGCCCGACCGATAAGTTCCCGCCGGCATATGTCGAGCGCAAAGAGATGGAATATCTTTACAGTGATGGCGAACTCTATTACTTCATGGATTGTGAAAGCTATGAGCAGCTTCCGCTCAATGCGGACAAGCTTGGCGACGGCTTCCGTTTCGTGAAGGAAAACATGACCGTTAAGGTTTTGTCCTATAAGGGCAATGTTTTCGGCGTTGAGCCGCCCAACTTTGTTGATTTGGAAGTCACCGCAACCGAACCGGGCGTCAAGGGTGATACCGCAACCAACGTCACTAAGCCGGCTACTTTGGAAACCGGTGCGGAAGTCCGCGTTCCGATCTTCATCAACATCGGTGACAGAATCAAGATTGACACCAGAACCGGTGAATATCTCGAACGTTCCAAGGACTAAGAAAGGAAGTTGACGATGAGCTTGACCGAACAGGCTGCATATCTCAGAGGTTTGGCCGATGGGCTGGATCTTGATTGGGAAAAGAACGAGAACAAGTTGATGCTCGCACTTCTGGATCTTGTTGATGAAATGGCGGTTTCTATCCGTGAGTTGGAAGAAAATGCTGAATCCGTTGACGGTGAACTCGATGAGATTGCGGAAGAGCTGATTGCGATTGAGCAGGAAATCGGCATGGACACTGATTTTGATGACGATGATTGCTGTGATTGCGGCGATGATGATTTCTGCGATTGCTGTGACGATGATTGCTACGGCTACGAAGTTGTTTGCCCGACCTGCGGCGATCACATTTCGATTGACGAGTCATTGCTCGAGGTCGGCGAAATCAACTGCCCGAACTGCAACGAAGTTTTGGAGTTCGGTGACGATGACGACGATTGCTGCGATTGCGGTTGTTGCCACGATTAAGAAACAAACAAAAAACACCGTGAATTTCACGGTGTTTTTTTGCTTATCTAATATCGTTTCTTGCGTTTCGCGGAGTGGTGAGCAACGAGATGGGGGTAATGATATAATGATTCTCTTTTAAGTGAGAGAGAATCGATGCAAGGTTTTGCACGCTGTTTTTCGATGCATCAAAATGAATTACCACAGTATCGCCCTTGGAATCAAGCGCGGTGCGGAATCGCCGCATGGACATCGAAGATGCGTTGAGGTCGCTGTCCCAATAGCGGTAGCCGGAAGCGGTCAATGCATTTGCCTGCTCATCGGATAAATTCGAACTGCCGCCCGGGATACGAACGAGACGCGATTTTGTGTAACATACTTGGAACAGTAAATCGTTGGTCGCGGAAAGGTCGGTTTTCATCGATTCGGAAGATTTCAAAAACTCGGCAGCGCCTGCAAATGCGGTGATTCCGAGTGTATGTCCTGCGGTAGCAATTTCGCGAATTGCATCATCTTGTGCGGAAATGGCAGATCCGAAAATAAAGAAGGTTGCTTTTGCGTTTGCACGCCGCAATGCGGATAAGATTTTCGCACAATCTGTCTCGCTTCCAACGTCAAATGTAAGATATGCGGTTTTCGTTTCCTTCTCGTCTTCATCCTCGGTGTTTGACGGGGAGGAGGGCTTGGTTTCGGGTGTTTGAGGCTTAGACGCATTGTAGCGGTCAATCAGATTCGGAATTTCATCTCTTGCGATATATGCGAACATACTGTCTTGCAAAGTGCTTGTGGTTTTGATGCGCAGGACATTGACGCTTTGGATGTAGGAATAGGTCATTCCGAATTGGGTTGCCACAAACCGTGCGGGGACATAAATTGTGCCGTTGGAAGGGAAGGCCCATTGCTTGTACGTGTTGTCTGTGGTGGTATTGGTTGCGGTTCCCGCCACCAAATCGAACGCCAACGTATAATCCCAGTTGTAAAGCGCGAGGGTTTGGGAGTCTGGATTGTAAGAGCCGTTGATACTGAGTTCGCTATCGGTGAAGCAGCGGTAGTCCACATACCAGATTCCGTCGGATTTGATTGGCATTGCATCGGTGATGGGAAGCAGAGAATTGTTGACTGCGACATAGGTTTCTCCGCTTGCGTTTGAATGGGGGAATATCGGCAATATAAAGACAATAACCAACAGTAAAGCGAATATGCGCTTTGACATATCGGATCACCTCCTGTGTTTATTATAACATTGATACAAAAACTCTGCAAGTACAGAACAAATTCTGAAAAGTATCGTCAAAAAGATTGAAAATGAGAATCTGTGCTTGCAGAGAAATGATTTTGTGGTATAATAATAAATAGACTTGTACCGAAACACAGTTTCGGTGTGATAAATTTTTTGGAGGGATTCTCATGTTACAAATTTCTGTGACCAAAGCAAGCACATTGAAGCAAAAACCGGACGAAAGCGGTTTGGGCTTCGGTCAGTATTTTACCGACCATATGTTCATCATGGACTATGAGGCGGGCAAGGGCTGGGACAATGCACGAATTGTTCCGTTTGCAAATGTAGAGCTTCATCCGGCATCCACCGTTCTTCACTACGGCTCCGAAATCTTTGAGGGCCTGAAGGCATATCGCCGTGCGGACGGCACCGTTCAAATGTTCCGTCCGATTGAAAACATCCGCAGAATGAACCGCTCCGCAGAGCGCTTGTGCCTGCCGCAGATCGATGAGGACCTTGCGATGCATGTCCTCAAAACCTTCGTTAAGCACGAGCAGGATTGGACCCCGTCTTCTCCGGGAACCTCGCTCTATCTCCGTCCGTTTATGTTCGGTAATGACGAGACTCTGGGTGTCCATGCGGTACATAAGGCAACCTTCATGATTATCGCATCTCCGGTTGGCAGTTATTATAAAGAAGGTATCAACCCGGTCAAGATCATGATTGAAGCGGATGATGTCCGTGCGGTACGCGGCGGTACCGGTTATGCAAAGTGCGGCGGCAACTATGCGGCAAGCAACCGTGCGGGTGAAAAAGCGGAGCGCAGCGGATATTCCCAGGTGCTTTGGCTTGACGGTGTGGAAAGAAAGTATATCGAGGAAGTCGGCGCGATGAACGTGATGTTTAAAATCAACGGCGAAATCGTCACACCTGCGCTGACCGGCTCCATTTTGCCGGGCATTACCCGTATGTCCTGCATCGAGGTTTTGAAGAAAGCGGGATACACCGTTTCCGAAAGACTTCTCAGCATCGATGAACTGGAAGCTGCGATGGAAAACGGCACCTTGGAAGAGGCATGGGGCTGCGGTACTGCGGCTGTTGTTTCTCCGATTGGTGAGCTTCGCTATAAAGATAAAGTGTTCAGCGTAAATAACGGAGAAATCGGTGAGGTCACTCAGTCTCTGTATGACACTCTTACCGGAATTCAGTGGGGTAAAATCGAAGATACCTACGGCTGGATTGAATTGCTCGATTAAGAAGAAACAGCGTTGTGCCGCAGAAAAAATCCGGCACAACGCTGCTATCTGCTTTTGGGGGATTTCCTCCTTTTTCCAAATTTAAACAAACAACGCGAGAAATTTTAAATTTCTGTGTCTGCGGTGTTTACAAACTTGATTTTATCTGTTATTATATTAGTATTAGTTTTTGTGTGCTTCGATAGAAAAACACTCTCCTCAAAAAGCGGAGATTGTGTGATTCTTTTGAAAAAGTACGGTATTCCAGGCGGTTTGCCGTCTGTCAAAAACAGAATCAACCATGCGGCGGCGTACCCCGTGTGCAGATAAAGGATGGAATGTCATGGAATTTAGTTTGCGTAAGGTCACGCAAGTTATCCGTGAGCGCATTTGGCTGATCGTAATTGCAACGATTGCGGCGGTTTTTCTTGCGTTTCTTGCGACCAAATTTTTGATTACCCCCAAGTACACATCGACAGCAACACTCTATGTTCAGAACGTTGAAAACCGTCAGATTGATGTCGGTATCAACATGGTTGATTTGAGTGCATCGATTAAGCTGGTTGACACCTACATCGTTGTCATGGAAAGTGATTTGGTGATGGACCGTGTTGCCGCGCGAGTCGGAAACGGCTATAAGGGTTCTGACATCCGCGGGATGTTCTCGGCGGCATCCGAAAAGGAGACCGAGGTTTTGCGCATCAACGTTCAGCACGAAGATCCGTTGATGGCACAAAATATTGCGGAAGCGGTTTTGCTTTCCGCTCCGAGTGAGTTGATGCGAGTTGTCAAAGCCGGTGCTGTTGAGGTAATCGACCATGCATCGCTTCCGACTCAGCAGTCCTCTCCGGACATGACGATGAACCTGCTTTTGGGCGCTCTGATTGGTTTGGCACTTTCTCTGGTCATTGTGTTGCTTTCCGATCTGTTGAAAGTTCAGATTAAAGATGAGCAGGATTTGACCGAGACCTTTACCATTGCTGTTATCGGCGCAATTCCGGAAATCAGCAATTTGGAGTTAAACGCAAAGGAGAAAGTTTAAGTTGAAAAAGAGAGTTTCAAAAAAGAATCTTGAAACATCGAGACGTACTGTCGCCCTGCTCAATGAAAGCACTCCGTTTGCGGTCAAAGAAGCATACAAGGCGGCACGTACCAACCTGATGTTTATGTTCGCAGAGCATGATCAAAAGTGCGTTTCCGTTACTTCCTCTTTCCCGGGTGAGGGAAAAACAACCACTTGTGCAAACCTTGCGCTTTCGTTTGCGCAGGTCGGAGCAAAGACCATGGTAATTGATGCGGACTTGAGAAAGCCGCGTATGCACCGTATGTTTTCAACATCGGCAACTCCCGGTGTTTCGGATGTCCTTGGTGGCTTTGCAAAACCCGAAGAGGCAATCTACAAAACCCAGTATGAAAACCTGTTCCTGATGCCTGCAGGCACCATTCCGCCAAATCCGGCCGAACTGCTTTCCTCTCAGAGTATGCAGCAGTTGATTCGCGATTTGTCGGAGAAGTATGGGTTTGAGTATATCTTTATCGACACTCCGCCGATTAACCTGGTTACCGATGCTGCGGTTGTCAGTCAGAATTTGGCAGGCACCGTTGTGGTTGTCAAATCGGGTGAGACCAACAAGGAGAGCTTAAAGAGCGCTGTGCTTGCTTTGGAGCAGGCAGGTGTCAATGTGTTGGGTTTTGTACTCAATAACATCAGCGCGGACCGTTACTCCAACAAGTACGGTTATCAGCGCGGCGCATACAAGAGAGATTATCAGTACGGTTATTACGGAGAATCTTCGCCTGATCGGAAAGGATCCGGAAAATGATAGACTTTCATGCGCACGTTCTCCCAAAAGCGGACCACGGCAGCCGACGCTTGGAGACTTCTGTTCAACAACTCAAGCAGGCAAAAGAAGTTGGAATCGATACGATTGTCGCAACGCCGCACTTTTATTTCCAACGCGATACCGTTGAAGAGTTTTTGCTTCGTCGAGATATTACCTACAAGCAGCTCTCTGATGCGAATACTACAGGAATTCGGCTTGTGAAGGCGGCGGAAGTAACGCTGGCATCGGACCTTCCGGAAATGCCGCGTTTGGAGGCACTGTGTATTGAAAATACGCGATACATCCTTTTGGAACTTCCGAACAGCAGCGGCGCATCCTGGATCTATGATACGATTTATAAGATTGAAGCCAATCGCGGCTTAAAGCCGATCATTGCACATTTGGACCGTTATCCGGACAATGTTCAAAGAGAACTCTTGGATATGGACCTTCTCATTCAAATCAACGCGGAAGCATTTGCTTCTTTCTTCAAACGGAAGAAGTACGTGAAGTTATTCCGCTCCGGATGTGCGCATTTGCTTGGCAGTGATGTGCACGGTTCGGACGGAAAGCATTACCGCGCATTTGGACGTGCATGTAAATTATTAAAGGAAGAGATTCCCGGAATTCGGCAAAAGGCGAATGAACTTTTGCGGTAGATTCCGTTTACTCCCGAGAGGAGGAGGATAAATGAGCAAGAAAAAGAGAATATTGCTGATTGTTTTGTTGGTTTTGGTGGTTGCCGTTGCCTGTCTGGTGCTCTGGCAGTGGAACAATATCACCGCGCTGATTCATTCAATCCGTTACGAGCAGGAAGACCTCGAAGCGGAAATGGTTGAAAATGAACAACAGATTCAGGAAACGCTTGATTTGTATCCGGAACTTCAGGTTCAGCCTTTGGATGATGAAACCAAAGAGAAACTTGTTTCCGGAGAGTTGACCGAAGAGGAGGTCATTGAGATCTTGACCCGCCCGACGGTCGGAACTGTACCGAACGGAGGCAAGGACCAACCGTCGAATCAAAACCAAGGCAAGCCTGAGAATCCACAGGGGACAAAACCAAAGACCTCTGTTGAGGCTGCAAACGAGGAGATTGCCAGACTGGTTGCTCGCGTTTATGTTCTTCAAGCGGAATTCGTTGCGAAACTCGGTGCAATTGAAGGAAAAGCTCGCGCTGAGATTGCAAAACTTCCGAAGGAAGAGCAAACTTATGACCGAAAGATCGCAATCGGCAAGTCATACGTCGGCGAGATGACCGCACTGGAAGCGCAGTGCGACGGCGAAATCTCCGCAATTGTTGCGAAGGTTCGCAAACTCTTGAGTGATAGTGGTCAGCCCACAACATTGGCTGATACTATCAAAAGCACCTACGAGCGTGAAAAAAGCCTTAAAAAAGCATACTATGTAAATCGTTATCTCTAAGAAGAAAGCGAAAGGAATGGTAGTAACATGAAAAAAACTATGCGCATCACATCCTTGGTGTTGGCAATGCTGCTCCTGTTTAGCACCTTTGCCGGCGCGGTCTCGACCTCCGATTTTTCGGATTTCCCGAATGATTGGTCTGCTGAGGCAATGACCTTTGCTGTGGACAACGGTCTTCTCAAAGGTTATGCGGACGGAACGATTGCTCCGTCAAAGAAAATGACCCGTGCCGAAATGGCAACGGTGCTCAACCGTGCTTTCAAAGCATGGAAAGAAGCATCCATCGACTTTGAGGATGTCTCGACTTCCGACTGGTTCTACACCGAGGTTTCCAAAGCAGTTGCATTTGAAACCTTCAAGGGTACCGGAAGCAGCACCTTCACTCCGAATGGCGACGTTACCCGTGCACAGGCGTTTACCGCAATCGCACGTGCATTGAAGCTGGATGCTCCGGATCACTCGGCGTTGGCAGCATTTAGCGATGCTGATGATATTCCTGCATGGGCATCTGCTGATTTGAACGCAATGGCTGCGGCCGGCTACATTCAGGGTTCCAACGGTTCCTTGAAGCCGAATGCACCGCTGACCCGCGCTGAGTTTGCTCAGGTCATGTTCAATATCATCAAGACCTTCGCAAAATCCGGAAACATTGCATCTCTCTCCGGAAATGTCATGATTGCTGAAAACGGTCTTGCACTGTCCAACATCACCATTGACGGCGATTTGATTGTTGGTGCAAATGTTACCACCTTGACTTTGAATGGTGTTA
This sequence comes from Eubacteriales bacterium, assembly GCA_045540975.1. Classification (GTDB taxonomy): domain Bacteria; phylum Bacillota; class Clostridia; order Oscillospirales; family JAAYXM01; genus SIG510. Next base: position 8,875 of record JAZQIE010000137.1, read on the forward strand.
AGATTAAGGGTCGTCTTCTTGTTCGTGATCAGTACGACCTCACCTTGAATATCAACAAGTCTACCGTTGCAAAGGGTTTGGTTGTTTATTCTCCGAATGAGATTACCACTGTCTACACCGACACCGTGGCAGCTTTGAAGGCAAACCTGAAGGATTACACCACTACCATCTTCCCTGAAAAGGGTTCCAGCACCATTGGTACCGGTGGTGGCCCGAGCGGTCCGTCCACCCCGACCACTAAGTACTACTCGGTCAGCGCGTCCGCTTGTGAGCACGGCTCCATCGCGGTTAGCCCCGCAATGGTAGCTGCAGGTGATGTTGTCACCGTTACCGCAACTCCGGATTTGGGTTATGAACTCGACAAGATCTATGTGAACGGCGACGAAATCTCAGGTGCCACTTTCGTTGCACTGCCGACCAACATGATCGTTTCCGCAACCTTTAAGGCAATTGACTACAACGTCAATGTTGTGACTCCGACAAACGGTACCTTGTCTGTAGACAAGACCGTTGCAAATGTCGGTGATGTCATCACCGTTACCGCAACTCCGAATTCCGGCTATGAACTTGTTGCAGTTAAGGTCGAAGGCACAATTCTTGTTGGCAACACCTTTGTGATGCCGGCTGAAGATGTTACTGTCACCGCTGAGTTTGCCGCACTTGCACCGAACACCTATAGCATCAGCATTGGTTCTGTTGTAAACGGCTCGGTCGCAGTCAGCAAGAACTCTGCTGCAGCAGGCGAAACCATCACTGTTGTTGCAACCCCGAACTTCGGTTATGAGCTCGATGCGATTTTCGTCAACGGCACTAAAATTACCGGCAACACCTTTGAAATGCCGGCTGAAGATGTCATTGTTACCGCAACCTTCACCGAAAAGGCTGCAGCGTCTTACAGCATCACTCTCGGTGCGGTAACCAACGGTTCTTTGGCATCTGATAAGACCTCCGCAAACGCGGGTGAAACCGTTACCATTACCGCAACCCCGGCAACCGGATACAATCTGGTTGCAATTAAGGTAAACGGCAAGACCATCGCACAGAGCGGCAAGTTCACCATGCCGGCTGAAGATGTCACCGTTACCGCTGAATTCGAAAAAGCATATTACACTGTTTCTTCCGATTCCGCAACCAACGGTTCCTTCCGTGTGAACAAGACTGTTGCGGCATACGGTGACACTGTTACCGTAACTGTCAATCCGGATGCGGGCTACCAGCTTGGCGCTGTTTCTGTCGATGGGCTCGCAATCAGCGGCAACACCTTCGAAATGCCGGCAAAGGATGTCACCGTTTCTGTCACCTTCACCGCGATTGATTATGCGGTTACCACTGTAACCCCGGTAAACGGTACCCTCGGTGTCAGCGCAAGTACCGCAAACATCGGTGATACCATTACTGTTACCGCAACCGCAGATGCAGGCTATGAGCTGTCTGTCATCAAGGTCAACGGAAGAGCGATTTCCGGTAACACCTTCGTGATGGGTGCGGCTGATGCAGAAGTTACCGCTGAGTTCTATGCACTCAGCTATGCAATCAATGTTGCTGCTCCGGCAAACGGTAATTTGAGTGTCAATAAGACCAGCGCAACCATCGGCACCGAAGTTACTGTTACCGCAACTCCGGATGCAGGTTATGAACTTTCCGCTATCAAGGTAAACGGTACCGCTATTACCGGCAACACCTTCGAAATGCCGGCTGAAATCGTCACTGTTACCGCGGAATTCACCGCAATTGATTACACCATTACGGTTGAAACTCCGGCAAACGGTACTTTGACCGCCGATAAGACAACCGCAAACATCGGTGAAACCGTTACCGTTACCGCAACTCCGAACGATAACTACAAACTCGACTTTATCACTGTCAACGGTGTAGCATACTACACTAACACCTTTAAGATGCCGGCTGAAAACGTCACTGTTGGCGCGGTATTCAGCAAACTCGCTCCGAATACCTATAGCATCAATGTCGGCACCGTTAACAACGGTACTGTGGTTGTGAATAAGTATTCCGCAGTTGAAGGTGAAACCATCACCGTTACCGCAACTCCGGCAGCAGGTTATGTTCTCGATGAGATTCTTGTCAACGACAATCCGATTACCGGAAACACCTTCGAGATGCCGGCGAGAACCGTTGTGGTTACCGCAACCTTTACCGCGATTGATTACAATGTTTCTACCGTTGCTCCGACAAACGGTACTTTGAGTGCTGATAAGGCAACCGCGATTGTTGGTGAGACCGTCACCATTACCGCAATCCCGGCAACCGGCTATCGTTTGTCTGCAGTTTATGTCAATGGCACCGCGATTACCGGCAACACCTTCAAGATGCTGGCTGAAGATGTCACTGTCACCGCAGAATTCACCGCAATTGCATACACC
>JAZQIE010000138.1:0-1570 GCA_045540975.1 Eubacteriales bacterium
ATCCCTGCATCTGCAAAGGCTTTCGCCTTTTCTTCAAGTTCTTCCTGTGTTTTGTGGAACACCTCATCGGCATTGTACCAAAACCAACTGAAGCGTTCTTCCCATTGCTTTCCGCTCATATTGACGTCCTCCGATTTTTCCAATTTTAATCGTCAGTGTTATCTTACTATATTTGAAAGAAAAGTCAAGTTTTTGCGAGGTTTTTCCAATCTATTGACAAATAAAATTTTTGTACTATAATATCAAATTAACAAATATCGCTCTCGGAGGGATTCAAATGATGAAATTTAAGCAGTTTCTTGCACGGAAAGACATTGTCTTTTCCGTAAAGCGTTATTTCATTGACGGTCTCAGCGCAATGGCGGTCGGTTTGTTCTCCACACTCATTATCGGATTGATTATCCAAACACTCGGTGATCAGTTGACCCTCCTGTTCGGTCAGCATGTAATTTTTGATGCACTGGTCGAACTCGGCAATACCGCAAAGGATTTGATGGGTGCAGGCATCGGTGTTGCGGTTTCCTTTGGCTTAAAAGCTCCCCCGCTGGTTTGTTATTCCGGGGTTATCACAGGTATGCTGGGTGCTACCTTGGGAGGTCCTGCAGGTGCATTTGTCGCATCCGCAATCGGCTGTGAATTCGGCAAGGCGGTTTCCAAGGAAACAAAAGTCGATATCATTGTCACACCTGCCGTTACTCTGTTGATTGGTCTGGCGGCAGCAAAAACCGTCGGGCCCGCGGTGGATTGGTTGATGACGGGGCTTGGCGTTGTCATTATGCGTGCGACCGAGCTTCAGCCGTTCTTTATGGGCATTGCGGTTTCGGTTATCATGGGCTTGGTGCTTACCGCACCGATTTCCAGCGCCGCGCTTGCGATCATGTTAAATCTCGGCGGACTCGCGGCAGGCGCCGCAACCGTTGGTTGTTCCGCTCAGATGATTGGCTTTGCAATTATCAGTTACCGTGAAAACAAAATGGGCGGATTCATCGCACAAGGCATCGGGACATCCATGCTGCAAGTACCCAACATTGTTCGCAACTTCTGGATTATCGTTCCGCCGACGCTCGCATCCGCTGTGCTCGGTCCGATTTCCACCATGGTGTTTAAAATGACAAACAATCCTGCAGGTGCAGGCATGGGCACCAGCGGTTTGGTTGGGCAGATTAACACGTTCAACACCATGGGCTACACGCTCCCCGTTCTCTTACAGGTTCTTCTCCTGCACGTGATTCTCCCCGCGATTCTTTCCTATATTTTCTATGTAATCCTGCGCCGCATGGGAAAAATCAAGGACGGCGACATGAAACTCGATTTATAATAAAGAATCACCGGTAACCTTACCGGTGATTCTTTATTGCATTCGTTTTATAAACTCTGAGAATTTTTCGGGGAGTTCACTTTCAAAGAAAAGCGTTTCCCCGTTGATGGGATGCTTAAATTCAATTGTTTTGGAGTGTAAGCACTGTGTTTCAAACCCGCTTTTATCCTTCACCCCGTAGACAGGGTCACCTGCGATTGGATGGCCAAGATGCGCCATGTGAACACGGATTTGATGGGTGCGACCGGTTTC
>JAZQIE010000139.1:0-6975 GCA_045540975.1 Eubacteriales bacterium
CGTTCTAATGTACGGACACCCGCTTCTCTTGTGTAGCACTCAATCATGCGATAAATTGCGGCATCCTGAATGCGAAGCATCTTTTTGGTCACACCGTATTTTTCCATTGCACGTCCAATCAAATGACGTTTTGCAATTTGGAACTTTTCCTCGGTGGTGTAGCTTGAAAGTTCAATCACTTCCATGCGGTCAAGAATCGGACGCGGAATGGTGTCGAGTGTGTTTGCGGTTGTGATAAAGAGGGTTTCTGACAAATCAAACGGCACTTCCAAGAAATGATCGCGGAAGGCATAGTTTTGCTCGGAATCCAAGACTTCCAACATTGCCGCGGACGGATCACCGCGGAAATCCGAACTCATCTTATCGATTTCATCAAGTAGGATGACCGGATTCTTACTCTTTGCCTGAATCATGGCATTCATGATACGGCCCGGCATCGCACCGATATAAGTTTTACGATGCCCTCGAATATCAGCCTCATCTCGCACACCGCCAAGCGACAAACGTGCAAAATTACGTCCCAAAGCCTCCGCAATGCTGCGGCCGATTGAAGTCTTACCGACACCCGGCGGTCCGACAAAGCAAAGGATTTGACCCTTTACATCATTTTTCAACTGACGTACAGATAAGATTTCGAGAATACGTTCTTTTACGCGTTCCATGCCGTAATGATCCGCATCCAAAACCTTCTTTGCGCGTTCAATATCCGCACAATCCTCGGTGAGGTGATTCCACGGAAGCGCAAGGCAGGTATCCAGATAATTACGGATAACCGTACTTTCTGGCGAAGTATACTGCATTTTCGCGAGGCGTTCCGCCTCTTTCTTGAGTTTTGAGGAGGTTTCCTCATCCAGCCCAAGCTCGGCAATTTTCGCAAGATATCCTTCGGCTTCCGCTCGAGGATCATCCTCTTCCCCAAGTTCGTTCTGGATTACGCGCATTTGTTCACGCAGATAGTAATCGCGCTGGTTTTTATCCATCTGCTCATGCACGTGCTCATTGAGTTCGTTTTCAATCTCATAAACATTCGCATCTCGGCTGAGAATCTGACACACGCGCTGCAAACGTTTGAACGGGTGCAATTCTTCCAGCACAGACTGCTTATTGGTATAATCGGTCGGGATATTCTGCGCGATATAATCCGCAAGTTCTCCCAAATCGTCATTGGACAATACGTTAATCAGTGTATCAGGGGCAAGCTTCGGGGCAACATCCGCATACATACCGAACAAATCACGTGCAGATTGCAGGAGCGCCTGTTTTCTGACAGAACTGATTCGGGGATTCACCGCAGCACACGCCTCGATTTCACCGAGAAGATACGGGTCTGTCTGCATGATATTGTTGAGTTTTGCACGGTAAATACCCTCAACCAAAACACGGGTATTGTCACCGGGGAATTTCAGAATCTGGCAGACTTTTACAACAGTACCGTAAGTATATAAATCGTCCATGACGGGTTTATCGGTCGCAATATCTTTCTGGGCGACCAAGAAAATATTCTGGTTGTTTTTCATTGCAGTACGCAATGCCTGCAGTGAACGTTCGCGGCCCACGTCAAAGTGGAGCATCATTTTCGGGAATACAACCATTCCGCGCAATGCCAATACCGGCATATATTCACTCATTCTTTATCCTCCTTTCGAGGGGTGTAAAACCGCGTCAGCAGGGAAACTTCTGCGGTTCCAAATGGTTTTTTACACATTCCGCCGTCACAATAATTGTGTCGGTGGTTTCATCAGACGGGAGATCGAACATGATTTGAGTCATCAGCTGTTCCATAACCGCGCGCAGCCCACGTGCACCGATGCCGCGTTCGATTGCCTTATCCGCAATCACAGAAAGCGCTTCGTTTTCAAAATACAGTTCCACCGAATCCATCTCAAGCAATTTGCAATACTGCTTGATGAGTGCATTCTTCGGCTCGGTCAAAATCTTAATCATTGCCTCTCGATCCAACGGACTAAGCGGCGCAATAACCGGAAGTCTGCCGACAAGCTCCGGAATGATGCCGAATTTTAAAAGGTCATGCGGTTGAATCTCCTGCATGAGTTCATCATTATCGGGTGTTTTTGCCTGATTGACATCAGTTCCGAAACCAATCTCATTTTTACGGATTCGGCGCTGAACAACCTTTTCGATGCCGTCAAACGCGCCGCCGCAAATAAACAAGATGTTTTTGGTGTCAATCTCGATGAATTCCTGGTGCGGGTGCTTGCGGCCGCCCTGCGGAGGAACATTCGCAACTGTGCCTTCCAAAATCTTCAAGAGGGCTTGCTGGACACCTTCACCCGAAACGTCACGGGTAATGGATGTGTTTTCACTCTTACGCGCGATTTTATCAATTTCGTCGATGTAAATGATACCGCGTTCTGCGAGTGCGACATTGAAATCCGCCGCCTGCAACAAACGGAGAAGAATGTTCTCAACATCTTCACCGACATAACCCGCCTCGGTCAGAGTTGTTGCATCCGCGATTGCAAACGGGACCTGAAGCATCTTCGCAAGAGTACGGGCAAATAAGGTTTTGCCGCAACCGGTCGGTCCAATCATCAGAATATTGCTTTTCTCGAGTTCCGCACCGCTGGGAACCTCTTCCGCGAGTTCGCTTGTAATGCGCTTATAATGGTTATAAACCGCAACCGAAAGCTTCATTTTTGCAGATTCTTGCCCGACAATATACTCATCCAAGCCGTCATACAGTTCCTGCGGCTTGAGGAGTGCGGACATCATCTCGCCGTTTGCAACGGCAACACGCTCGCGGCGCGCACGGCCCGGGGTTTTGCAAGCCTCGATGCAATCGGGACAAACCGCGCCCAACGCCCCGGTATATGCCTGCTCAGCGGTTGATATTTCTTTTCCGCACTTGGTGCAAATCAGCATCTTATATTCTCTCCAATCAGCGTTTTTCAATCACGGCATCAATCAGACCGTACTGTCTCGCTTCTTCTGCGGACATAAAGTTATCGCGCTCGGTATCGCGTTCGATTTGTTCGAGCGGCTTGCCGGTAATGTCGGAAAGCATGGTGTTCAGATTCTTTTTGATGCGAATAATTCTGTCCGCATGAATCTTAATATCGGTTGCCTGACCCTGCATACCGGAAAGCGGCTGATGGATCATGATTTCCGCATTCGGCAATGCATACCGTTTCCCCGGTGCGCCCGCAGCAAGCAGAAACGCGCCCATAGATGCCGCCATACCGATGCAGATGGTGGAAACATCACATTTGATGTACTGCATTGTGTCATAAATCGCCATACCCGCGGTGATGGAGCCACCCGGACTATTGATGTAAAAGTCAATCTTCTTGTCAGGATCTTGCGCTTCGAGATACAGCATCTGCGCAACCACAAGACTTGCGGTTACATCATTGACTTCATCGGAGAGAAAAATAATACGGTCATTGAGCAAGCGCGAAAAAATATCATATGCACGCTCACCACGATTGGTTTGCTCGATTACAGTAGGGACAAGACTCATGGAAATATCCTCCTTCAAGATGTCATGTTACCAAACGGGCTGCCCCAATCGTAATCAGGACAGCCTCGCATGTCGTACAACCGGTAAGATTTACCTAAACCAATTATGTACAAAATATTTGCATTTTATTCCGACAAACAATTGATTATTCAGCGTCTGCCTTCTTAGCGGTAGTTTTCTTTGCTGCAGGCTTCTTTTCCGCAGTACCATCTTCAGCCTTCTTGGTGGTAGTGGTTTTCTTTGCGGTGGAAGTAGTCTTCTTTGCAGCAGGTTTCTTCTCCGCAGTACCATCTTCAGCCTTCTTGGTGGTAGTGGTCTTCTTCGCGGTGGAAGTAGTCTTCTTTGCTGCAGGCTTCTTTTCCGCATCGTCAGCCTTTTCCTCTTCAGCCTTCTTAGCGGTAGTCTTCTTCTTTGCGGCGGGCTTCTTTGCAGCACCCGGAGCAACCAGATTTGCCTCAGAATTGTTGCGGATAAACTCGCTTGCCTTGATGGTCTTGAGATCCTGCAGCATTGCCTCGCGCGGGATATAGCCCTTTACACGCTCAACCGGCATGCTGTACTGTTCAGCAAGCTTGGTGTATTCTGCATCAATATCGCTATCGGTGATTTCAATGTTCTCTGCCTTGATGACAGCTTCCAGAGCCAGCATGACCTTGACCTGACGTTCAGCAGAGGTACGGAAGTTCTTGCGGAAGTCTTCCATGGTGGTGCCGGACATCTGCAGATAGCTGTCCATGGAGATGCCCTGAGACATCATGCGGTTTGCGAAGTCATCAACAATGCGGTCAAGCTGAGTCTCGATCATGACTTCCGGAATTTCAACTTCCATGTTTTCAATGATCTGGTCAAGAAGCTGTGCTTCAAAGCCTTCGTTTGCAGCCTGCTCACGGGACTCTGTCAGTTTTGCTTCAATGCTCTTCTTGAGTTCGTCAAGAGTGTCGAATTCGGAAACGTCTTTTGCAAATTCGTCATCCATTTCCGGCTCAACGGTTTCCTTAACTTCATGAACCTTGACCTTGAAGACAGCCGGCTTGCCTGCCAAATCTTCGGAATGGTACTCGGTCGGGAAAGTGACGTTGACGTCGATTTCAGCGCCTGCTTCAACGCCAATCAACTGATCTTCAAAACCCGGAATGAACTGACCGGAGCCGAGCTGGAGACTGTGCTTTTCAGCCTTGCCGCCATCAAATGCAACACCGTCAACAAAGCCTTCGAAGTCGATGATAACGGTATCCTTTTCTTTTGCCGCACGCTCGACGGTAACCAAGCTGGATGCACGCATACGAAGATGGCTGAGTTCCATCTCAACATCCTCTGCGGTAACTTCAACCTTGATTTTGTCTGCCTTGAGGCCCTTGTATGCACCAAGTTTTGCTTCCGGCTTCACGGTAACAACTGCCTTGAAGACGAAGCCGTCAGTGTCCAAATCAACGATATCAACTTCAGCGCGGTCCACAGGTTCAAGACCGAGTTCGTCGATTGCCTGCTCATATGCAGCGGGATATGCGAAATTCAAAGCATCCTCAACAAAAACATGCTCGCCGTACATACGCTCGATCATGCGGCGCGGTGCTTTGCCCTTGCGGAAGCCGGGCACTGTAATTTTGGAAACGTTCTTCTTATAAGAGCGATCCATTGCAGCATCAAACTCTGCCTTTTCGACTTGGATTTCAATTGAAACCTTGCCGTTTTCCAATTTCTCTGTAGACTTTACTTTCATGTTGATTCCTCCAGTAACTTTTACATCCATGTTATTCTAACAGAAAACAAATAAAAATGCTATACCTTTTTCCACTTTTATTGATAATTTACAAGATTTTTATATTTTTCACCAAAAAACTTAGCCAAAGGACTCAATACCACTGATCTTTTCGGGGATAAAATCCAGAAAATCCGCTGAAATCAAGTGATAAGAAACGCCTTTATGCACTCCGCGGAACGCGTATTGATGACTTGCGCCGTGGAGATGTCCGTAATAACAATGCGATACACCGTAGTCGGATAACATATCTGTCATCTCAACACAATCAAATCCGACACAGATTGGCGGATAGTGCAAAACCGCAACAAGCTGTTCCGCACCAAGTGCCTTCCCCGCTTTCAGCGATGCTTCGAGTCTTCCGAGTTCACGATTGTAAATCTTCTCGCTGTGTTCCTTGCGCTCTTCTTCAAAAAACCATCCGCGTGTTCCGCAAAGAGCGACCCCTTCGGTCAGGATTGCATCGTTGTGGAGAAACCCGATTCCGGAGATGCCGTTTTCGGCAAAAAAACGATTGCTTTTACTGACGGTTTCCCACCAATAATCGTGATTTCCTTTTACAATGAGTTTTTTTCCCGGAAGTGATGCAATGAAACGGAAATCTTCGAGTGCCTCTTTCAGAGAAATTCCCCACGAAAGATCGCCTGCAAGAATTACGGTGTCTTCATCGCGAACGCGCGAAAAACCTGCCTTTAATCGTTCGGGATGGTTCTCCCAATTTGAACCAAAGATATCCATCGGCTTATCGGTTCCGAAAGACAGGTGCAAATCACCGATCACATAGATTGCCAAACCGCACCGCCTCCTTTTTGATTAACCGATAAAATCGAATACCGCGTCGGTGATTCCGTCGGGTGTTGTCACATTACGGAAGCGTTCTTCCTTGTCTTTAAGTTCTGCAAGCGGACGCGGAACAGCAACCTTTGTGGTTTTGGAAAGAATATCCAACAGTTCGGTGCCGTCAATGTCCACTTCAACACCCAATGCCGCAAGAACACTGTCTGCAAACTTAAACGGACTTGCGGTGGAAGCAATCAATGTTTTGGTGGTGTCACCCGTTTCCTCGACATAATCCTGATACACACGAACACCGACCGCGGTGTGAGTATCAATGAGATACTTGTGTTCTGCAAAGGTTGCGGAAATGGTCTTACGCGCGCGGTCATCGTCGCAGGAACCTGCATAAAACAGTTCGGTAAGTTTCTGCTTCAAACCATCATTGACAGTGTATGCGCCGTCAGACGAAAGCTTGCTCATATACTTACGGATGGTTTCGTCGTCACCGTCCGCCAAATGGAACAGTAAGCGTTCCAGATTGCTGGAAATGAGAATATCCATCGCAGGAGAAATGGTGACATGGAACTCACGGTTTTTGTCATAATGACCGGTATTGAAGAAATCGGTCAGAACATTGTTGCGGTTGGAAGCGCAAATCAGTTTTGCAACCGGAACGCCCATCTCACGTGCATAATACGCCGCAAGAATGTTTCCGAAGTTACCGGTCGGGACACAAACATTAATTGCATCGCCGAGGCTGATTGTCCCGCTATTTACCATATCGCAATAGCCCGAGACATAATATGCAATCTGCGGCACCGCACGACCCCAGTTGATGGAGTTTGCCGAAGAGAAGAAGGTGCCCTTTTTTGCCGCTTCTTCGCGCAGTGCTTCATCCGAGAAGATTTCTTTCATTTTGCTCTGCACGTTATCGAAATTACCGTAAACAGAAGAGACG
>JAZQIE010000140.1:0-7199 GCA_045540975.1 Eubacteriales bacterium
CGCATCTCTCTCCTTACACTCCTTAACGGAATACTTCGGGGTGTCTTCGAGGACATAGTCAACAAAGGTGAGCTCTAAGTTTCCGGAATAATCGGTAATCGCGTCGACATCATTGAATACTTCGCGCAAACCGGTCTCCAAAAACCAACGATAGGAATCTTTTTGAATTTCAATGAGGTTCGGCATTTGCAGAATCTCATCAATACGCGCATAGCTCTTACGCGTTGTTCGGCCGTACTGGACGTCTTTGACCATTTGATTCATCACTCCCATTTTACATTTCGAACATCACTAACTCGACACGCGCGGAGGCGTTGCCGAAATCTCTTAATGTACTCTTGCAATCAATGACAATCGATGGTAGAATACATATGTAATGATATCTGCTTTACAGCATAATCATAGAGGATAATATTTTACCATTTCCTTGTCAACTTGTCAATACCTTTCACCGAGAATTTCGGTGTTTTTTTATTTTGGAGGTGCTTTTATGCAATTAACAGAGGCAATCTTCTTCTTTTTCTTACTGACTGTGAACGGCATTGCGCTGATTTGCTTCGGACTGGACAAGTTATTTGCAAAAAAACGCCATTTTCGTATTTCCGAGGCATGGCTCCTCACGATTTCCCTGCTCGGCGGAAGCCTTGGTGCTTTGGTTGGCATGGTGCTTTTTCACCATAAAATCAGCAAGCCGAAATTCCGTTATTCGATTCCCCTTCTCTTTTTGATTCAAATCGGACTTTTTATTGCATACTTGATTCAAGCCGCATACGGAATTCAAATATAAAAAAGGACGACATCTGAAGATGTCGTCCTTTTTTGTTTTACCACTGGCTCATGCTACGCTTGATAGCGGCACGGGCATTCTTTACGCCGTCTTCTCCGTCAAGCAGAGCGGCATATTTCATGATTTGGGTGTATTCCTCGCTCTCCGCGCTCAGTTTGGAAATCTCGGTTAAGATTTCCTCTGCGGGACGTGCGGAGGTTTCATCCGGGCTGAAGCGCAGAGCCGCAGCAACCGCCGCATAAAGCGGAGCGGGATTGACACCGGTTTCACGGCAAGCACGGATTGCACCGATGAGGCGATCGTCCGGAGAAAGCTTTCTCGGAAGGTCGCGACCAACGCGGAATACGGTATCTCCGAGTTTTCGGTTGGTGAAGCGGTAGAGCAAATCTTCGACATGCTCATGCAAATCCTTAAACGGAACATTGTAGCGCAGCGACAGTGCCAAAGCGGTTGCGGTCATACCGCGCTGAACAATCGTTTCAATCTCAGGATCTTCAATTGCCTGCCAAATATACTCATAGCCTTTAAGCTGACCCAAATATGCGGTCATGGAGTGACCCATGTTATGGACATACAGTTTCCGTTCAATGTATAACTGGAACGGAGCATAAGCCGACATATTTACAACCGGGGGAATCTCGCCACGGAATGCATCACGGTCAACAATCAAATTGTTAAACGGCTCGACACACACGCGAAGCGGATCGTTTTTGGTCATCTCCGGAGTCTGAATCGGAACCATGCGACCGATGGAAGCCTCCACCAAACCTACACGCGCATCAAACTTTGCAACCTCTTCATCGGAAAGAAGTTCGCAAAGTTTTTGGCGCAGGAATGCATCTGCACCGATTAAGTTCTCGCAAATGATGATGTTGAGCGGGGTCTCATTTCCCTCTTCCCAACGCGCTTTGAGTCCCTTTGCAATGTTTCCGACAATGCGCGGAAGAACATTAACACCGACCGCAGTCGCCATAACGTCTGCACGGCGAATTTCATCCGCAACAGCGTCCACATCCATGCCGTCAACACCGTAAACATTTTCAACAAGGACCTCGGAATTTGCTTCGTTTTCCAAAATCTCAACCGGGTAGGATTTCCGCTCATTCAGAGCGGAAATCACGGTTTGATTGACATCGATAAAAGCAACTTGATAACCCGACTGGCTGAGAAGCTGACCGATAAAGCCACGGCCAATGTTCCCCGCACCATACATTACTGCTCTCATAGTTTACACTCCAAGCTTGGAACGGCGGAGTTTTTCGCCGTCAGTGAAGTTACCGTTCGGAGTATATCCCGGAATCGGCATAATCTTTTCATGGATGGTATCAATAATCCAATCAGCCTGCGGGAAGAAGTCAGCATCGAGTTCATAGCACGGGGTGATCCAGTTACGTGCGCCAACCACACAGACCGGAGCATCCAGATCGTCGAAGCAAACTTCGGAAATGTTCTGCGCCATATCGTTGAGGAAGGAACCGCGTGCGCAAGCGTCACTTGCAAGGACGATGCGACCGGTCTTCTTAACAGACTCAATGACCTTGTCATAGTTGAACGGAACGATGGAACGAGCATCGATGACTTCTGCGGAGATGCCGTACTTCTCTTCCAGAATCTTTGCTGCATCCAAAGCACGGTACAGGGTTGCACCGATGGTCAGGATGGTGATGTCGGATCCAACCTTCTTGACATCCGGCTCGCCGAACGGGATTTCATAATATCCTTCCGGAACGCCGCCTTCGTGGAACTGCTCACCCACATCGTAGATACGCTGGCTTTCGAAGAAAACAACCGGATCGGTGCCGTTGAGTGCCGCATTCATGAGACCCTTCGCATCGTACGGAGTGGTCGGGAATGCACACTTGAGTCCCGGAATGTGTGCGATCATGGAAGTCCAGTCCTGAGAATGCTGTGCACCGTACTTGGAGCCAACCGAGATACGGAGAACAACCGGCATCTTCAGAATACCTGCGCTCATGGACTGCCACTTTGCCAACTGGTTGAAGACTTCGTCGCCTGCACGGCCGAGGAAGTCACAGTACATAAGTTCAACGATTGCACGGCCGCCGCTCATTGCGTAACCAACCGCACTACCAACGATTGCTGCTTCGGAAATCGGAGCATTGAAGAAACGGTGATACGGGATTGCCTCGGTCAAGCCGCGGTAAACCGCGAATGCGCCGCCCCAGTCACGGTTGTCTTCGCCGTATGCGACCAGGGTCGGGTCTTCATAGAACTTATCGATAATTGCTTCAAAGATACCGTCACGGAGCTGATAAACCTTGTTTTTGGAAACCGGCTTACCGTTTGCATCAAACGCAAAGCGCTCTTTCTTTGCAATCTGCTTGACGCGCGGATTCTCTTCCTTCGGCATGAGAACGTCGCACTCACGGTCTTCCATCTTAGCGACGGAGCCGTTGGAGAACATGAGGTCTTCCAGCATTCTCGGATTTGCCTTGAGGTCCATACGCGGAGAGACGGTTTCATCAACAGCGAGCTTGCAAGCACGGGTGATGAGAGCCTTGACATCAGCAAGGATCGCATCGAACTCTTCCTGAGTTGCAACCTTGGCATCGATGAGTTTTGCGGAGAAGGACTTGAGCACGTCTTCGTTGACCCATGCCTCGATTTCTTCCGGAGTACGGTAACTGGAAGCATCGGACGGAGAGTGACCGGTGACACGGTAGGTCAGGACATCCAACAGGACCGGGCCTTCCTTCTTCTCGAGGAGTTCTTTCTTTCTGCGCATTGCATCAATGACAGCGAGCGGATTGTAACCGTCAACGCGCTCCGCGTGCATCTGGGTCGGAGTGAGACCTGCGCCGATACGGGCAGGCATATTGTAACCCATGGTTTCACCGATGGTCTGTCCGCCCATACCGTACATGTTATCAAAGATATTGAAGATGAGCGGGAGTCCGCCGCGATGTGCTTCATCCCACAACTGATGGAACTGATCCATCACGGACATATTCATTGCTTCCCAAACCGGGCCGCAGCCAAGGGATGCGTCACCGATGTTGCAGACAACGATACCCTTCTTTTGGTTAATCATCTTGTGCATTGCAGCACCGAGAGCAATGGTACCGGAGCCGCCGACGATTGCGTTGTTCGGATAAATGCCGAACGGGGTGAAGAACGCGTGCATGGAGCCGCCGAGACCACGGTTAAAGCCGGTGGTACGCGCGAAGATTTCAGCCAATGCACCGTAAATGAGGAATTCAACCGCAAGTTCCTTCACAGACAGTTTTTCATCCTCGATAACCTTGAGGATTGCGCCGTCAAAGAAGTCCTTCATGATTGCATACAGTTCATCATCTGCCAGCTTTTCGATGCAAGAGAGACCCTTTGCAAGGATTTCGCCATGGCTTCTGTGAGAACCGAAGATATAGTCGTCTTTATCCAGGATATAGGCCTGACCGACCGCGGATGCTTCCTGACCGGTGGAAAGGTGCGCAGGACCCGGGTTGTTGTAGTCAACACCGTTGTAGGAGTTGGTGGTCTTGATGGAATAAAGCATGGTCTCAAACTCACGGATGATTGCCATATCGCGGAAAATGCGCATGAAATCAGCCTTGGTGTAAATCTTGCTTTCTTCCTTAATGGTTTTGTTATACTGGTTGACCG
Organism: Eubacteriales bacterium; assembly: GCA_045540975.1. Classification (GTDB taxonomy): domain Bacteria; phylum Bacillota; class Clostridia; order Oscillospirales; family JAAYXM01; genus SIG510. The sequence continues at coordinate 4,412 of JAZQIE010000140.1, forward strand.
GAATATCCTCAAAATGAATCATTCCGCTCTTTCTGCATGCTTTCGGATCAAGAAATTGAGATTTCGGCATTGTATGTCACTCCTTATTTTAATTTGAAAATCGCTTCACGAATAATTTCACAAACGGTCGGATGCGGGAAGACCATTTCCTTAACATCCGAAACACGCATTTCGCATTCCACCATCATTGCAGCGGTGAAAATGATTTCGGATGCGTAATTGCCCAGCATATGAACACCGATGATGCGGTCGGTCTTTTCTTCAACCAGCACCTTGCAGATGCCGTCATATTCGGTGTTTTCCGCAACATAACGACCGCTGTACATCATGCTGACGGTCGACTTCTTATAACGGATGCCCTTTTTTGCTGCGCTTTCCTCGGTTTCACCGACACCTGCAACCTCGGGGTTGGTATAAACAACTGCAGGGATTGCATTGTAGCGCATGATATCACGCTTACCGACAATGTGGTTGACCGCAACTTCCGCTTCGCGGTATGCGGTGTGTGCCAGCATGCTCTTGCCGTTGACATCACCGACCGCATATACGCCGGGGATGTTGGTACGGCAGAACTGATCGGTCACGATTGCACCGCGTTCGGTTGCAACACCGATGCTCTCCAAACCAATGTTTGCGGTGGATGCGCGGCGGCCGATGGAAACAAGAACACAGTCAGCCTTGACTTCCTGAGTCTTGCCGTCAAGCTCATAAGTAACGGAATCCTTACCGAGTGCGGTAACCTTTGCACCGAGTTTGAAATCGATTCCCTTTTTGGTGTAACTCTTGCAGAGGAGGTCGGAGATTTCGCGATCCATCGCACCTGCAATATTCGGAAGCATTTCCAAAACAGTGACCTTGCTTCCCGCGGAATTGAAGTAAGATGCCATTTCCAAGCCGATGACACCGCCGCCGATGACAGCGAGAGTGCCGGGAACGGTGGTCATATCAAGCAGTTCACGGTTGGTGACCGCAAACCCGCTTTCCAGCGCTTCTTTAAGACCCGGAATCGGCGGAACAACCGGCATGGAGCCTGCCGCAATGATGAGTTTCTTACCCGAAACAACCTCATCACCGACTTTGATGTTGTAGCCTTCATCTTTTCCGATGATAACGCCTTCGCCTTCATAGACCTTGACCTTACCTGCCTTCAGCGCGCCCTTGACACCCGCAACGAGTTTCTTTACAACTTCGTTCTTACGTGCAACAACAGCCGCATGGTCAATGCCGGAGCCGTTTACGGTAACACCGTAATCCGAACTGTGTTTTGTATAATCATAAATCTTTGCCGAGTTGAGAAGTGTCTTGGTCGGGACACAGCCTTCATTGAGGCAGACACCGCCCAATGCACGTTTTTCAACAAGTGCAACAGAAAGTCCTGCTTCCGCAGCGCGTTCCGCTGCCAAATAACCGCCCGGGCCACCGCCCAGAACTACCAAATCAAACATATCATTTCCTCCTTATGCGCCCAAAACCATGGAGAAGTTCTCCAATGCTTTTACCAAATCCTGCAGGAAACGAGCAACAGGAGCACCATCAAGCGCTCTGTGGTCGAAGGTCAAGGACAGACCCATTGCAGGGTAAGTCTTGATTTCACCATTCACCTCGCGAATGCGGGTAGTGGTTGCGCAAACGCCAAGGATTGCAACCTGCGGCGGATTGATAATCGGAGTGAAACTCTCAACACCCATGCTGCCGAGGTTTGAAATAGTGAAGGTGCCGCCCTTTAAGAGGTCCGGGCTGCAAGCACCGTCGCGGCACATACCGCAAACGTTCTTTGCCTGAGCGGAGATTTCCTTGAGGGACATCTTGTTTGCATTGAAGATGGTCGGGACCATGAGTCCGCGTGCGGTATCGGTAGCAACACCGAGATGCACGTTTTTAAACTGTACCATCTTATCATCATAATAATGTGCGTTGAATTCCGGATGGTTCAAGAGAACACGGGAAACCGCAAACAGAATCATATCATTGATGGTGACCTTGTCCATACCGTATGCTTCGCCCTGTGCCTTGAGCAGCTTGCGGTAATTCAAGATTGCAGTTGCATCGAAGGTGGTGTTGAAGGTAAGCTGTGCCATGGTGGACAGTGAGTTGTGCATGGACTTTGCAATCACCTTACGGATGTTGCTATGCTTGATTTCTTCAAACTCTGCGCCATCATCCGCAATCGGAGCCGCAACAACAGCAGGAGCGTTGAGGTCCGCGGTGCAAACGCGACCGCCGATACCGGTACCGACTTCTGCGGTCGCACCCTGTGCCGCATAAGTGGTGCACTTGCCTTCCGCAATCAGCTTTTCAACATCGCGCTCGATGACACGACCGTTCGGGCCGGTTGCTTCCACAAGGCTTAAGTTTGCGCAAGTCTTCTCTGCGAGATTCTTTGCGCGAGGAGAAATTTTCATTTCATCACCTGCAACCGCGGTAACGGTTGCGGTGACAACCGGTGCTGCAGGTGCCGCTTCAGCCGGAGCGGTTTCTGCGGGCGCAGACTCTTCAGCACCTTCCGGACGGAATGCTGCGGTGTCTTCACCCTCTTCACCGATGACACAGACATTCAGAAGGCACGGAACATCGTCGCCCTCTTCAAAGAAAACATCGATAAGAGTACCTGCAACGGTAGCCTTTTCTTCAAAACTTGCTTTGTCGGTCTCATAAGAGAAGAGAATATCACCGACTTCGACTTTGTCACCTTTTTTCTTGTTCCATTCCGCGATGATGCAGCTTTCGACGGACTGGCCCTGTCTCGGCATAATGACCGGTGTTGCCATTTATAAAACCACCTTTCAAT
>JAZQIE010000141.1:0-8711 GCA_045540975.1 Eubacteriales bacterium
TCGTGAGACAGTTCGGTCCCTATCTGTTGCGGGCGTAGGAAATTTGAGAGGAGCTGTCCTTAGTACGAGAGGACCGGGATGGACATACCTCTGGTGCACCAGTTATCATGCCAATGGTACAGCTGGGTAGCTATGTATGGACGGGATAAACGCTGAAGGCATCTAAGCGTGAAGCCTCCCTCAAGATAAGATTTCCCACTGAGTAATCAGGTAAGACCCCACGAAGACCACGTGGTTGATAGGTCAGACGTGTAAGTACAGTAATGTATTCAGCGAACTGATACTAATCGGTCGAGGGCTTAACCTAAAAAGGTGAATAGAGATGTGGGTAAACCACAGCGCAATGAAAGTTGCAATCGGAAGTTACATTGTTTAGTTTTGAGAGTACATGGCAAAAGGAAGCGTACTGCTCAAGGGAGACGAACGGAATGCGCCTTTAGCTCAGTTGGTAGAGCAACTGACTCTTAATCAGTGGGTCCCGGGTTCGAATCCCTGAAGGCGCACCAAAACCTCTCAAGCGGAAGAGCTGAAAAGCTCCGAGGTGACGTGGCCCGTTGGTCAAGCGGCTAAGACGGCGGCCTCTCACGCCGCAAACAGGAGTTCGATTCTCCTACGGGTCACCAAAGAACTTCTGAGTACTCTTACACAATTGAAAATATGATTAGTTGGTGTTGTTTACGGTGAGGGTCCACCCGTTCCCATTCCGAACACGGAAGTTAAGCTCACTCGTGCCGACAATACTTGGCTGGCAACGGCCCGGGAAGATAGGTATTCGCCAACATTCATATAAACCGGTACAGCAATCGCTGTACCGGTTGTTTTCTTTTTTATTCGGTGGATGCATGGGCGCCCACCGTTTCTTTTGCTTTGGGGATTGTCTGCAAGCGCGGGATATGATAAAATGGAAACAAATGATTTCTTATTATGGAGTGATATCATGAATTTTGTAACGTGGCTTGCGATCGCAGTTGCGCTCATTGTCCCGGTAGGGATGTATCTGTATGGAAATAAAGACCGTTAAGTTTGAAGGGAAATCCTTGCATCATGAAGCGATTTGCGCGAAATTGCGTGAGATGGGGGAAGCGTCTTATCGGGATTTTTCCGCAAGCCTCATGCCTACGGTGGAAAAGGAGCGTGTGATCGGAATTCGCACCCCGATTTTGCGAAAATTTGCGAAAAATCTCACGGATTTTGAAGAATTTTTGCAGGATTTACCGCACTTTTATTACGAGGAAAACAACCTGCACGCGTTTTTGATTGAACGCGAGCAAGTGTTTGACCGCTGCATCGCGCTCCTCGATACATTTCTGCCCTATGTGGATAACTGGGCGACGTGCGACGGAATGAAACCCAAGGTGCTGAAAACCGAGCCGAAGAAACTTCTCGTTCACATCAGCCGCTGGATTGCATCCGAGCATACCTACACGGTGCGCTATTCCATCAATCTGCTCATGAGCTATTATTTGGACGAGTGGTTTGAGCCACGGTTTTTGCGGATGGTGGGAGCGGTTTCGTCGAGCGAGTATTACATCAACATGATGCGCGCGTGGTACTTTGCAACCGCACTTGCAAAGCAGTATGAGGAAACCCTCGCATTTTTGGAAGAAAACACACTGGATGTGTGGACACACAACAAAACCATCCAAAAGGCGCGGGAAAGTTTCCGCATCATGCCTGAGAAAAAAGCATATTTAAACACGCTCAAACGATAGGAGGAAAAGAGTATGAAAGCATTTTTGGCACTCGTTGTGACCTTGATTTGCGGGATTTTGACCATGGCATGGTTTGACACCGCACCCGAACTCGGCGTATTGGTCGGGGTTGCTGTGATGGGCGCATTTGTCATCGGTTTTTGCGAAAGAAAGTAGAGGAAAATTGAGATGAAACGTGTGGAAACCGTCCTGCTTTCTGTGATATTGGTCTTTTTTTGGACTGTGATTCTCGGCGTTACCTATTTGATGAGGATTCTTAGCGACGTATTTCGCTATTTTGGAAACGGGGTATTGCCGTATCTCATAGCTGCCATCTACATCCTCGCGTTTGTCATTCCGTTTTTGCTTCGAAAACGGATCAAAGGAACTCTTTCCATGCCTGCTGCACTCATTTTGAGCACGGTCGCGGCGGTAATCCTTGCACTTCTCCTGATGGTGGGCGCACGGAGTTATATCTCCGAATTTACCCCGACCAAATGGGAGAAGAATCCACACCTTCGCTCCTATATGCTTGAAGATTTAGAGAACGAGCATTCGATCATTGGGATGCGAGGCGAGGAAATTCGTGCTCTTTTGGGGGAGCCGACCGATCAGCTTGCCGATGGGGGTTGGGAGTATTTTGTTGGATTCGGATTAATAGACCCTTACGGATATCAAATCAGATTTGAACATGAAGTTGCGGTTTCGACCAAACTGGTTGAGCGTTGAGACAAGAGGGGTTGAATGATATGAATATTAGTTTGATTCTTGCGGCGTTGTTGCCCGCGGTTGTGCTTTGTGTTTATGTATTCAAGAAAGACCGTGTGGAAAAAGAGCCGATTGGGCTTCTGCTTCTGCTGTTGGCGTTGGGGGCGGTTTCCTGCTTCCCTGCCGCGTATGTGGAAGGGGTCATCGGTGACGTGCTGAATACCATCTTTGCTCCGCTTGGAGTGAAGGATGCAAGCGGGGATGTATACTTATCGTCGAACATATTCTATGTCTATCATTTCCTGAAATACTTCGTGGGTGTTGCGCTGGTGGAGGAAGGCTTTAAGTTTTTGTTCCTCATTTTAGCGACCAAGAACAACCGCAATTTCAACTGTCTGTTTGACGGTATGATTTATGCAATCTTTGTCTCCCTCGGCTTTGCGGCACTTGAAAATGTAATGTATGTTTCGCAGTACGGCTTTGGCAACGCGGTGATGCGCGCGGTCCTTGCGGTGCCGGGGCATATGTTCGATGCGGTGCTGATGGGCTATTATTACAGCATGTGGCACATCAAAGACCAAGTGGTGCGGTTTGAACGCAGCCTCAAGGCACAGAACATCCTTCGTGTGCAGACTCCGGAAACCGATGTACGCGGCAGTATCTGGGCGTGTATTTTGGTCCCGACTCTGGCACACGGCTTCTACGATTTCTGCTGCACGTTGGACAGTTGGATCGCGGTCTTGGTTTTCTATGCGTTTGTCATCTTCATGTACTTCCATTGCTTTGGAAAAATCCGCAAAATGTCCTATGCGGACGGGTACATCGGTGACTATGCAAAAAGTGTTTTGGTGCGCAAATATCCAAGTCTCTTTCAAAGCCATGCGGAATAAAGGAGGATGTTAAAATGAGAAAAAAACTGCAGGATAAGATGTTTGAAATCAGTTATATGTTCGAGCTTTTGATCTCGCTGATTGTGGGTGTGGCGATTTTGGTGCTGTCTGTCCGCTTGGTGATAGACACCGTGCAGGTCGCACTCCATACAAGCGGGGTGGGTGCGCTCGTCACCATTTTGGACGATGCCATCATCCTCGCCATCGGTGCTGAGCTCATCAAGATGCTTTGCAAGCACACACCGGAAACCGTGATTGAGGTGCTCGCATTTGCGCTTGCACGTCAGCTCATCGTGGGTCACGGCGAGCCGTGGGCAAATCTGATTACCGTGGTTGCAATCGCAATCCTCTTTGCAATCAGACGCTTCTTGCTCAAACGTCACGATATGGTGGAAACCCCGGACGGACTTGTTAAAGTCGGCGGAAAAACGGAGGAAAAATAATGGAACAACTCATAGCGCGCATCAATGAACTCGCACGAAAATCCCGTAATGAGGGCCTCAGTGCCGAGGAAAAGGAAGAACAGGCAGCTCTGCGCGCGCAGTATATCAAATCATTCCGTCAGGGAATGGAACATGCGCTCAGCAATGTCTACATTGTGGACGAGCAAGGCAATAAGAAGAAAGTGGAAAAGAAAGGAAGCAAGCAATGACATATGTAATGGCTGATATTCACGGGTGCTACGATCAATTTATGGAAATGCTCGAGAAAATCGAGTTTACAGACAGCGATATGCTTTTCATCCTCGGGGATATCATTGACCGTGGGGAAGACGGAATCGAACTGTTAAACGAATTGATGCTGCGCGTCAATATCATTCCACTTTTGGGTAACCACGAATATATGGCATACCGTGTCCTCAAGGAACTCAATGTGGAGGTCACCGAGGAGAATCACAACAAGCACCTGGATGCGGATACCGTTCGCGCCTATCACGAATGGGTGAGTGACGGCGGAATGCCCACCGCGGAAAGTTTCTCCAAACTCGATGCCGAGGAAAAGGAAATGATTCTGGAATACCTCGAGGAGTTTGAACTCTACGACGAGGTCACAATTGACGGAACAGACTTCCTTTTGGTGCACAGTGTCCCCGAAGACTTTGACGGCACAAAAGACCTCACCGACTATGATGCGGCGGAAGTGCTCTTCGGCCGCTGCGACTATACCAAGCCCTGCTTTTCCGACCGCATTCTGGTCACGGGTCATACCCCGACCTTCTCGCTTGGCGAGGAGTGGCGCGGCAAAATCTACCGCGGCAACAACCACATCGGTTTGGATTGCGGCGCGGTGTACGGCGAAAAACTCGGCTGTATCTGTCTGGATACCATGGAAGAATTCTATGTGTAAGAGAGGGCTGATTCGCTTGGAAGAGAGCGAAGGGGATGTTTTTGAAACACTGGTGGATTGGAACTTCCGCTGGTGGGGAATCCCGCGCGGAGAGAGTCGCGCGCAGGTGCGCTATTTGATGGCGCACTCGGTGTGTACCGACCGTCTGCCGCAAACCTTTGTTGCGATGGAGGGGGACACCCCTGTCGGGATGTATCAGCTTTCCATGACCGACGACCTCTACGGCCGCCCGGATTTATATCCGTGGCTTGTAAATGTCTATGTCCCCGAAGCGCATCGCGGAAAGCGTGTTTGCCGCTTCATGATGGAGCAGGTGGGGCTTACCGCAAGAAACGCGGGTCTCAGCTCGCTTTATTTGTATACAAGCCATGTGGGACTCTATGAAAAATTCGGCTGGGAATTCGTTGAGGAAGTCCCGACCTTTCAAGAAAAATCCCCAATCGAGCGCTTGTACCATTTGGAATTGTAACCGAGGAGAATCGAAACCATGATTGTAACCAATATGACCTATATCGGCGACCCCCAAATCCTCTTGCATGACGGTGTGTATTACTGTTATGCAACAAGCTTTGTCCGCGGCTTCTATGTATGGCAAAGCGAGGACCTTGAGCATTGGAGCGAGCCCACCTTGTGCATGGATGCATCCGAGCATTGGGGGAGTGATTCGTTTTGGGCACCCGAGGTGGTGTACCACAACGGGAAATTTGTAATGCACTATACCGCCCGTATGAAAGAGCGAAACGAAACGCTGTATCTTGGTGTTGCGGTGGCAGACAGTCCGCTCGGTCCGTTTCGGGATGTGTGGGGCGGACCCATGTTTGATTTTGGATACGCCGCAATCGACGGCTCGGTTTTGGTGAGTGAGTACGGAAATTTCCTCTACTACTCACGCGATTGCAGTCAAAATATCATCGACGGTGTCCGGGTCAGCCAGATTTGGTGCGTGGAATTGGACGATACCCTAACCCGTACCGTGGGTGAGCCAAAGCTTATGACCACCCCTCAGTACGAGTGGGAGAAGCACTCGCTTCCGATGAATATTTTATGGAATGAGGGTCCGTGTGTCATCAAATACGGAAACCGTTATGTCATGAACTATTCCGCAAATTTCTACGCCTCCAACGAGTACTCCATTTGTATTGCAACCGCGGACCATCCGCTTGGACCGTGGAAGAAGGAGGAGCGTGCAAATCCCGTGCTTTGCAAACGGGAAAACCTGTTCGGTGCGGGGCATAATGCCTTCTTTACCGCAAAAGACGGGTCGCTGATGACCGCATTTCATGTGCAGACCGACCCGCAAAATCCGAGTGAGAATCGCCGCACCTGCATCGGGCAGGTGACGTTTCACGAACAAGACGGGATTTTGTATCAGGAAATCCGATAAAGGGAGGAATCGGTTGTGTGGGAATCCATCAATCATAGTTTTATCATTGCCGAAGTGATTTTGGCAGCGCTTTTTGTTTATACCCTTGTGCGGAAAAATCGTGCAGGCACCATGGCGGTCGCGCTGTTTATCTTCCTATTGAATCTTGGCTTGTATTTGGTCCCGATGCTGTATGCACGGCTTGTTTTGGGGACACAAACCAGTTTTTTGATGGGACTTTGGGAGTGCATTTCCGCCTCCATCAAACAACTGGTGGGTGAAGTACGGACCGAAGCGGTCATCGGATACGCCAATTTCTTTCCCGAGTATATCTATGCATTCGGCATCGGCGCATTCCTCGCGGTTGCGGTTTCGTTTTCCGCGGCAATCGGTGTATTTGGCGGTTTGGTAAAGAATACCGTGCGCCGCTGGGCGCGGATGCAGAGCGGAATCTGTGATGTGGTTTGCGGAATCAATGACGCGGCACTCGACTATGCGCAAAAGACCAAGGGTGCGGTGTTGCTTGTGGACGAAAAGACCGAAAAAAGTGTGACCGATGGGCTGATTGCGGACGGATATGTCATTCTCAAAAAGAAATTCACCGCAAAGCTCCTAAAAAGCCATCTCTTCGGTTACACCACAGACTACAATTTCCTTCTGTTCAACGACGGCAACTTTTTAGAGCATCTCAATGTGATTGCGCAATATGTTGAATCGGGTAAGGTGAAAAAAGCCTTCCGTTTCTTTGTCGAGGTGGATGCCTCGATGAATGAGGCGGCGCAGAACAAACTGACCTACTTACTGTCGCCCGTGAAGGACGGAGCCCTTGCGGCTCGCTACCGCGAATCCATCACACTCTTCAGCCGAGAAGAACTGATTGCACGGACCTTGGTGGAAGAGCATCCCATGACCAAATACCTGCCGCAGAAATTCATCCGAGACGGCGCAATGCTTCCGAACTGCGAAATGCAGGCGATTTTCCTCGGGATGACTCCGCTCAGCCGTGAGATTTATAAGCAGTTTGTCATCAACCATCAGTTCTCCGAGTGGAACGGGAGCGAATATGTGGCAAAGACACTCTCTTATACGATTTACGACCAAAAAGTGCGCGAGAGTGAATGGGAGTTCGGAGGCTTGGAACACGAACTCGCCCGCTGCGCGGAACACAAAGACGCGTATTTCCCGCTCCCTGCCGTGCCGTATCATACCAAATGTCATAACGAGGATCCGACCCTTGCAAACCTTGAGGAAATCGCAGAGTGCATTCGGCACGAGAATTGTTATACGTATGTATTCATCGATGTCGGGAATTCCAATAAGAACATAGAACTTGCAAACCGATTAAAACAGCACTTGGTTGAGAGTAAAGGTTATCACTTGTTTGTGTGTGATATGGCATCCATGGCGGATGCGGATGACGAAATCACAGAATACGGAAACCCGTATGATGTGCTGTGCCATGACATCATTGTGGACGAAACCTTGACCGAACTTGCGCGCAGCATCAACCGTGAGTATTGCGTTCTTTACGGCGATTGTGACGGCCTTTCGCCCGAAGCCGCGGAAGCGGTGTGCGAATACAAGTGGTATGCCACTCCGTATTTCAAACGTTACAGCAATGTTTCCCTTGCAAACAATCTGCGCTTAAAGCTGAATCTCTTGGGCCTCGATTATCAATCGGGCGAGGATGCCGAATCATTTGCGGAAATTGAAGCGGCATTGGGCGAAAAAACCGAGACGTATGACGGATATTTCACCCAAACCTGCCGCAATGCACTTTTGGCGCAGGAGCATTTCAGATGGAACGCCTATCACATGATGAACGGATATCTTCCGATGAAAAAAGCGGATATCATCATGGAAAAGGCGGAGCCGAAGCAGGAGGAAAACAACGAAGACAAAAAGAAATTCTGCCTTTTCTCCGCAATCAAGACCCTTTTGTGTCGGAAAAAACCGAAAGCGGACGAACCGGAGAAAATACCGCGCAAAAAAGACCATATCAAGGAAGACCATCAGAGTGCCAAAAACAAGCGCCATGCGTGTCTCACGGATTACCGCGGTTTGGACGAGCTTTCCGAAGAACTTGCGCGCCGCGCAACCGCTGTGTGCGAAGGGGAATTTACCTTCACCGCGGAAGAATTCGATTACTTCCAAAATGACGGAATGCTGCTCAGCGTTGCACCGAAGTATTTTGAACGGGAAGGCCTTCGGGTGGTCAAACTAAGGGGCGAAGCCAATGAAACAACTGAGTCGTGAAACACTTACCCGCAATATCACATCGCTTGCCGAATACGATTTGGCGGAGAATAAACTCTTCGGGGTTTCGTATCTTGTCATGCAAGCGGGAGAGACGGTTTGTAAAGAATGCTTTGGCACCGCAGACGGGGTGACTCCTTTGCGGTATGACCATATTTTCCGTCTTGCCTCCATGACAAAGCCCATCACCGCGCTTGCAACTCTGGTTTTGATTGAGCGCGGGGTACTTTCTCTTGACACGCGCGCCGAGGAATATGTCCCGTCACTTTCGGGGATGTTGCTTGCGGCGGACAAAACTCCCGCGAAAACCCCCATCACGGTGCGGCATCTTCTGACCCACACCTCGGGGCTTAAAACCTGCGCGGTCACCGCGAAAGACCGCGAAACCGCACTCGGCACGATTGCGCGCTCGGTACGTGCGGGCTTGGAATTTGAGCCGGGAAGCCGTCAGGCGTA
>JAZQIE010000142.1:0-11976 GCA_045540975.1 Eubacteriales bacterium
GCGGAAGCCGCGGGTGCGCACGGGGTCATCATCCCGAAACGCCATAACGCGGGTCTTACCGCGGTGGTGGAAAAGGCAAGTGCGGGCGCGCTGGAATACATGCCCATTGTCCGTGTGCCGAACTTGGTCGCCGCAATGGAAACCTTAAAAGAAAAAGGGGTCTGGATTTACGGCACGGGTCTGGGTGCAACGAGCAACCTGTTTGAAACCGATTTGACCGGGTCGTGTGCAATCGTCATCGGCTCGGAGGGTGACGGAATCGGCCGTCTGGTCGGTGAGCATTGCGACTTCATGATGGAAATCCCCATGCTGGGGCAAATCCAATCCTTAAACGCTTCTGCCGCGGCGGCAGTGGTGTTGTTTGAAACCGTGCGTCAGCGCACCGCAAACTAACAAGAAAGAGGATTAAACATGGCAGGCATTGATAAAAAACGCGACGGATATTCGGTTGAGGAAATCCTGAGCGGACTCAATGATATGGATTCTGCGGATGGCGGCTCGTACAGTCTGGAGAGCATTCTCGAGGAATTCGGCTCGGGTGCAAAAACTCCTGCGCCGTCCCCGATGCCCACCCCTCAGCCTCGGAAACCCGAGCGTCCTGCGGAGTCGGAACAGCCGAAGGAAAAGCCGTCGGTGGAAAAGTGGGAAAAACCCGAGAAAAAACCGACAGAAAAACCGAAAAAACCGGTGGAAAAACCGAAGAAACCGGCAGAAAAAACCGAGAAAAAACCGGCAGAAAAACCGAAAAAATCCAAGGAAAAACGCGAAAAACCCCTTGCGCAAAAGCATGAGGAGGAAGGTTTCGGGACGCATTTTGGCCCGAAAGTGGCAAAGCCGATCGCGCCGCAAAAGCAAGCAAGACCCAATCGAAAGTTCACTTCCCGTCGCTCGGGTCCGAACATCTCACCGCAGGAATATGTTTCCAAACGAAAGGGTGCGACCCGTCTGCGCGGCGTCAGTGCGGCAATGCTGTTTTTAATCGGCTTGGCGCTCTGTTACGTGTGCTTTGCGCCCACATTCCATATCCCCATTCCCGCGCAAATCACCTTCACGGGTGGGGTGGAACTGCATCATTTTATTGTGCTGGGCCTTTCCGCGATTGCAATGGTAATCGGATTCCCGGTCATTTTTGCGGGCGTTTACGAACTGTTGAAACTGCGCCCGGGGCTTTTTACCGCGGTCACGTTTACCCAGTTTGCAAACCTGATGCACATTCTTTATAACCAAATTTTCCCGTCCGCGGTACTCCAAAAACCGTATGCACCCGTTGCGGTGTTTACCTTGTTCTTTGCGGTGCTGGGGCAATGGAAGAAGGAATGTGCATACCTGCGCTCTGCAAAAACCGCAGGCATGAGTAAAGAGCCGCTCGGAATCCATTCCAATGAATGGTACAACCAATTCAATATCATCAAGCAGCCCGTTCGCGACCCGAATTCCTTTGCACGCCGTTTGGAAGGGGAGGATTATGCGGAACAGACATGGCATGTGTTCGCACCGCTCGGCATGGCGGCAGCATTGATTTTTGCGGTGATGACCGCGATTGTCTCGCGTGACTTGGGCAGATTTTTCTGGACACTTGCCGCGGTCTCCTGCGCGGTAACCCCGTTTGTGGGCGCGTTCGGATTCGCTGAGCCGTTTGCGATTCTGTCCCGCCGTTTGTCCCATGTCGGCTCGTCTCTCGCGGGCTGGTACGCGGCAGAACTTCTTTCCGGACGTCAAAAACTCATTGTACGCGACAGTGACCTATTCCCAAAGGGTGCGGTCACGTTTAACGGGATTCGTATGCTGGGCTCGTTCTCACTTGCGCAGGCACTCTCGTATGCCACCAGTATTTTCAAAGAATCCAACAACGGCTTGTACTCGGTCTTCTATGAAGAACTCAAAAGCCAATTCGGGCGCTTGGTCAATGTGCGGAATATGCGCCATTACGATTACGGCGGAGTGGAAGCGGAACTGGAAGGGAATCTGGTCTATGTCGGTACCGCCAGTTTCATGACCCGAATGGGTGTGCACCTCGGTGAGGAAAAAGACGCGAAGAATGTGGTGTTTGTGGCAATCAACGGCGCCGCAGCAGCCCTCTTCCAAATGAAATACCGCGCAAATATCGAAATTCAGGACGCACTCCTCGATGTCATCGATGCCAAAATCAAGCCGGTTTTGGCGGTGGTGGATTTCAATCTCACCTCCGAGATGGTGGAACGTGTCTTTGAACTGGAAGCGGATGCGGTGGAATTTCCGGGTGTTGAAGAACGGTTGGATCTCGCAACCGAAAGCAGACATCTGGATTTTGACCCGTGTGCATTCGTGACCCGTGCAGGCTTTGTTCCGTTTGCCAGCTGTGTGCTTGCGGCAAAGCGTTTGCGCCGTGTCACAAAGCGAAATGTCCTGCTCACCGTACTGTGTGTATTCTTTGGTTTTGTGCTGATGTCCTTCCTTACCTGGATTGGGAATATCTATGCAAGCGCTCCGTATCATATGTTCTGGTTTCAACTGCTGTGGATGGTGCCGGTGCTCATCCATTCGCAACGTGTGAAGTGAGGTTTTTTATGGAAATTAAACGTGCGGGTATGATCGCAATTGTCGGTCGCCCGAATGTGGGGAAATCCACCTTAATCAATGCCCTTGCGGGCGAAAAGGTCGCAATCGTCTCCAACAAACCGCAGACCACACGCAACCGTGTGTGCGGCATCATCAGCCGCGACGGTGTGCAGTACGTGTTTATGGATACTCCGGGTCTGCATCAGGCAAAAACCCAGCTTGGCGAGTATATGGTGAAGGTTGTCCGCGAAACCGTGAGCGATGTGGATGCCGCACTGCTCATCGTCGAGCCTGTCGCACGCATCGGAAAGCCCGAGGAAGCACTCATCTCGCGCATCCAAGCCGCGCGTGTCCCTGCGTTTTTGGTCATCAATAAAATCGACACGGTTGACCCCATGCAGCTTTTGGAGGTCATCGAGTGCTACCGCAACCGTTTTGCGTTTGCGGGCGTGCTTCCCATCTCCGCAAAAAACGGAGACGGAGTAGACCTCATCCTGCCCGAACTTGCACCGCTCATGCCGGAGGGTCCGCAGCTTTTTGAAGAAGGCTTGGTTTCCGACCAACCCGAGCGTCAGATGATTGCGGAAATCATCCGCGAAAAAATGCTGCTGCTTCTTTCGAGAGAAGTGCCGCACGGTGTTGCGGTGGTGATTGAACGCTTCACCGAGCGCGAGAACGAAATCATCGATGTGGATGCGGTCATTTACTGTGAACGCGAAAGCCATAAAGGGATCATCATCGGAAAGCGCGGCGCAATGCTCAAGGAAATCGGAGCGCAGGCGCGTGCGGATATCGAAGCGTTTATGGGTACCAAGGTGTATTTGCAGACCTGGGTCAAGGTAAAAGAGAACTGGCGCGATAACATCGCGATGATTCGTAATTTCTCCTACGAATAAGGGGGATTTCCCATGCATGAAACAAAGCGTGGTCTGGTTTTGCGCGAGGTGGCATACCGTGAAGCGGATATGATACTCACTATACTCACCGAAAGCGGAGGAAAGGTCTCCGCGGCGGCACGCGGTGTGCGCAGGAAGAACAGTAAACTCTCCGCCGCGGTGCAGTCGCTTGCATTTTCCGAGTTTTCCTTTTATGAAAACGGCGGCCGTGTCACGGTTAACGAAGCCGAGCCGATTGAGTTGTTCTTTGAACTCCGCTCGGATTTGGTGAAGTTCGCGCTTGCGTCGTATTTTGCCGAGCTTCTGGAGGTCACCGCGGATGCCGAAGTGGAAAACCCGGAGCTTATCCGCTTGGGGCTGAACAGTTTTTACGCGCTCGCAAAACTTCAAAAAGACCCGCGTATCATCAAAGCCGCATTTGAAATGCGCATTGCCCGTTATGCGGGCTACACCCCGATGCTGGACACCTGTCCGGTGTGCGGTGCACCTGCGCGGTATCCCGTGTTTTCGCTGGAAACAGGCGCACTCTACTGTGCGACCTGCCCGAAGGTGGGAAAGACCGTCCCGGTGGATTCGGGAATCGTTGCGGCGCTCACGCATATTCTGTACGGAGATTTGAAGAAACTCTTTTCCTTTCGCATGGAGGAGGAGGGAATCCAAACCCTTGCGACTTTGACGGAAGGATATCTCCTGGAACACTTTGAACGGTCATTTAAGACACTGAGCTTTTACCACAGCTTGGTGTGAGAGGAACTGAAATGAAACAGAGTCATACAAAATCCATGCACACGTTGGAATTGCACCGTGTGCTCAATCAATTATCCGAACAAGCGGTGAGCGCGGAGGCAAAGCGCCGTGCGCTCGAGCTTGTCCCTGAAACCGACCTTGACGAGGTCGCGCGGATGCAGAAGGAAACCTCGGATGCCAAGCGGCTTATCGGAATGTTCGGGTCACCTGCCTTTGCGGGGATTCGAGACGTCAAGGGCGCATTGCAGCGCGCGGATATCGGCGGCAGCCTGAATATGCGCGAGCTGTTGGATGTTGCAATGCTGCTCCAAACCGCACGCCGTGTGCGAGGGTATTTGGACGAAGGCGGGCAGGTGGAAACCTGCTTGAAATCGCGGTTTGACTCGCTCTCCGCGAATAAATATCTGGAGGAACTCATCACCACTTCGATTTTGAGTGAAGATGAAATGGCGGATTCCGCAAGCTCCGAACTCGCTGACATCCGCAAAAAAATCCGCGCAGCCAACGCGAAAATCCGCGAGGTGCTGCAGCATATGATTTCCTCGCCCTCCCATGCAAAGCATTTACAGGAGGCGATTATTACCCAACGCAGCGGAAGATACGTCATTCCGGTCAAAAGTGAGTATAAAAACGATGTGGGCGGCATGGTGCATGATGTCTCCTCGACCGGTGCAACCGTGTTCATCGAGCCTGCAAGCGTGGTGAAAATCAATAATGACCTGCGCGAGCTTGCGGGAAAGGAAGAGCGTGAAATTGAGCGCGTTCTTGCGGCTCTCTCCGCAGAGGTTTCCGCATACAGCGGAAACATTGAAAATGATTACAATGTCTTAGTCGGGCTGGACCTTCTGTTTGCCAAGGCGAAGCTTTCTTACAACCAAAACGCGGATGCCCCCGAACTCAATGTTAAGGGCGAGGTGCTCTTAAAAGAAGCCCGTCATCCGCTTTTGGATGCGAAGAAAACCGTTCCCGTCACCGTCCGCTTGGGGCGTGAGTTTGACACTTTGGTCATCACAGGTCCGAATACGGGCGGTAAGACGGTTGCTCTCAAAACAATCGGTCTTCTGACTTTGATGGCGGAATGCGGTCTTCACATTCCTGCGCGCAGCGGCAGTAAGGTTGCGGTGTTTGAAACCGTGTATGCGGACATCGGTGATGAGCAGAGCATCGAGCAGTCACTCTCTACCTTCTCCGCGCATATGGTGAATATCGTGGAGATTTTGAATGTCGCAGACGACCGTTCGCTCATTTTGTTCGACGAACTCGGCGCGGGCACCGACCCGGTCGAGGGTGCGGCAATCGCGGTGGCAATCATCCAATACGCCATGGCGCTTGGCGCAAAACTTGCGGTCACAACCCATTATACCGAACTCAAATCCTTTGCACTCACCACCAATCGTGTGGAAAACGCATCGTGCGAGTTTGATGTGGAAACCTTAAAGCCGACATACAAACTGCTCATCGGTGTCCCCGGCAAGAGTAACGCGTTTGCGATTGCGCACCGCTTGGGACTTTCCGACCATATCATCGAAACCGCGCGCGGTTTGGTGGATAGCGAAAGTCAGCAGTTTGATGAGATCTTGCAAAAACTCGAAGAGAAACGCTGTGCGCTCGAAGCGGAACTTGCGGAGGCGGAGAAGGCACGCCGTGAAAATGAAGAACTCAGGCGCAAGGCAAAGGAAATCGATGCACGCTTGGAAAAAGAGCGTGAGCATGCAAAAGAACGCGCTCGCGAGGAAGCGGAGGAGATTATCAAAGAGGCGCGCCGTGCGGCGGATAAGGTCTTTGATGAGATTGACGCACTTCGCAAGGCGCAGAAAAAGAAAGACGATTTTCAGCGAATCAACGAAGCACGTGCATCGCTCAAGGGTGCGCTCAATGAGAGTGACCGTGCGCTCAAGGGCAAGGAGAGAAAACAGCAGGCGAAACCGCTCAAACGTCCGCTCAAAGTGGGAGACACCGTTGAACTCTTGGCATTTGGCACACGCGGTACCGTGCTGACCCTTCCGGATACGGACGGGAATCTCCGCGTGCAGGCGGGTGTGCTCAAGGTTACCACCAAACTTTCCGAAATCAATCTGGTGGAAAACGGTGAGAACAAAAGTGTGCAGGCGATTGTGGAGAAAAGCAAAACCGCCCTGCGCACCCATAAGGTTTCCACCGAATTGGACATCCGCGGTATGGCATCCGATGAGGCGATTCCGATGGTGGATCGCTATCTGGATCAGGCATTTTTGGCGAAACTCAACACGGTTGTCATCAT
This sequence comes from Eubacteriales bacterium, assembly GCA_045540975.1. Classification (GTDB taxonomy): domain Bacteria; phylum Bacillota; class Clostridia; order Oscillospirales; family JAAYXM01; genus SIG510. Next base: position 6,442 of record JAZQIE010000142.1, read on the forward strand.
CCACGGCAAGGGGACAGGTGTGCTGCGCGCCGCGGTGCAGTCGCATTTGCGCCGTCACCCCCATGTCAAGAGCTTCCGTTTGGGAACCTTTGGCGAGGGCGAAAACGGGGTGACCGTGGTTGAAATTCGTCATTAAGACGAAAAGTTGCTCAATTCTTTCGGGAATCGTGAGAATTTTTTGTTCGGAATACTGAAAAATAAAAATAGAGTTGACGAATTGCACTCGAATTTGGTATTCTATATAATGCAAAGGTAAAGTTTGAAACGGAGGCAAACCTTCATGTGTTCAAGAGAAGTTGTTATCAATAATCAAATCGGTCTGCGCGCCCGCCCGGCAACATTCTTCATTCAGAAAGCGAATGAGTTCAAATGCAGCATTCAGGTCGAGCGTGAAGAACGCCGCGCGAATGCCAAGAGTTTGCTTGGCGTGTTATCGCTCGGAATTGTGAAAGGGACAAAAGTGCTGTTGATTGCGGATGGCGCGGATGAAGCGGAAGCGATCAATGCGTTGGTTGAGCTTATCAACTCCAATTTTTCCGAGTAACATTCAGGATTGCGATTGGTATGAAAAGGGGCGGGATATTCCCGCCCTTATTTTGTAAACGGAGGGAATGTATGGAATTTGCGGTTGATGTGCATGAAAAAGCATTGGGGCTGCCGGAAAAACCGGGAGTCTATTTGATGTTAAACCATGCGCATGAAGTAATCTACGTCGGCAAGGCGAAATGTCTGCCCAATCGTGTGAGTTCGTACTTCCGTCCCAATCCCAACCACAATGAGAAGACCCGTGTCATGGTCAGCAAGGTTCGGGATTTTGACTATATTGTTACAGAAACCGAGTTTGAGGCATTGGTGCTGGAAAACTCGCTCATCAAACGGCATATGCCGCGATATAACATCCTGCTCAAGGATGATAAGGGCTATCCCTTTATCCGTTTGTCAACAAAAGATGAATACCCGAATTTTACCGTGGTTTCAAAACCGACGGATGACGGCGCGAAGTATTTCGGACCGTACGGCGGGCGAGGAAGCTGCTTCCGTGCCATCGATGCGGTGCGCTCCGCGTTGGGCATTCCCTCGTGCAAACGTGTCTTTCCGCGTGAAATCGGAAGAGGTCGGCCTTGTCTGAATCACCATATGGGGAAGTGCCGCGGCGTTTGTGCGGGGCAGGTGAGTCCTGAGGAATACCGCGTCATGATTGATATGGCGTGTGCGATTTTCGACGGGAAAGCGGATTGGATTATCGAAGAACTGCGCGCGGATATGGAGCGTGCTTCCGAGAATCTTGAATTTGAACGCGCGGCACGTCTGCGCGATGAAATGCGCGCGATTGAGCGCTTGTGTGTCAAGCAAACCGTACTCCCCGGCATGGCGGCGGATACCGATGTCATTGCGCTGTATCCGGGTGAGAGCAAGACCGTGTTTGCGGTTTTGCATTACATCGGCGGTGCGCTCCTTGAGAGTGAGACCCATGTGGTGGAAACCCCGGTTTATGCCGAACGTGCGGAGCTGCTTTCGGGCTTTGTGCGGCAGTATTATATGCCGCGAAACATATTTCCGAAGATGATTTACCTTTCGGATGAGCCCGAGGATATGGCGCTTCTTTCCGAATGGATGACCGATATCCAAGGCGCAAAGGTGACTCTTTCCGTGCCGCAGCGCGGTGAGAAACGGAAATTGGTTGCACTTGCGGAGGGAAATGCGAAGGAAAAGGCTGTCCGTGCGGCGAGTAAAGAAGAAGTTCTGCAGCGCACGGTTAAGGATTTGCAGGATTTGTTGGGGCTTGAAGCCGCGCCGCGCCGTATCGAAGCCTATGATATTTCGAACACATCGGGGAAAGATATGGTTGGATCCATGGTGGTGTTCCAAGACGGTCTCCCCAAAAAGAAGGACTACCGTATTTTCCAAATAAAAACACTCGACGATCAGGATGACTGCGCCGCCATGCGCGAGGTACTCTCTCGCAGAATCCGACGGATGCAGGACGGAGATGAGAAATTCTCTGTCCGACCCGATGTGATTTTGCTTGACGGTGCTTTGGGGCAGGTGCACGCGGTACAGGAGGTACTGCATTCGATGGGAGAGCGGATTGCCCTGTACGGCATGGTCAAGGATGACCGCCACCGCACCCGTGCCATTGTCAATGCCCGTGGGGATGAAATCGGAATCTCCGCAAACCCCGCGGTGTTCCGGCTGGTGGGTCGGATTCAGGAAGAAGTCCACCGTGTGGCGATTGAATACCACCGAAAACTGCGCTATGCATCCACAACCAAATCCGGACTCAAAGCAATCCCGGGAATCGGTGAAAAACGGCACAAGGCGTTGCTGAAACGGTTTGGAAGTCTTGCGGCGATGAAAAAGGCGAGTGTGGAAGAACTCGCGGAAGTGTTACCGAAGAATGCGGCGGAGGCGGTCTACGAGCGCTTTCACGCAAGTGAGGAGGAAACAACATGAGAGTGATTACCGGAACGGCACGCGGAAAGCGGCTGAAAACGCTGAACGGGTTGGACACCCGCCCGACCACCGACCGTGTCAAGGAATCCATTTTCAATATCGTTCAGTTTGACATTGAAGGCAGACAGGTGCTGGATTTGTTCGCGGGAAGCGGACAGCTTGCAATCGAATGTGTCAGCCGCGGCGCGCTTCATGCAACCGCGGTGGACATCTCAAAGGCTGCGGTTAAGGTCATTTCCGAAAACGTGAAGAACTGCGAGATGGAAGACCGTGTCCATGTGATGTGCGAGGACTGTGCCGCGTTTTTGAAACGGATTCGAAAACAGTTCGATTTAATTCTCCTTGACCCGCCGTACAACACAAAAAATCTGCAAAATGCATTAAATCTTATCTATGAATTTGACATTTTGACAGATGGTGGTATAATAGTCTGTGAGAGTGCACGTGATCAGGAGATTGCAGAGCCGCCCGTGCCGTATGAAAAAGGCCGTGAGTACCTTTACGGCAAGAGCAAGGTCTCTGTGATTCATAAAAGGGTGTGAGCGTATGAAAATCGCAATTTGTCCCGGTAGTTTCGATCCCATCACACTCGGACATCTGGACATTATCCGTCGCGCGTCCGAGTTGTTTCCGCGGGTAATCGTGGCGGTCATGGTAAACTCGAAAAAGCAAGGCCTCTTTTCTGTGGAGGAGCGTGCGGAACTCATTTCCCGTGTGGTGAAGAATCTTCCGAATGTCACGGTGGAATGGTCCGGCGATCTGCTTGCGAAATGGACCGCGGAAAAGGGCGACTGTGTGGTCGTGAAAGGCTTGCGTGCAATCAGCGATTTTGAGTCTGAATTCCAGATGGCACTCATCAATCGCAAACTCAATCCCAAGTTGGAAACCGTTTTTCTCCCCACTTCGGAAGAATATCTGTACCTCTCGTCGAGTATTGTGCGCGAGGTCTGTTCTCTCGGCGGAGATATTTCGGAATTGGTCCCGGCAGAAATCTTAGAAGATGTTCAGAAAAAACTTGCAAGGGGGTAACTACATATGGCGAGTGGAATTGAAGAATTGGTAGGTATGTTACAGGATGAAATCGAGAGTGCGTGGAAGCTTCCGTTCGGTTCGGACAAGTGCCTGGTCGAGCGCAGCCACATGCTGGATTTAATCGATGAGATTCGTGCAAATCTGCCCAAGGATCTTGAGGATGCAAGAAAAGTCCTTGAGACCAAGACCGAGATTATCGCGCAGGCGAAGCGCGAAGCGGAATCCATTCAGCGTGCTGCGGAAAGCCGTGCACGTCAGTTGGTTTCCGAGGAAGAGATCACGATCCTTGCACGCCAAAAGGCAAGTGAGATGACCATGATGGCTGACACCAAGTCCAAGGAACTGCGCCGCGTTGCAAACGAGTATGTTGACGACGTGCTGCATCGCTTGGAGGATGTCATGACCGAAGCGCTGGAAAACACCCGTAAGTCCCGCCAGCAGTTTAAGTCTCTCAATAACAAGCAGGATCAGTAATCTTTGCTGAAAAACGAAGACCGATAACTCGTTTTGAGTTATCGGTTTTTCTTTCCCCACTTTTCGAAAATGTCCCCCACTTTTCCCCAAGAGAAAAAACCGAACAAGAGTTTGGATAAAATGAACTATTTTGAATCAAAATGAGCGATTTTTCAATGAGATTTGAAAAAAATCTTATTTTTTACGAAAAAAATTTTTCAAAACCTATTGCATTCTGATGTTCGATGTTCTATAATAGTCATTGAAGTGGTGGACACGGGTTTTTTGTGGTGGACCGCCGCTTGAACGAACAGGAGGTGGGAATGTGATAGGTGAATACAGTCATGCAATCGACGGTAAGGGCCGTATTTTCATTCCCGCGAAGTTTCGTGAAATGTTAGGCCCTGTTTTTTATATTACGCGCGGACTTGGTTATTTCCTGGCAATCTACCGTCAGGAGGAGTGGGCGGCACTCAAAGAAAAAATCAAGTCGGTTCCGAGTGAGGATGCGCTGGAACTTCAGCGTTACTTTATGGCACCGGCGCAGGAATGTGTCCCGGATTCGCAGGGGAGAGTGTTAATCTCTCCGAAACTGCGCACCTTCGCAAAACTCGATAAAGTCGCGTCCATCATCGGTATGGGCGACCATGTCGAGATTTGGCACGATGCGGATTGGGAAAAGGCTGACCCGACTCCGGAACGTGTCAAGACAATCATGAGAGGATACGGAGTCTGATGAACGGTCTGCATAAACCCGTTTTGTTTTCTGAAACACTTGAACTTTTGAATATCCGTGAAGACGGAATCTATGTCGACGGTACTTTGGGTCGTGCGGGGCACGCGCGAGCGGTACTGTCCCGTCTTGGGAAAGACGGCAAGCTCATCGGCATTGATAAAGACCATGCGGCGATCGAAACCGCGGAAGAACTCTTTCGGGACGATCCCCGCGTGATTTTATCTCGAAACGATTTTCGCAACCTATCCGAAGTTCTTGCGGATGCGGGAATTGAGAAGGTAGACGGAATCCTCTTGGATCTCGGTGTATCGTCTCCGCAGCTGGACGATGCATCGCGCGGTTTCTCTTATATGGCGGATGCACCGCTTGATATGAGAATGGACCGCAGACAAAGTTACAGCGCATACGATTTGGTGAATTTCTCCTCGGAAGAGGAACTCAAACGGATTCTTTGGGAATATGGGGAAGAGCGGTATGCGCCGCGGATTGCAAAGAAAATCACAGATGCAAGAGAAACCTCTCCCATTGAGACCACCTTGCAGCTGGTGGAACTCATTAAAAGCGCCATGCCGGCAGCGGCACTGCGCGAAAAACAACATCCCGCAAAACGCTCCTTCCAAGCCTTCCGCATCGCGGTAAACGATGAACTGGGGGCAATCTCCTCGGTCTTGGAAGTTGCGGCAGAGCATTTGACCCAAGGCGGCAGACTTGCCGTCATCACCTTCCATTCGTTGGAAGACCGCATTGTCAAGCAGGCATTCAAGCAGATGGAACATCCGTGCACCTGCCCGAAGGAATTTCCTGTTTGCGTTTGCGGAAAAACTCCGCTGATTGCATCGGTGACAAAAAAACCTGTCACG
>JAZQIE010000143.1:0-10749 GCA_045540975.1 Eubacteriales bacterium
CGCATTGCGCGCTGCAGGATTCGGGAAGGTATGACCGAAACGGCGCATCCACCTGACTTATTTTATGCTGATTTGCGGACGGTGTTCCGCAGTTGGAGGTATGATTATGATTTTGGTTTCCCCTTCCATTCTCTCCGCGGATTTTGCGAATTTGGAGCGCGATCTTTTGATGCTGGAGTCTTGCGGCGCGGATATGGCGCACGTGGATGTGATGGACGGACATTTTGTCCCGAATCTCACGATTGGCGCGCCTGTCGTCAAGGCGCTTCGCAAGGTGACGAAGCTTCCGCTTGACGTACATCTCATGATTTCCGACCCTGACCGATATCTCGACGATTTTGTCAAAGCGGGTGCGGATTATATCACCATTCACGAGGAATGCAACGCGCCCATCAAAGATACCTTGGAGCGGATTCGGGCCGCGGGTGTGAAGGCTTCCCTTTCCATCAAGCCGAATACCCCGACTGCGGTTTTGGAGGAGTATTTGCCGCTCATTGACATGGTGCTCATCATGACGGTTGAGCCGGGCTTTGGCGGTCAGTCCTTCATCCCCTCCTGCATGGAGAAAATCAAAGAGACGCGCGCGATGATTGAGCGCGTGAATCCGAAGTGTTTGCTCGAGATTGACGGCGGCGTAACGACGCAGAATGCTCCCGCTTGCATTGAAGCGGGCGCGGATGTCATTGTCGGGGGAAGTGCGGTATTCGGCGCACCCGACCGTGCCGCGGCAATTTCCGCAATTCGCGGCAGGTAAGGAGGCAGACGATGGCTGATTCTTCACGTAAGAAACAAAGTTTTCTCAAAGGCACGCTGATTTTATCCATCGCCGCGGTGATTGTAAAGGTCATCGGCGCGGTATTCAAGATTCCGCTCATGAACATCCTGGGCGGCGACGGCATGGGATATTTCAGCACCGCGTATGACCTTTATATGCCGGTGTATGTACTTTCCACCGCAGGGCTTCCGGTTGCGATTGCGCGTGTGGTGGCGGAGTTTTCGTCGCAAGGGCGCTTTCAAGATGTAAAGAAGACACTCAAGGTTGCAAACCGCACCTTCTTTGTCACGGGATTTTTGGGATTTTGCATCATGTTCTTCGGTGCGAAGTTCTTTGTTAGCACCATTGACAACCCGGGCGCATACCTCGCGGTTGTTGCGATGGCACCGACCGTATTCTTTGTGTGTCTGACCAGTGCGTACCGCGGATACTATCAAGGACTTCAAAATATGTACCCCACCGCGATTTCGCAGGTGGTGGAGGCACTTTTAAAGCTGGTACTCGGCTTAGGGCTTTCGCTTTGGGTGTACAACGCGGGCATGAACGGGTTTGACACCGCAGGCGCGGTATTCGGAAAGCCTGCTACGGATTTTGAAGCGGCACGGCTGATTGCTCTGCAATACGCTGCCGCCGCCGCGATTTTGAGCGTTGCCATCGGCTCCTTTGGGAGTGCGGCATCCACATGGCTGTATTACCGTATCAAGGGTGACAAGATTACCAAAGATGAGATTTCCGCTCCGCAAGAGAGTATTTCTGCGAATGCGATCTTCAAAAAAGTGGTAAAAATCGCAGTCCCGATTGCGCTTGGATCGATGGTGGGTCAGGTCACGGGACTCATTGACCTTTGGAGTGTGCTGAATCGTTTGGGGCACGCGGTGGAAGTGAATTATCCCGCGATTGCCGAGATGTACGGCAGCGCAATCCCCGCGGGGAAGGCGCTGGAATCCATCCCGAATTACTTAAACGGATGTTATAAGGGCATGGCGGTTACGCTCTACAACCTGATTCCGACCTTCACGGTCGCGATGGGTGTGAGTGCGCTGCCCGCGGTCACGGTGGCTTGGGAGCAGAAAGACTCCCTCGCGCTCAAGCGGAGTGTGGAATCGGTTTTGCGCGTGACCATGCTCTTCGTTCTGCCTGCGGGGCTTGGGATGAGCGCACTCGCGCAGCCCATTCTCACCCTTCTCTACGGCGGTCGCCCCGATGAAGTGGTGATTGCGACTCCCCTTTTGGTCCTCCTCGGTCTTGCGGTGATTTTCGCCGCCGCCTGCTCCCCCATCAACAGCATGCTGCAAGCGGTGGGGCGCGCGGATTTGCCCGTAAAAATCATGATTGGTTGCGCGGCACTCAAGCTTGTCATCAATTATATTTTGGTGGGGATTCCCGAAATCAACATCCGCGGCGCGGCAATCGGAACACTTATTTGCTATGTTCTCATTATGACCATCAGTTTGTTCTTCCTCTTCCGCATTGCGAAGATTCGGCCGAATATGAAGACCACCTTTATCCGTCCTGCGCTGTCCGCAATTCTGTGTGCGGCGGCGGCATACGGCGCGTATGCGCTCTTCCATGCATTCCTGCCCGGAAAACTCTGCACCATCCTTGCAATCGGTGTTGCGGGCGTTGTGTACGTGGTGAGTCTGGTGCTCCTTCGTGCCATCACGGAAGAAGACATCAAGATGCTCCCCAAGGGAGAAAAACTTGCTCGACTCTATCGCAAGCTCCCCGGAATCAAGGAATAATAAACTTGTAAAAACGTGGTGTGTGACTGTATGAACGAAGCACCCCCGATTCACTGCAGCATTTTAACAGGATTGACGAATAAATGAAAAAGCAAGCGATGTTTGGAGTAATCCGAACATCGCTTGTTTTTTCGGTGCGACAGAGTTGTTTTCGTGTTTTATGGATTGCAATACATTTCTGCCGTTACAAAACATTCCCCAAAAACTCTTTGCCAATGTTCTCTTGCTATCTTTTTCTGTTTATGGTATTCTTCTAACAGAAAGAAACGCAACGGAGGAAGTAATATGAACGGATTCACAGATAAACCTACCAGCACAATTAACGAAGATGCTTTCGGTGTTCAGCAATATATCGCAGGTTTGGGCGAATTTATTCTTGAATGCTACACCCCTATGACGATTGCCATCCAAGGCGATTGGGGCAGCGGCAAAACATCTATGATGAATATGATTCGCGAGCAGCTGGACAATCGAGTCATTACCATCTGGTTCAATACTTGGCAGTACTCCCAGTTTAACATGGGCGATGCCCTTGCAATCTCCTTCCTCTCTCGCTTGATTGCCGATTTGGAAACAGAGCAAGAGAAGAAATCCGGTAACATCAAAAAAGTCTTGCAAACCATTTCTCATTTTGCAAAAACGGCCACTGTGATTGCTGCGGATACCTTCGTAGGCGGCAAAGCAGCAGACACTTTGGAAAACGGTCTTTCCACCTTTTCCGAATCAAACGAAGTCGATATGCCTCAGGCAATCAATGAATTGAAAGAACAATTTCAGCAAGCGGTGAATCATAAAATTCAACAAACCGGAAAAGATCGATTGGTTATCTTTATTGATGACCTTGACCGTCTCCACCCCGGTAAAGCGGTTGAATTGCTGGAAGTACTGAAGTTATTCTTGGATTGTGATAACTGCGTATTCGTCCTTGCCATTGACTATGCAGTTGTTTCCCAAGGTGTGAAGCAGAAATACGGTGAGTTAATCGGCGAAGAAAAAGGCAGAAGCTTTTTTGATAAGATTATTCAAGTACCGTTCAAAATGCCTGTGGCTCAGTACAATGTCAAAAACTATGTAATCTCTTCGCTACAAGCTTTGGGAATTGTTGTTTCCGACGCCGAGGTGGAACACTATGTAAAACTGATTCAGCGTTCTGTGGGTTGCAACCCTCGTGCAATGAAGCGTCTGTTCAATGCGTTCCTGTTGCTGAACAAGATTGCTGTCAACGGAACTGTCATTGATGCGGCACAGAGAAAAATGCTGTTTGCAATTCTCTGTCTCCAACTCTCTTTTGAGAACATCTATAATTACATTGTTCAAAATGCAGAAGACTGTCACGATGGAAATATGCTCCAATCCTTGACCAATCCCGAAACATACACGGAAGGCAGCGATGCAGAGCTCCTTGCCCATCAGCTGCATCTCAACTCCGATACCGATATCCTTAATGCAGTTGATTTCATGAGTGTTTTTGTAAATGCATTAGACCAAGACGGTGACGGACAGCTTTCAGAGGGAGAAATCAGTTCCTTTATCAATATTCTTCATTTCTCCACAATCACAGCAAACACCTCCACCGTAACCAATACAGATTCCAATTTAGAAAACCATTATCGCTATTATAATCGTGATATTATCAAGGATGTTCTCGTCGCAATCCAAGGTACACATAGCGGTGGTGCATTCAAGATTTATCAAACACGCACGAACAAGAATCCTAACTGGAGAAAGCATTATGCCGGCGGCTGGAAATGTATCGCAACGGCCTTTGGTACCATCAATTTTGAATTTAAGATTACAACCAGTTTGCAGGACAAAACATCTGCTTTGAGTATTTATTTCTATCCTACCGATAAAACTGACCGCAAAAAGTTTATGGAACATATGGAGCCGTGGCATACTGCACAGGACTACGGTTTTAGATATTGGGAAGAACGTTGTGGTTATCTACTGGACAATAAAACCGTTCACGCAGATGCTCGCAACGAAATAATCCAATACTTTGTTTCGAATGTGCTGACGATTGCAGAAAGTGTTGAAATTGCGCTACTGTCTTAAATCTAAAGCAACGGAGGAATGATATGGAATCCCAATTAAGAGAACGATACAAACAGATTTTTGTAAGCAGAAAAAATGAGCCGATCTGGGCAACACACAAAACCACTGTCGGGCATACCCATGAGTTAATCCATTGCCCGATTCCCTTTGTCGGAAAAAACTACCGCGAAGAGAATACAAAAATCTTACTGTATGCAAGTGCAGAAAATCTATCCGGATACACCGGCTATTTAGACGCAGATGAAGATGCCATTCATCGACATCGAAATTTCTTCAATCGAACGGTTGCAAACGAAGACTCTTTTTTCCCTAACGTCCATATTCAGCCAATCAACGACGGCGTCTTGGCACTTGCAGCGCTATACATATATATGAACTTCCATCCGGTAGATAACATTACACCCGGAGAGTTTTTGGAACGAATCTCCTTTGCCAATTACTGCAAATATACGATTCAGCCGGAAAATCAAAATGGGCGTTTCCGAAATCAAGACTATGCAGGCAATGCCGAATATCTACAACAGTCCCACGCCTATCTCAAAGCTGACATTGAAGTATTAAAGCCCGACTACATTATTATGCCAAAGTCAATTTATCGGACGGACCGAGAATTCATCGATCAAAGCAAAGCAACCGCCAAGGTGCTTCCCATTTATCAAATGAACGCACGCAATATCAATCTGCGTATCAAAAAGTATCCTCGAACACCGTTGGAGGAACTGAATCCAGTACTTCGCACTTGGTATGAACAGATACATTCCAACGGAATCACCGGCAAAACAAAAGAAAATTTCCTTTCTGTTTTTACATACTTAAATGATGTCTTGTGTGCGCATCGCACTTAGTTTTGCGACAGAAACGATGGCGAACAGAAAGAGAAACAGCGTGACAACGGTCACGCTGTTTCTATAAAAATCACCATATTTTCAATCATGCTATTGCATAAGTCTTTATGCTTAGTCTTGCCAGAAGTCGGTCTTGCCTTCCAGTCCGACCGTGGAGGCTTTGAAGGTGGGGTTTTTGCCTTCTTTGCGCTGTGCAATGTAATCCTTGAGAGCGCCGAGTGCGGGTTTTGCGAGGATGACGATTGCAGGCAGGTTGATGAACACCATAAAGCCCATGATGATATCCGAAATGTTCCAGACCATATTTGCCTCAAACTGCGCACCTGCGAAGATGAGGATGCAGGAGACAATGTAGAACAGATTCATTTCTTTCTTCTTGAGGGTGCGTTTTGCGAGGTAGTTGAGGCAGTTTTCGCAATAGAAAAGGTTTCCGATGAGGGTGGTAAATGCGAAGAGCAAGAGCGCGATTGTGACGAAATAGAAACCGAAAGAGCCAAAGTTTCCGCTGAGTGCGGTCTGGACAAACGGTGCGCCCTGCAAACTCTCGCTCGGGACAACCCCACTCGAGAGACACATCATTGCGGTTGCGGTACAGATGAGGAGTGTGTCGATAAACACGCTCAGCATCTGCACAAGGCCTTGCTTGACCGGATGGGTAACATCCGCGCTTGCCGCGGCATTCGGAGCCGAGCCGACACCTGCTTCGTTGGAGTAAAGGCCGCGCTTGATTCCGTGCATGAGTGCGGAGCCCGCAAAACCGCCGAAGATGGCTTTGAAATCAAATGCGGAGCGGAAGATATTCACAAACACCGCAGGAAGCATCTTGATATTCAGCACCATGACAACAAGTGCCATGAGGATATACACGACACCCATAATCGGGACCATGACACCCGCGACTTTGACGATGCGTTTCCCGCCGCCGAGGACACAGAATGCGACCAGGAGCGCAAGAAGTGCGCCGCAGATGATTGAGGTTTTCGGATTGTAGAAACTGTATCCGGACAGACTGTCCACCAGGTTAAACGAGCAGAGCATATTGAAGCCGACCGCATAGGTAAGAAGCAGCGCGATCGCAAAAATCACGCCCAGCCAACGCTGACCGAGACCGCCTTGGATGTAATACGCGGGACCGCCGTAGCTGCCGCCGTTTTCATCGCGTTTTTTGAAGATTTGCGCGAGTGTACTTTCAATAAATGCGGAGGCACCGCCGATGACCGCGATGACCCACATCCAGAACACCGCACCGTAGCCGCCGACCGCAATCGCGTTTGCGACACCCACGATGTTACCGGTACCCACACGGCTTGCGGTGGAGACCATGAGCGCCTGGAACGGCGAGACCGCCTGCTTGTTGTTTGATTTCTCACCGGTGAGGCGGATGGATTCCCCGAGGAGGCGGAACTGGACACCCTTGGTACGGATTGTGAAATACAACCCCACACCCAAAAGCATGATAATCAGGATGTAACTGTACATCACGTTGCTGATATCCCCAATCAGCTTGTCAAAGAAATCGTACATGGAATTCCCCTTTCAAAGATGAATACATCGAGTATATCACACTTTTTTATAAATTTCTACACTTTTCGCAAAAATAGGATTTTCAAACGGGTTTTTTTTCGATATAATAAGAACCTGACCCGTCACGCAATCATAGATTGCGGTCGGGTGCCCCAGAACCTTGTTGTTTCACAATTAAAAGAAAGACTGCCGTATAATACGGCAGTCTTCCGTGTCAACTTACAGGACAAGAGAGGGTGCGGTATAGACTCTTGCGGCGTATTCGGAATCCAGCGAGTAGAGACCCTTGCTGTCTCCGCCGAAGAGTTCCATTTTCTTGATCATATCGTCCGCGTTCTTTTCTTCCTCAAGCTGTTCTTTCACAAACCAGTCGAGGAACTGCATGGTACGGAAATCCTTTTCCGCATATGCCGCGGCGTAGATGTCGTTGATGAGGCTTGTGACGTAGCGCTCATGCTCAAGACCTGCTTTGAGCGGAGCCATTAAGTCACCGAGTTCTTTATCCGGTGCATCAATTGCGCCAAGAGCTGCCTTTTCGCCGTTTAACTGGAGGTACTTTAAAAACAGCATTGCATGGTCGCGCTCTTCCTGTGCTTGAATCATGTACCAGTTTGCGAAGCCGTCAAGGCCTTCGGATTCATAGTAGACCGAGAAATCCAGGTACAGATACGCGGAGTAGAGTTCCTTGGTAATCTGCTCATTGAGCAGTTTGGAAACGGTTGGATGTAACATCAAACTCACCTCGTTATTTTAAGATTTAACCGAAGTAACGGTTTAAGAGTCCGACAAAGCCGCAGCCGTGGCGGGCCTCGTCCTTTGCCATCTCATGAACGGTGTCATGGATTGCATCCAGATTCATTGCCTTTGCGCGTTTTGCAAGGTCCATCTTGCCTGCGCAAGCGCCGTGTTCCGCATCTGCGCGGAGTTCGAGATTCTTCTTGGTGCTGTCGGTGACAACTTCGCCGAGCAGTTCAGCAAACTTTGCTGCATGCTCCGCTTCTTCGAATGCATAACGCTTGAATGCCTCTGCGATTTCCGGATAACCTTCGCGGTCTGCCACACGGCTCATTGCCAGGTACATACCGACTTCGGTGCATTCGCCTTCGAAATTCATGCGCAGACCTGCGATGATTTCTTCGTCAACACCCTGAGCGACACCAACGCGGTGTTCATCCGCATAAGAGACAGCGCCGTCTTTCTTCTCAACGAATTTGTCCTTCGGTGCGCGGCAGGTGGGGCAGACATCCGGTGCCTCCATGCCTTCGTGAACGTAACCGCAGATGGTGCAAACAAACTTTTTCATAATGATAGCCTCCTAAAAAATTTTCCTTAATTTGTTTTTTTCAAACAGCAGCGACACAGTCCGTAGGCGGCCAAATGAATCCTTGACACCTCGGCGCCGCAGCGCTCGCTGATTTGTTCCGATATCCTGTTTCCTTGGAGTCCCAGGTCCAAGTCCTCGACCGCGCCGCACGCGGTACATACAAAGTGTTCGTGCGGAGAAGTGTCTCCGTCGATGCGGTCGATTCCGTCGACCACGGCTACACTCATCACCTCACCCGACTCTTTGAACTCGGCAATGTTGCGATACACGGTTCCCAAACTCAGATTCGGGAAGTCTTCTCGCAGCTGCTCGAATACCCATTCGGCACTCGGATGAGTTTTGGTGGAGCGGATGGTGTTTAGAATCGCGTCACGCTTTTTGCTGTGATTTCTTCGTCGTTCCATCGGTCCCTCCTTTAAAAATAAGAATCATTCTTGTTTTTGTGATTTTAGTTTAACACATGATTTTGAGTTTGTAAAGAGTTTTTTTGAAATTTTTCAAATTTTTTTGAAAGGAGTTTGCGCACATGGTCAAGGTATCGAATTTAGCACTTCCTCCCGACCATACCGAGGATGACATCAAACGCTTGGCCGCCAAGGAACTCGGGGTTTCGGCACGGGACATTCTCGCGCTTGAAATCTTAAAGAAATCCGTGGATGCACGAAAGAAACAAAAGGTGCATTTTGTGTATACGGTTGCGGTTTCTTTGAAAAACGAGGCAGGCTTTCCGATCTATGTACCGACCGTTTCCGCACCGACTGTGCGGAGAAAGGCAGCGTGCCGACCCGTGGTGATTGGGGCGGGCCCTGCGGGACTTTTCGCGGCACTCACGCTTGCGGAAGCGGGGCTGAATCCAACATTGCTTGAGCGCGGCGCGGACGTGGAGACCCGCACACGGGCGGTGGAAGCGTTTTGGAAGGACGGTACCTTCTCCCCTCTCACGAATGTACAATTCGGCGAGGGCGGTGCGGGGACATTCTCGGACGGAAAACTCAACACCGGTACCAAGGATATTCGCCAGCGCAAGATTTTAGAAACCTTTGTGGAGTGCGGTGCGCCGCGTGAGATTTTATATCTTGCAAAGCCGCACATCGGGACGGATATTCTGCGCGTGGTGATTCAAAACTTGCGCGAGCGCATCATTTCGCTTGGCGGATGCGTGAAATTCGGGCATCGGGTCTGCGATTTTATTTGGGAAAACGGTGCGCTTTGCGAGGTGGTCTGCGAGACCGAAAACGGAACGGTGAGCATTCCCGCGGATTGCGCGGTGCTTGCAATCGGACATTCCGCGCGCGACACCTTCTCACTTTTGGATGAAAAAGCCTTTTCCCTTTCGCAAAAGCCGTTTTCGGTGGGTGTCCGCATCGAGCATTTGCAACGCATGGTGGACAAAGCGCAGTACGGCGACTTTGCAGGTCATCCTGCCCTGCCCGCCGCGGATTACAAGCTTTCCGCGCATCTTCCGAACGGGCGCTCTGTATATACCTTCTGTATGTGTCCGGGCGGCGAGGTGGTCGCGGCGGCAAGTGAGGAGGGCGGAGTATGCACCAACGGGATGAGTTTACACGCGCGAAACGGCAAAAATGCCAACAGCGCGGTTTTGGTGAACGTCACGCCCGCGGATTTCGAAAGTGACCATCCGCTTGCGGGTGTGACTCTGCAGCGGACGTTGGAGCAGGCGGCATACCGTTTGGGCGGTGGGAATTACCGCGCGCCCGCGCAGAGATTTGAGGATTTCGCAAGCGGACGGAAAACCGATGGGTTTGGAGACGTGACCCCGACGTACCGCCCCGGTGTGACAGGCGCGAACTTACGCGAGATTCTGCCCGAATTTGTGGGCGAGTCACTCGTGCATGGCATCCGTATCTTTGACAAAAAACTCACGGGATTTGCGTCTCCCGACGCGGTCATGACGGGTGTGGAGGCGCGTTCCTCCTCTCCGGTACGGATCGAGCGAAACGAGTATCTCCTCTCCTCAAAGCCCGGGATTTATCCGTGCGGCGAGGGCGCGGGATACGCGGGCGGCATCCTCTCCGCCGCGGTGGACGGTATCCGCGTTGCGGAAGCGATTATAGAACAAAAAGCCTGAGCAGGGTGGCTTCATATAGGGATCATTCGTCTTATGACGGGATTTCGAGTCTATAGCATCACAAAAAATCCTCAAAATTCGTCAAGGATTCCCTCAAATTTTTGCTCGCTTTCGAATCACGAAATCCTTGCCATAAGATGCGAAGCAGTTTTGAGGCAGACATTTTTCGCAAAAGACAAAGAACAAAAACTCGGTCATACCGGCGTATGACCTATTTTTTTGATGCAGTATTTTCGAAAAAGGGCGCATCAAAACCGATTTCTCCCTATGTGAAGACACCCTCAATTTTCTTTTTGTTCAAACTGTGGGATGAAGTTTTTTGCAATGTTTCTGCGGTCGCGACCGTGGATGTAGAAGAAACCGATGACGGAGAAGAAAATCGCGCCGATACAGTT
>JAZQIE010000144.1:0-4611 GCA_045540975.1 Eubacteriales bacterium
CATAGCCAAGTGGTAAGGCACGGGTCTGCAAAACCCTGATTCCCCAGTTCAAATCTGGGTGGCGCCTCCAAAAAAATCGACATTCTTCGACAGAGGAATGTCGATTTTACTTTTTATCGATTGCATATTCGCTCTTACCTAAAAGACTTGTCGTTTTTTGAAAGTAATAAGAAAATATCACTCCAACGAAGTCTGTGGGTTTCGTAGTTTAATTTGACAGTAAATATACGAGGGTGTAAAATACCCTTGAGGTGGTAATATGCCGAAAAACAGAAAAATACTAAATGCCATATACATTGTAATTGTTATTCTTACTCTCATTTTTGGGGTAAATGAGTTTTTGGATTTGAAAAACGAGTTCGAAACTCTCCGCCTAACAAATGGGGAAGGATACTATGTAGTGGAATTATTCATGCTGATACTTCCCGTCTGTTTTCTTCTGGCTGTGGCGATTGAAACAAGCATCTATTCTAATCTCCGATATTTCTTTTTCAATCGAAACAAAACAACCCTTCAAACGGTGTTTCAAGCGCTCATGATGTCATCGGGCGTTTGTCTGCTTTTGAGCGGCTTTGTGCCGAGCGTTGCACCGACCGTTCTGTTTGCGCTTATCATTGTCT
This sequence comes from Eubacteriales bacterium, assembly GCA_045540975.1. Lineage (GTDB taxonomy): Bacteria > Bacillota > Clostridia > Oscillospirales > JAAYXM01 > SIG510. The sequence continues at coordinate 621 of JAZQIE010000144.1, forward strand.
TGATTTTGCTTAGAATTATTTATGTATTTATCAAAAAAAGCTGATACATTTGTGCTGTACATGAAAAGCAAGTCGTGTGACTTGCTTTTTTCTTTGCGGAAATGTTATAATGAGTCAGATTTAGCAAGTAACATGGGGTGAACAAATGCGATTTCTCGGAAGTGATTATGACGGTACTTTGACCGACGGAGGGTTTACAAAAAAGAAACTGAACGCGATTTCAAAATGGCGTAAAGCGGGAAACCTCTTTGCTTTGGTGAGCGGTCGCAGTCTTTGGGATCTTGTGACGATTCCGCCCAAAGACGGGTTTGAATGTGATTATCTGATTGCAAACAACGGTGCTGTTCTTGCGAAAACCGACGGAACGGTTCTTTCGGCTGCGGAATGCGAAAACAAGGTTGCGCTGCCGTTACTCGAAACGCTTTTGGAACTCGGCTGTACGGATATATGGGTCACAACCGCATTTCCTTGCCGTGTGTTTGCGGATGAAACAGATTGCGATGCACCGGGGAAGTACACCCTCGGCACATTGCCAGAGATTCCGTGGTACACACAGATGTGTACGTATTGTCCTTCATTTGAGATTGCAAAACGTGTTGTCTCCGATGTGAAAAAAGGATTTGGCGAATACCTCAATCCGTTACTCAACGGCAGAAACGTTGACATCGTTCGTTGGGACATCAATAAGGCACGCGGGATTTCCAATTTGATTGGGCTTTTGGGTATCAATGAAGAAGATGTACTGGTAGTCGGAAACGGTGAAAATGATATGGATATGCTGGCGGCATTTCGCTCTTATGCAATGTATAACAGCTTCGAGTCTGTCAAAGAGGTTGCAGATGCTGTCACAGATGGTGTTAGCGAATTGATTCAACTTGAACTCTCTAAAAGACGGTAGGTGATTGAATGCCGAAACCCGAGCAATTAAAACTTAAAATCGGTGTGACATTTGCAGTGCTTTTGTTTGCGGTTTTTCTGTATCTCTCGCCGTATTCCTGCATTTTCTTGGAATTGTTTGGGATTCCGTGCCCGGGCTGTGGGATGACACGTGCACTTCTTGCCGCACTACAATTTGATTTTCAAGCCGCTTTTTCTTATCATCGGATGTTTTGGTCTCTGCCGATTCTGTACCTTTGCTTCTTGTTTGACGGCAAACTGTTTCCTCAAAAAATGCCGAATGTTCTTCTTTATGTGATATTGGGAATTGGGTTTCTTCTCAATTGGGTTTCGCATTTCTGACTTTGTCGTTTTTTGTTGACAGTGTTTTTCCACCATGCTAAAATATGATTACAACTAAAAAGGGAGGAATCTTTTATGTATTGCAAAAATTGCGGCGAAGTTATGAATGACAATCAGGCAATTTGCATCAAGTGCGGCGTTAAGGCCGGCTCCGGAAATGCATTCTGTGCAAATTGCGGAAATACACTCCCACCGAATGCGGATGTTTGCATGAGCTGTGGCGTTGCGGTAAATAAAGCAACGGGGGATTTGAACGGTCAGGATAAAATCGTTATGATTCTTATTTGCCTTTTCCTTGGTGGCTTGGGCATCCATAACTTCATGATGGGAGAAACCAAGAAAGGCGTCTTCAAAATCATCATGTCTTTCTGCTGCGGTATCGGTAGTATCCTTGCATTGATTGATTTAATTAAAATCGCAATGGGTACATATGTCGTTGACCCTGCAAAGTTGGTTTAATAACAAGTGAAGCGAAGAGAGTTTCTCTTCGCTTCATGTTTCTTTATTGACAACCATCGTGTTTTATGCGAGAATTAAGTTGAAAATATATAAAGGAGTGTTGTTTATGCCCGAATCTACCGTATTGTTAGTCGGAATCGGAGTTGTCTTACTGTATCTGATTTGTCTTGGTCTTGGGTTAGCGCAGTATATCCTTGAAGCTTTGTCACTTTACAGAATCGGAAGAAACTGCGGTATGGCGAATCCGTGGCTTGCATGGCTTCCCGTCGGTGATGCATGGGTTATCGGGTCGATTGCAGATCGTGCAGACAGTGAACGTGGAATTACACGAAAATGGCGCGTTGCACTTTTGGTACTGACATTGATTGTGTTTCTGGCACTGTTTCTCTACATTGCGGTGATTTTAATTACTGTGTTCCTCGTTTCTTTTGGGGATCTTTCCATGTATGACGAAGGGGTTCTTGTTGCATTGTTTGGCGTGTTTTACGTTGTTGTGTTTTTGCTTGTGATTCCGACAATGCTGCTCACTGCGTTACAGTCGATTTGTCTTTATAAGATTTTTGAATCCATTGTACCTGAAAAAGCATTGAAGTATTTTATCATCTCTTTGATTGTTCCGCTTGCTTGCGGAATTTGTCTGCTCAAATGCAGTCGGTTGTGTCCGGAAAAAGGGCCTGATTTTGGCGCATAGATATAGAAAGACGGTTTGCATCATTGCAAACCGTCTTGGTATTTAGGTCATTTTCACCGGCTGAAGCTGATTGTTTTCAATCTTTAAGAGATCAATACAAAGCTTGCGGTGGTGCGGATTTGCATCTCCGATGGTGCGGCGATGGTACGCAACATACCATTGTCCGTTGAAGAAGAATGCACTGTTGTGACCCGGACCGTCCGCCAATTCATCCGCTTGCAGGATATCGGCGTAGAACTTAAATTCTTTGCACGGGTCATCGGAAACCGCGGCTTTGACACGGTAGGTGCCGTTCATCCAATCGCCGGAGGAGTACATCAAATGGTACTTGCCTGCGATTTTCATGATATACGGAGCTTCCACATACTCAACCGGAGTAATTTCTCTTGCAATGCCGTCAAATGCAGGCTCGGGCATGGGCTCAAAGCCATCCATCGCAGCATTCATTTTGCAAACCATCATGTGACCCCAGCCGCCGTAATAGAGATAGATGCTGCCGTCGTCGTCTTTGAAGAAGTGCGCATCAATGGGCTGCGCATTGTTATAGATTTGGTTGATAAGGGGACGTCCGTCGGAGAAGACGTTCTTAAACGGACCAAGCGGTGTGTCACAGACACCTATGTATAATCCGCCCGGAGCGCCGCTTTCACGCAAATCGTTTGCCGCAAAGACAAGATAGTATTTTCCGTTTGCATCCACAACCGTGGGCGCCCAAATGCAACGATATGCACCGTGGAAGGTGGACATATCCAAAATATCACGGTGACATTCAAATGTCTCCAAATCCTTTGTTGTGACCAAATCAAGGTTTAACTGGTCATCAAAAGGCAGGGAATTGGTAACGTACATATACACGGTATCGCCGTAAACACGGGATTCCGGGTCGGCATACCAAGCATCAACAACCGGATTCTTCATAAATACCTCCAAAACTTTTTTTCTTATATTATACCATGAATCTCATATTTTTCAATTCCAAAATGTTAGTTTATGATTATTCCACTTGCAAAAGAAATGATTTTATGTTATTGTAACTTAAACATTTGCATATTATTTTGGGATTGTTTCAAGATAAAACAGAAGGGAAGTATGTTATGAAAACAGAAAGAAGTAATTTTACCGGAAAAATCGGATTCGTGCTTGCAGCGGCGGGCTCTGCTGTCGGACTTGGAAATATTTGGCGTTTCCCGTATCTTGCGGCGCGCTACGGCGGAGGCATTTTCCTCCTCGTTTATCTCGCGCTTGTTCTTACAATCGGTTTTGTGCTGATGGCAACCGAAATTGCAATCGGCAGAAAAACAGGGCTTAGCGCAATCGGGGCATTTCAGAAGCTGAATAAAAAATACTCATTCATCGGTGTTTTGGGCGCAATCGTTCCCATGATTATTTTGCCGTATTACTCGGTCATCGGCGGCTGGGTTACCAAATATCTGGTTGAGTTTGTGTCGGGCGGTGCGCTTGAGACCGCAGGTGACGGATTCTTTGGCACGTTCATTTCAGGCACCGCGCAGCCGCTTCTTTGGTTTGGCGTATTTTTGGGACTTACCGCTTTGGTTGTGTTTCTCGGCGTGGAAAAGGGGATTGAAAAGGTAAGCAAGATTT
>JAZQIE010000145.1:0-5988 GCA_045540975.1 Eubacteriales bacterium
GGGTGATAATTGAGAATTGAAAGTTGAGAGTTGGGTGTTGGGATTTTGCATTGGTCATACAAACAAAAAAAGAGGGCGAAGCCTTACAGCTTCGCCCTCTCGGTTTTATGAACTTATGCCCACGGATCGGAGAGATCGTTATCACCGAAAGACGCGGTCATCACATCGTCGGTCAAGAAACGATCGATGTTGAGTTCGGGTGCTTCATAAATGTTTTTCATAGCACAATCTATCCTTTCTATACTCGACGGTTTGATTAAGCTTCAGTGGTGCCTTCAACAGCGTCAACGATTGCCTGGAAGATAACCTTATCTTCTTCGGAAGCGCTTGCGTCAGCAAGACCGTTCTTCGCAACAGTGTACGGGGAGCGGCTGGTGGTGACGTCGCTGTAAACGACCTGGCGGTTGCCGTTTGCATCTTCGTAGATCGCATAAGCGCGAGCGGAGATTTCACGGGTGTAGTTTGCTTCAGCGATGTTGGTAAGAACAGCGGTGAAGGAGGTCTCGGTTTCGGTATCGGTGTAGAGATACACAGCCGGAACCTGTGCAGCACACTTCTTCTGACCAGCCTTGTAGCCGAGAACAAGTTCGTTGGTGCCGAGGTATTCGGTCGGGATCAAGAGGGTACCGAATTCAACAACCTTACCGTAGTCCGCATCCTTCTGGATGGTGGAAACAAAGCGGAGGCCCTGAACACCGGAGGTACGGATGGAAGCGCCGTCGGTGGTGGCGATGTTGATGTCAGCATCTTCGACTGCAGCCAGCTCGCCGGAGTTGTACAGCTTAAGATCGAACAGACCGATCAAAGTACCGCCGTTGACCTTGGTGATCTTGAAGGAGACGTAGTACTCGCCTGCCGGCATATCCATGGTCTTGAGCGGAACTTCGTAGCCGTGGGTGGTGCCGCCGGTCGGAGTGTAAGAACCAACCTTGTACTCGTCAGCAACCTTGTCAGCTGCGGTGACCGGAGCAATGTAGATATCAAAGCTGTTGGATGCGGTCCAGTCGGAAACCTTGAGCATACCGGTGTACTTCGCACCTTCATCAACACGGATCTTAACGGTGTTGTAGAAGCCAACAGCGCTGTGGTTCATACCGAAGGTACCGAAACCGCCGTTGGAGGAGGTGGTGAAGTCAAAGTATTCATAACCGGTGCTGGAGCCGTAGTACATCCACGGAGCGGAGCCTGCTGCTTCACTTGCTGCATAGCTCTCGGAGAATGCATTAGCCGGAGCAGAGACGTTAGCCGTAGAACCCTGACCTGCGTAAATCGCCTTGAGCGGTTCACGGAAGTCATAGGTGTACTTCAGGGTCATGTTGCACTGAACAACGAAGGAAGCCTTTGCGCCGGAGCCGTCATTTGCGGTAGCGGTGATGGTTGCATAACCTGCGCCAACCGGGGTGACAACGCCGTCAACAACAGTTGCGACGGTGTCATCGGAAGAGGTCCAGATAACGGTCTTGTCGGATGCGTTTGCCGGGAGCACGGTTGCGGTTGCGGTGACGGTTTCTTCACCTGCGATTGCAATGGTGCCGACCTTGTCGAGGGTGACGGATTCAACCGGAACAACGATGTCTGCATCGGACAGGGTCACGCCGCAGAGGAAGACCGGGGAAGCAGCCTCGGAGTAGTAGGTCAGGACATATTCGCCTGCCTCTGCGACTGCGACTTCGCCGACAACTTCTTCAACCTTAGCGTTGACATCAGCCTTATGGTCGGTAGAGCCGACCTTGTACTGTGCATCGATCGGGTTTTCAGCGGAAACCGGTGCGAAGTAGTAATCGCAGGGTGCGCCGCCGGTCCAATCGGAATGGACAGAGATGAGGTCATAGTTACCTGCAACCGGAACATCCAGATGCATGGAAGCATAACCGTTTTCGATTGCATTGCCGTCAGCATCTTCCTCGACGTTCTTCACATAGACGAACAGGCCGAGAGACTGAGCGGACTGGGACCAAGTCCAATCGGAGGAGTTGACGGTCGGGCCGATCTTCCAGCCGTAGGACTCATAGGAGAGGCCGACTTCGTCAGCAGTACCGCTGCGGGTGTACTTGAAGTCGGAGGAGTAGACGGTATCCTTCAGATACTTGTCATCACGGTATGCCGGAGTGAGGCCGAAGCCGTGAGTCTTCATGAAGTTGTAATGGAAGACCTTATCGCCGACATTGATGGTGATGGAATCCTTGATAGCGCCGTTTGCATTGGAGGTAGCGGTAACAACCGCAGTACCCTTGGAAACGCCGGTGATCTTGCCGTCTTCGCTGATGGTGACACAGTCACTGTCGGAAGTGTAGGTCAAAGACTTGTCCGGAGCGGAAACCGGGAGAACGACGGTTGCAGCCTCAGCGGTTTCGCCAACAGCGATGTTGAGGGAATCGCGGGTGTAAGCAACAGACTTAACAGCGTTCGGGTTGGTCAGAGCGAAGTTCTGCCAGAAGGTAACAACACAGCCCGGACCTGCCAGGGAGATAATGTACTCACCTGCGGAGAGCTCAACTTCGTCAAACTCGGTGGTGCAGCGGTCGGTCAGAGCAGCTGCGGTGAAGTTTGCTTCGCCGAGCAGGTACTCTTCTGCGAGCGGGTTGACCGCATCGATCGGAGCGAGGTAGAAGTAACCGCTACCGTAACCGGAGCCGCGGGAGTAGGTAACAGACGGGACGAAGGTGCCTTCTGCCGGAACCAGGATGGAGAAGGAAATCGCGTCGCCTTCATTCTTTGCAACATAGGTGTAACCGCGCATGCTGTTCTTACCACAGTTCTGAGCGCCGATGCCCGGTGCGGTGGTGGAGCCTGCGAAGGAAGAAGAACCGCTGATGGTTGCTGCGCCATGGACACCGTAGTATGCCCACGGGTCGGTGGTGACTTCCTGAGCGCCGTTTCCGATGTTGGTCGCGTTCAGCTTGACTTCGCTCGGGCTGCCTGCCATGGTCATAGCATAGGTCACCAGGGTCGGGTTGATCCAGCTGGAAGACCACGGACCGGTGTAAGGCTTGGTGAAGTCATACTCAAAGGTGACGTTTTCGGTAACCAAAACGTTTGCGGTTGCAAACTTGCCGTTTTCGACAGAAACGGTGATGGTTGCAAAGCCCGGGCCGATCGGCATGACCAGACCGTCTTCGTCAACGATGACAACGTTTTCGTCGGAGGACTCGAAGGTGTAGACAACCGTGCCGTCATCAGCTTCTGCCGGAAGGACCGACGGAGTGATGAAATCGATGCTGTCCATACCGAGAGCCATGTCGGTGCGGTCGAGGACAACCGCGGTGATTGCTGCGGAGTTGTACTCGCCGGTCACTTCGAGTGCGAAGGACTTATGGGTGAAATAACGGTAGTTTTCATTGCCGTTGCCCAGCTGCTTAACGGTGAGGTAGTAGTCACCGGCTTCGAGCATAACGCCTTCGCAGCTGACTGCACGAGCGGCAGCAGAGGCGATACCGGAATGATCAACGGTGTACAGGTAGCTCTCAGCGGTGCCGACCTTGTAGAGGTAGACGTCTACCGGAGAAGAAGAGCCGTACTCAGTGATGTTCCAGATTGCCTTGTATTCAGCGGATTCCGGAACGTTGATTTTCCAGGTGATGGAGTCGGAACCACCCTTGGTACCAAAGCCGAAGATGTGGTACGGAGCGGTGCTGACAGCGTAATAATTGTTGGAGATGGAGCCGAGCATCCACTTTGCAGAACCAACGTTAGCATCCTGAGATGCCTGGTAGCTCTGAGAGAAGGTGGTGCCGGTGCCGGTTGCGCCTGCAGCGGTCATGCAGTCCCAGAACTTGTATTCATACACAGTTCCGACTTCAGCCGCGCTTGCACTGATCAGGCTTGCCGGGAGCATTGCAACCAGCATGCAGACCGCAACAAGCAGGGAGAGAATGCGCTTAGTGCTAAATGATCTCATGTTTTTTTCCTCCTAAAAGATTTTTTTAGAATGATTGTGGCAAGAGCTACTACCCTCTCTTGCCACTCATTTTTACACAGTATTATATTAAATCATTTTTTCAATTCTTGCAAGATGTTTTTTACGATTTTTTTACAATTCTGACATTTTCCAATGATTGGACAAACTAAAAGAAGAAACATCCCGACCCTATGACGGGTCGGGATGTGAAGAAATTCCGTGTTTTAGTCGTCGACGGAGTTGTCGGTTGCGCGGGCGTACAGGTCAAGCACTTCCTGCGACGGTGCTTTGTCGATAAGAGAGACAACCACCGCGAAGATTGCGCAGACGATGAAGCCCGGGATGATTTCGTAGATACCGGTTTCGGAGAGGTATACAAGCCACAGCGCATCCACAACCGCGCCCGAGACGATACCTGCGATTGCGCCCTTGTAAGTAAAGCGCTTCCAGAAGAGGGAGAGCAGGATGACCGGGCCGAATGCCGCGCCGAAGAGCGCCCATGCATTGGAAACCAGGCTCATGATCGCCGCAGCACCTTCGCCCTTGGAGGATGCGATGAAGTACGCGACCACGGAGACGATGATAACAACGAGTCTGCCCATCCAGAGAAGCTCTTTATCGGATGCATTCTTGCGGATGATGGGCTTGTAAATATCGCTGGTAAAGGACGAGGATGCGACCAAGAGCTGGGAGTCCGCGGTGGACATGGAAGCCGCGATGATTGCCGCAAGCAAAATCCCTGCGATAAAGGACGGGAACATATGGCGGACGAGTTTTACAAAGACGAGCTCCTGCTCGCCGTTTGCGAGGAGGGTCTGTGCGAAGGACTCGCCGTCAATCATGAACATTCTGCCGAAGTACGCGATGAGAAGCACCGCGCCGAGGGAGAGGATAACCCAAACGATTGCGATAATCGCGGATTTCTTGACCATGCTCGGCTTTTCAATCCCCATGAAGCGGACAATGATGTGCGGCATACCGAAGTAGCCGAGACCCCAAGCAAGACCCGAGACGATTTCCTTCCAATCCGCGGTGAAGAGGTTGGAAATAAACTTGTATTCGGTTCCGTCTGCCGCGGTGACCACCTCGGAGAGGAGAGCGGAGTCGGTATTTCCGGTTGCAACAATCATAATCGGAACAGCAAGGACCGCGACCAGCATGAGAAGGCCCTGGAAGAAGTCGGTCCAGCAAACAGCCTTATAGCCGCCGAGGAAGGTGTAGACTAAGATAATTGCCGCAAAGATAATCATTGCGGTGCTCGGTGCAAGTGCCGGGAAGAGCTGGGTGAAGACCTGCGCACCTGCGGAGAATGCGGATGCGACGTACACGGTAAAGCTTACAAGGAAGACCACCGCGCAGATGATTTTGAGCGCGGGGCTTTGCGCCATGAAGCGGTTGGTGAGATACTGCGGCATGGTGATGGCGTCTCCCGCCGCGCGGGAGAATTTACGGAGACGGCGCGCAACGATGATCCAGTTTGCCGCGGTACCGATTGCAAGACCGATGCCGATCCAAGCCTGACCCAGACCGAATGCGATAACCGAGCCGGGCAGACCCATGAGCAGCCACGCGGACATATCGGATGCCTGCGCGCTCATTGCGGTGACCCACGGACCCATCTTACGTCCGCCGAGGAAGTAATCCTTATCGTTTGCTGATTTACTCTTTACGAAGAAGAACACGCCGATTGCGAGCACAAGCACGAAATACAGCGCAAATGCCAAAACTTCGCCTGACATGAGAAATCCCTCCTAAAAATTAAAGATTAAAAATGATTTTAACACAAAATTTGCCAAAATGCAAGTTATTTCCGCTTGTTTTTGAGCACTCCGATGCGGCGCACCAGCGAGCGGTATGCGGTTTGGAGGATTTCGATGAGTTCTGCGCGAACGGGCATGAAAATCATGTCCATCTTACCCACAAAGTCATCCTGCACCGCGCCAAAGCCCGCTTTGAAGCGGACAAGGCCTTCCAGCAGAGTTTTTTCCATATCCCCCGTGACACCGCGGAAGTCGTAAATGCGGCAGCCTTTTTCCACCGCCCACTGAATCATCTCCCATTGCATGAGATAATTCGGCATACGGTTGCGC
>JAZQIE010000146.1:0-6586 GCA_045540975.1 Eubacteriales bacterium
CTACGATCCGACTTTCCACTGTTCATTTTCATCAAAAGTGCGGCAGAATCATCTGCAGAATATTTAAATGTCTGATTCTGAGCAAAGCAACTTATATATTCTGCCTTTGTTCCGCTTATATACTGAAGCAAATCTATACAATGAATTCCCATATCCATCAAAGCACCGCCGCCGGATTTTTTCTTATCCTGTCGCCAGTTACCGGGAATTTCAGGATACCAGCATGTAAGCTGTGCACGCATCGAAACAATACTTCCTAATTTGCCTTCCTCTATAAGGTGCTTAATTTTCTGATGATATGATGAAAAACGCATCATCAGACCAACGCCAAGTTTTACACCGTTTTTTCTGCAAATATCCGCGATTTCCTGCGACTGTGCAACGGAAAGTCCCATTGGTTTCTCAAGTAAGATATGTTTTTTTGCCTGAGCTGCAAGCACAGCCTGCTCCTTATGACAAAAAACAGGTGATGCAATATATACAGCGTCGATTTCATCAAGTGCAAGAACTTCTTCAACTGTTCCGAAAGCATATTTTGCACCGAATTCCTCTTTTACTTTTTCTGCAACATCAATATTGGTGTCCATAACAGCCGTAAGCTCACTGTTTTCAGACAGCATCATTCCGGGAATTGTTCTTCTGTAAGCAATGCCGCCGCATCCGATAACTCCCCATTTTATCTTCATTTTATTTCCCTCCGCTTTTATTTACCTGCCTGCATTTCAGCAACTGATTCAAGTACTGCATCTGCCATATACTCAAGCTGTTCATCACTCAATCCGTAAAGCGGCAGATGGGTAAATCTTTTATAAAATACTTCTTCACAATTAGGACAAGTTTTTGCAATTTCATCAGCATTATAGCCCATATCTTCCACTATTTTAAATCTGTAAAGCGGTCCGAAGTGTGCAATCTGTGTTACGCTTTTTTCTTCAAGCTTTTTCTTCAGAACCTGAATATCGCCACCTGCTTTTTGGGGATCAATTTGTAAAAGATACAAATGGAAAGTAGGTTTTATATCATCGTTTCCTAAGTCCTGCGGAATGATTGCATCGTTTTCCGCGAAACGCTCGGTGAGGTAAGTCGCCGCAGCACGGCGCTTTGCGATAATCTCATCGTTACGAGCCACCTGCAGCGAGAGACCCAGACCGCAAATTTCGGTCGGGGAATAGTTGAGCGCGACAAACGGCTTCTCTTTTCCGGGAATCGGGGTGATGTTATACAGCCAATCCTTAATCGGGCAGGAGAAATCCATACCCAAAAAGCGCGCACGCTTCATGTGGTCAAGGAAATTCGGGATGGTGGTGGTCACGATACCGCCCTCACCAAACGAAGTGATGTTCTTAACCTCGTGCATGGAAAATGCCGCAAAATGACCCATGGTGCCCAGCTTCTTGCCCTTGTACTCCGCACCAAAGCCGTGCGCCGCATCTTCCAACACCAAAATATCATGCTGCTTTGCAAGCTCCAAAATCGGGTCCAAATCCACAGGATAACCGCCCAGATGCACCGGCACAATCATCTTGGTCTTCGGAGTGATTTTGCGCGCAACGTCCGCCGGGTCCATATTCAGGGTGCGCGGGTCAACATCCGCAAACACCAGCTTCGCACCCACACCGAGCGGATACGCCATGGTCGCCACAAAGGTAATCGCAGGGACAATGACCTCATCCCCCGGGCCGATGCCCGCGTACTTGTATGCAATTTCAAAGCCGCTGGTCGCGTTGGTGACAAACACCGAGGTGTCAATGCCGAGGTACTCGTTGCAAGCAGCCTCCGCCTCTTCCACCTTCACACCCGTGGAAAGCTTTCCCGGAGGGGTCGCAATCTCGGAAAGGGGCTTGATTGCATCCCAAACCTTGAGGAGTGCCTCATCGTACTCAGCACCCTGCCCCTGCATCATGAAGCGAATCATTTCCATCAAATCTGCCGCATTGTAGTTTTCACCAACTGCCGCCCAAGGCACCTTGGTATCGCCCGTGTTGTAACGGAAGTCCGTCGATTTTTTCATGTTTCTGTCTCCTTTTTAGAGTTCTCTCTTCGGCATCACCAATGCCGCAATAATGTACGCCAAAATCCCCGACCCGCCGAGGCAAACGAAGAGTACCAAAAGTAAGCGCACCACGGTGGAGTCAATTTCAAAATACTCCGCAATCCCGCCGCACACACCGCACAGCTTCTTGTCGGTCGCGGACAGATACAATTTCTTCATCGGTCACACCTCTCTATCATTGTATTTGTATCATTGTATCACATTCCGCGCGCTCGGTCAAACCCCAACCTTGCACAAAAAATACCGCCCACTACCGCCTCACATTGACATTTTCTTGACAACATGCTAAGATGAAATCGGAACAAGCCGCTTAAATTGTTGAAAAACCAAAAGGAGTCCCGCATGGTCGGACATTTTCGGTCAGCAGTATAAAGCCGCGCATGTGTAATTGGGGACGTCCCCAATTACAGAAAGGAGCGTTTCGGATGATTAGAAAAGTATTTTATTGGATTACCGTTATAAACATCCTTTTTCAAGCGGTAAATATGACAATTGGAAAATATACAACATCTGAACTGGGAGGAATATTAAAATATACTTTCTATGTTTTCAGGCCGGAATATATGGTTATATCAGGGATTGTTGCTTTTTTTGTTGGTTTAGGAGTTTTGGTATTAATTATTAGATCAATAAAAAACATACGTTTTTCAGACCTGATTGTGCTACTATTAAATGTAGAATACATAATATTCTATCTTAGACTTATGATGAAACAGTAAGCCACTTGGTGACACACATTTTTTGGTAGCAGTTAAAAAAAGGGACGGTTCTGTCGTCTTGACAGAGCCGCCCCCCACCCCACAACTCTCGATTGTATTATAAAAATTTAATGAACAACATTGAAACAATTAGTTGAAGTTCCAAAAGGAGACGCAGATATGAAAAAAATTCTAATCGTCGGCATCGTTCTCTTATTGGTTGTGCTTGGTTGCAGAGCGTATTATGTGACAAAGGAAAATAAAGCCATCAACGTCGCAACCGAATACTTGCAAACTCGCTATAAGCAGAGTATGGAGTATCAAACCGCACGGTTTTCTTGGGCCGACCCGAGTCTTTATCATATATCCTTCTCCCCGAAGGATGATTCCGAGATTGTGTTTGAAGTTTTGGTACAGTCGAATCTGGCCGTATCCGGTCAAGCGGATAACTATTTACTGAAACGCTTCGAACATCAAATGTCGGAATTCTTGTCGGGTAAATTCAAAGACGGAACGGTCTCTGTCCATGTCAAGGAGGTCGGTCTCTATGCATTCCCAACAGCGGAATCGTTAACCGAGGATATGGATTTGTCTCGGCTCGAAGCAAACATCGAAGACTACGAAATACAAATCCAAGCCCCTTTGGAAACGCTTTTTGCACTCATCCAAACGGTAAAGCAAGAGGGGTTTCAGCCAAAACGTATTTTTGTGATACAGAATGAATCAAAAAAAGAAATTGATACATGGCGTACGGTTTCGAAAACAGAGCTTGCAAAACTCCTCGCTAAATAGAATCCAAAAGGAGACGTAGGTATGAAAAAACTTTCCCTTTTATTGTCGCTCATGATTTTATTGTTCTTGATTTTCTGGGGTGTGTCTTTTTTGAAATGCGAATGGCTCACTTCAAGACACGGTGCAGAATTCCTCTCGTTTCCGGAAGTGTCCGCTTCAACAAAATATAAAGTCCTGTCTTATTCGGAAGATTCTGCCCGCGTTTATTGTGTAAATTTCAACGAGACAAACGGCACAGTCCACCGTTATACAAAACAAAATGGCGAATGGAAGCATACGCAGTGGGAAGCCGGAGGATGGTCTACAAGTGGATCTGCAGATGACCCGGTATGGCCATATTTATTCGATCAGTGTCTCTCCCCTCAATACGGAGCTGCAGAGTAGCCGCTCGCACCCCCAATTTTCCATTTACAATTCTCAACTAAAAAAGACTCCCATTGGGAGTCTTTTTCGTTTTAAATTCCCGCGACCGTGTAGTCGCAAAGGAATGCTACCCCGTTTTTTTGCAAGGTAAAGCGCATCGGATTGAGCTCGGTCGGGGTGAAGAAGTGGTCTTCGTCAATCAAATGCACCGTAAATCTGCTTGCATCGAGGTTGGTCGCAAGCTTGATGTCCTCGCCCAAATTCGCAAGCATCACCGCACGGCGCTTCCCGTCGGTCGCCGCAATCGCATACACCGCCCCGTCCGTGACACACTCTGTCTGTGTTCCAAGCGCGTACAACTCACCAAAGCCGCGGAACGCGTAATACGTGCAGCACGGTGTTCTGTCGCGCGGGTCAAACAGCCCCGCATAGTCACTCACGCCGATTGCCGCATCGTAGTAGCACAGCACGTCGGTTTTCGTGTTCTGCATCGCAAGCATCATCGCCGCCGCGGTCGCACTCGCAAACGAAGTCCCGCGCAGAGACGGGTCGGGCGCGGTGTTCCACTCGTTGAGATGCGACTGCGCATCACCGTACCCGTATTCCGCGAGTGTTTTTGCCGCATACTCCGCCATCGCGACCGTGCCGTCCGGTTGTGCATAACTGTGCCACGAGAAGAAGTCAAGCGGCGCACTCTCCGCCTTGATATGCGTTAAGAATTTGTGGAAATACTCGACAAAGTAGGAAAATCGCGGGCCAACCATTGCCCATGCAGGCGCTTTTTCCCCGATTTCCGCGTAAAAGCCGCACGAAGCGTATCCACCCACGCAAATGTTCTCCCCAAAGCACGCCTTCAAGTGCTTTGCGGTAGTGACGTAAAGGTCAAAATACTCCTGCGCGGAGCCAAACCACATCTGCGACTCCTCACCGTCCTCGGGCTCGTTCCAGATTTCCCAGTACTTGATGCCGTAGGTAAATCCGTCCGCCCAGCCCTCGTTGTAGTGACGGATGATATGCTCGCAAATCCGCGCCCATTTCGCGTTGTCCTTGGGCGGGAAAATCCGATACGCTCGCATCGCGGCGTAGTTTTCAATGCTGACCCCCAAGCGGTACACAGGCTCGCAGTTTGCCTTCATCAGCGCCCCAATCAGCCAATCGGTAAAGGTGAAATCATAGGAAGCAGGATCGGTCTCATCCGCGTCAAAATCACGGAAGATATTCGGGATATCCACCACACGGAAATCATATGTCCCCAAGGTATCGTGCAAACGCGAATACGGGATATGCGCATCGGTCAGGTAGCGGAAATAGCAGTCATTCCCAAAGCCGTACAGCGGCGGCTGACCCACCCCGTGCATCGGCTTGATTGTCCCAATCCGTTTTGAAAAGTCAAACTTCATAACATCGCCTCCATCGTTTTTATCATACCATACCCACCTCCGCTTGTCTACACTCCGCTTTTGTTTGATTTTTTGTCGAAGTGTGGCAGATTGATTTCATCTTCGATGAAATCAATGAATTGCCTTCGGCATGAATTGAAATCAGAGATTTCATGAATTGAGCCTTGCGGCTCATGAATTGCACTTCGTGCATTATAAAGGCAATTCAATTCGTGGAGCGAAGTGAGAATTCATGGATGAAATCAGGCGAACAGTTGCAAAAAACACCGCCAAATGGTCGCACGAAGTAAAGAAAGTAATGACAATTACATCGTCTACAAACCAAAGCCGTAAGAAACAGTTTTGCCCCGATAACAACCGTTATCGGGGCAAACTTATCGTTTTAAAGCGTTACCAAATCGGGTTTTCCAATATAATTTAAGCGATACACTTCCACCAAGCGCATCGCTTCCTTCAAAGACTCCGCGTCATAGGCGCTCGGGGTATCATGCGAGTCAAAGCCAAATACCACCGGGCAGCTTGCCTCTCCCACCAATTCCCAAAACGCCGTGTTGGGATAGTTTCGTCGATCTCGGATTCCGTAGAAATTGAGTTCCAACGGTACGTGATACGCTTTGGACGCAACACAGATTTTTTGCATTTCCTCAAGATACAGGTCACGGTCACCCACAAAACAGAACACGTCCGGATGCGCCAGATACGTAAAGACTCCGCTTTGCATCCCTTCCACAACACTCGCCACGTGCTCTTTGAAATCGTTTTCATCGTCGATGGGCGCGGTAACGTACCGACAGCCGACCCCTTCCTCGCGTGTGTAGTGCTGCCCGAGGATGAGGTACTCAATCCCCAAATCCTTCACAATCCGCAGCATATCCCCAAAGTGATGGGGATAGTACTCCATCTCAAACCCGATTTTCAAATCAATCCAATCGCGGTATTTGTCTCGCAACCGCCTTAGTTCGGCAACGTAGTCTCCCGCCTCGGAAAGCTGCATGCGTGATTTTATTTGGGTGGCGGCGGGAAACATGGAGGGCGCATGGTCGGAAAAGCCCATATATCGGACCCCGCAGGCAATCGCGCGTTGAATATATTCTTCGGGTGTACCGCTTGCATGGTTGCAGCGCGGGGTATGTGTATGATAATTGTAGTTCATAATCAACACTCTTCTTTTCATCGTCTCCGCGCGGTTGCATCAAAGCCGCACGGGTGCAAGTTAGACCCAGTATACACCGTTTCGCCCCCAAAATCAATCCCCCCTCACTTCTTCACTCTTCCCTCCT
>JAZQIE010000147.1:0-16394 GCA_045540975.1 Eubacteriales bacterium
CGGAAGCAACGGGTAATCTGCATATAACGGTCAAAGCCCGAGAGCATCAGAAGCTGCTTGTACTGCTGCGGGGACTGGGGCAGAGCGTAGAACTTGCCCGGATGCACACGGGAAGGAACGAGATAGTCACGCGCGCCTTCGGGTGTGGACTTGGTGAGAATCGGGGTTTCGATTTCAAAGAAGCCGTTGTCATCGAAATAGTCGCGCGCGATTTTGGAGATGCGGTGACGGAGCGCGATGGTGCGCTGCATATCCGGACGGCGCAGGTCGAGATAACGGTATTTGAGACGAAGCATATCGTTGACATCGCTGTTTTCCACGATTTCAAACGGGGTGGTCTCCGCCTTGGAGAGGATGCGGAGTTCATCCGCAAAAATTTCAATTTCACCGGTCGGGATTTTGGTGTTGACCGCGCCCTCACCGCGCGCACGGACGGTGCCCGAAATCGCAAGCACGAACTCGGAACGAACGGTGAATGCCTTATCAAAAAGGTCTTTGCTCACCGCTTCGTCAAAGGTGCACTGGACAATGCCTGTGCGGTCACGCAAATCAACAAAGATGAGTCCGCCCAGATTTCTCATGCGCTGGACCCAGCCATAGACCGTGACACGGGTTCCAATATGCTCTGCACGGAAATTTCCGCAGTAATCGGTACGTTTGAGACCTTGTAAAGTTTCCATTATTCTTCTCCTTCCATGATGTGCGAGAAAATCGCATCCGCACTTAACACGCATTCTTCCTTTTCGCCGCTTTGCATATTTTTGAGCGAAATCTTGCCGTCGATGAGCTCCTGCTCACCGATGACCGCGGAATACGCGGCGGAAAGTTTATCTGCATATTTCATCTGCGCTTTGAGAGAGCGGCCGCAAATGTCGCGCTCTGCCGCAAGCCCGAGCTTTCTCAGTTCATACACCAGAGTCTGCACCGCGCGGTCCGCCTCCTCGCCCATTGCGGCAAGGAAGAGGTCGGGGGTGTCGGGGTCGGGGAAGGTGGCACCCTGCGCTTCCATGGTGAGCAGGAGTCGCTCAAGTCCACTGCCGAAGCCGAGCCCTGCGGTCTTCGGGCCGCCAAGGCTTTCCACCAGACCGTTGTAACGTCCGCCGCCGCAGATGGTGGACTGGGCGCCGATTGAGTCGGTAATGAATTCAAAGACCGTGTTGGTGTAATAGTCAAGACCGCGGACAATACGCGGGTCGCACACATAAGAAATGCCTGCCGCATCGAGGTATTCGCGCAGCTTTGCGAAATGCGCGGTACACTCCTCGCACAGATAATCGGTAATCACGGGCGAGTCCTTTGCAATCTCGCCGCAGACCGGACTCTTGCAGTCGAGGATACGCATCGGGTTACGGTCGAGACGGTCAAGACAAGTGCCGCAAAGGTCACTCTTTTTGGACTCGAAGTATTCTTTCAGCGCCGCATGGTACTTGGGGCGGCAGTTCGGACAGCCGCAGGAGTTGATGTGCAGCTCCACACCCGAGATGCCGAGCTCTTCCAGCATGGTTGCGGCAACGCTGATGACCTCCGCATCGCTGGACGCATCGTAACTGCCGAAGCATTCGATGCCGAACTGATGATGCTCACGGAGACGGCCTGCCTGCGGCTTCTCATAGCGGAAGTTTGGCGCAATGTAGAAGACCTTGAGCGGGAGTGCCTGCGCGTGCAGAGAATGCTCGATGAAGGCGCGCACCACCGATGCGGTGCCTTCGGGACGGAGCGCGATATGGCGCTCGCCCTTATCGTAGAAATCATACATTTCCTTCTGCACCACGTCGGTGGTGTCACCCACGCCGCGGCAGAAGAGATTGTATTCTTCAAAGGTCGGGAAACGGATTTCCTTGAATCCGAAACGGCGCGCTACATCGCGGAGCTTCGATTCCAAATATTGCCACTGATGGCTCTCCGAGGGGAGTACGTCTTTCGTACCGCGCGGAGCTGTGATTTTTTCCATGGAGTCACACAACTTTCTAAAGTAAGATAGAAAGGAAAAGCCCCCGTCCGCACAATGGACGAGGGCGTTAGCCTTCGACAATTATACACATAGAAAATTGTACCGCATTTTCTATGGTAAGTCAAGAAAAACGAGGTGTTTTTGAGGGTTAAATTCGCTCGACCCGTTCCCAACGGCTGCCGAGGAAACGAACGGTGAAGATAATCGCCGCAATCACATAGTCCGCAATCATGGAATACCAGATTCCGTGGATGCCGAGATGCCATACACGGGTGAGGAGAAATGCGCCGAGAAGCCGCACAATGCAAAAGCGGATGACAGAGGCGGTGATGGCAAATTTCACATCGCCCACCGCGTTGAGCGCGGACCATGCGGTCATGTTGAGCGTGTTGAAAATCGGCTCGAAGAGGATGGTCACGGTGATGAGGGAAAGCGTGAGCGCCGAGGTTTCCGCCGAGGCATTGTACAATCCGATGAGCGGCTTTAAGTACCAGATGCTTGCGATGTTGATGACGGATGAAATCAAAAGCGTAATCAACGTACAGCGCCACATCACACGGCGTACCTCTTTGAAATCCCCCGCACCGTAGGCGTGCGCAATCAAGGTGACCGCGACCGCACCGATGGAGGAGTACGGCAGCAGGAAGAAATTGCGAATCGTTCCGCCCAGAGCGTTTGCGGTGATTGCGGTTGCACCGAGAGATACGATGATGGTCTGCAAAAACAGTCCGCCGCCGGTTGCGAAGAATCCGTCAATCGAGCGCGGAATTCCGATGGAGAGAATGCCGCTGAGCACCGCCTTTTCGGTGCGGCGGAAGATGTTTGAAATACGGATCGCGTTGGTACCCTTGCGCATGAGGAGATACAAGAGGATTCCACCCGTGCTGCGGCAGAGAATCAGCGCAATCCCAAGCCCCAAAATCTCCATGTGAAGCACACGGATGAAGAAAAATCCGAGCGCGAGATAGAGCGCGTTGTGGAGTAACTCCGCAACGAAAATAATCTTGAAATCACCCGAGCCGCGCAAGGTCGCCAGCATGGAATGGAAGAGCGCATACCCGGGAAGCGAGAGCGAAACACAGACAAAGAAGGTGCGCGACATCTCCATGGTGGTCTTGTCCAGCCCGTCAAACAAAAAGGAGAGGATGGGGGAGGAAAACAGCACCATGAGAAAACTCAAAGCAACCGTAATCAAAAGACAAAGCAAACTGCCTTGCTCGGCAAACTGCTTGGCATCAAGCGGCTTTCCCTTTCCCATGGATTGGGAGATTTTCACCGTAATGCCCGCGGCAATCGCGACAATGACCGTGGCAATCAGATTGCCCGGTGAAGATGCGAGATTGACCGCGTTGATGGCGCTCTCGCCCAAGTGACTCACCATCATGGTGTTCATCATGGAAAGCAGAACAATGGATGCCGCCTCTAAAAACGAGGGGATGAGAAGCGAGAAAATCTTTCTGTATCCGTACATAGAAATTCCTCCCATGTGTCGCTTATGGGGGAAGTATATCAAATGCATCCCAAAAGTCAACCCTTTTTTGCAAAAAATTTATCGTATTTTTTGAAGTTTTGTGATAGAATAAAATGCAGGATTTTTTTTCGAAGGGGGACAGGACATGAAACTTGGTCTGGTACAAATGCGTGTGTGCGCATCCAAAGAGGAAAATTTGAAGACCGCCGCCGATGCAATCCGCCGTCTCGCAGAGCGCGGCGCGGAGCTTGTTGTGCTCCCCGAAATGTTCTGCGCACCCTATGAAAACAGCGCATTTTTAACGTATGCGGAGGGGTTTGGCGGTCTTGTGACCGAAACACTCTCTCGCCTTGCGCGTGAGCATGGGGTTTATCTTGTGGGCGGGAGTATGCCCGAGCGCGAGGGGGACGCGTTGTATAACACCGCGTTTGTCTTTTCTCCCGCGGGGGAGTGCATCGCGCGGCACAGAAAAGTCCATCTGTTTGATGTGAACATCCCAAACGGGCAGGTGTTCTGCGAATCCGACACCTTCACCGCAGGGGAGGAGGTCACCGTGTTTGACACCGCATTCGGGAACGTTGGGCTTTGCATCTGTTTTGACATCCGCTTTCCCGAACTCTACCGCAAAATGGCGCAACTCGGCGCTGCGCTGATTGTTTGCCCCGCCGCGTTTAACCGCACCACAGGTCCCGTGCATTGGGAACTGCTGCACCGCGCCCGTGCGGTGGATTATCAGGTCTTTGTGTGCGGCTGTTCGCCCGCGACCGATGAGGACGCGTCTTATGTGGCGTACGGGCACAGTATCGCGGTCTCCCCGTGGGGTGAGATTTTGGCACAGGCAGGGGAAGAAGCGTGCGAGATTTTGGTCGACCTTGATTTTGCAAAAAATGACGAAATTCGCAAATCTTTGCCACTTATCGAAGGAATGAGGCCGAATTTGTACAAACTGTGAAGGTTTGGTAAACAATGACGAAAGTCGCTTGACGAAAGCGACTTTTCCGTTTAATCTGTAAAAGCAAAACATGAAAAGGAGAAACCGTTATGCGGAAAACCAAGTCGGAAATCCGAGGAAATGAAGATGTGATTCGGTCGGTTGCCGCCGAAGTGGGCGAGTTTTTGGGGGAGACCCCGATTGAGAAAAAGCCCTCTAAAATCAAAGAAATCACCAAGAAAAAATGGTTTCGATGGGTGGCGGTCTTGACCGCGGTTTGCTTGCTGTTTGGCATCTCCGCGCTGATTCGCGGAGGAAAGAAGGGTGCGGAGGTTACATACACCCAAACCACAGTCGAGCGCCGCGACCTCACCCAATCCATCAACGCGACGGGCACAATCCAGCCTGCCGAATCGTATGAACTGACCTCTCTTGTTTCGGGCGAGGTGCTCGAAGCTCCGTTTGAAGAGGGGCAGACCGTGGAGAAGGGCGACCTTCTGTACGTCATCGACAGCTCGGATATGGAGAGTAACTTAGAGCGCGCGCAAAATTCCTATCAGCGTGCGCTGGATTCCTATCACGACCTTTTGGAATCCGCGGAGGATTACAATATCAAGGCATCGGTTTCGGGCGTTGTCACCAAGCTGAATGTCGAGGTGGGTGACAAGGTCAATGCGGGAAGCCAAATCGGAACGGTTTCCGACCGCAGTGTTGCCTATCTCAAGGTCCCGTTCTTTTCCGAGGATGCGGTCAAGTTGGCTGTGGGTCAGACCGCAACCGTTACCATCAGCGGCAGTTTTGAAACGGTAAACGGCGTGGTGGAGAGCATTTCCGCGCTGGAGGAAGTGGGGCTTGGCGGCGCACTCATCCGTCAGGTGCGCATCAAGGTGGCAAATCCGCGCGGAATTTCGGAGACCACCTCGGCAACCGCAACGGTTGGCGGAGTGGAATGTAACGCGGGTGCGGTCTTTACCTTCCCGTCCGACAAACCCATCACCGCGGAAGCAAGCGGCGAAATTGTTGCCCTCAAAATCAAAGAAGGCAACGCGGTGGGAAAAAACACGGTCATCGCGGTGATTGACGATGACAATCTGCAAACCCAGCTCAAAAACTCCAAGTCTAATTTGGACGATGCGCGTCTTTCCTTGGAAAACGCGCAGGAGCAGTTGGATGACTACCGTGTCACCGCCCCGATTTCGGGGACTGTGATTGAAAAGAATCTCAAGGTCGGAGATACCTTGGACAGCGCAAACAAAACCGCAAACACAGGTGCAATCGCAATTATTTACGATATGTCGCATCTGGAATTTACCGTGAATGTAGACGAACTCGACATCAAAAAGGTTGAGGTGGGTCAGACCGTGAACATCACCGCGGATTCGCTCGAGGGCAAGACCTTTACGGGCAAGGTCTCCAAGGTGAGCATCAACGGTACCACCCAAAGCGGTGCGACCGCATACCCGGTCACCATTGTCATCGATGACGGGACCGAACTTCTTCCGGGTATGAATGTGAGCGCGGATATTTTAGTCACCGAGCGCCGCGATGTATTGGTTGTCCCGAGTGAAGCGGTGGAGCGCGGCAACACGGTTTTGGTCAGCGTAAAGAGTGAAAGCGGAAAGACAGCGCTCCGAGAGGGCGCGGAGGAATCTCCCGAAACTCCGGGCTTTGTCCGTGTCAAGGTCACGGTGGGTGTCAATGACGACAGTTTTGTGGAAATCATCGACGGACTTTCCGAGGGCGATGAAATCTCCTATGTCGAGGCGGTCCCGGTCGGAAACTTAAACCCGTTTGCCGATATGGGAATGCCGAGCGGCGGTATGCCGGGCGGCGGAATGCCCGGCGGAGGAATGCCGAGCGGCGGCATGGGCGGTCGCGGCGGTATGGGCGGCGGCCCGATGAGATAAGTCGGGGGTGTCTGATTTGTCTTGTATCATTGAACTGAGAAATGTTTATAAAATCTATCAAATGGGAGAAGAATCCCTTCATGCGCTGGACGGAATTTCGTTTTCGGTGGAGGAGGGCGAGTTTCTCGCCATTGTGGGTCAGTCGGGCTCGGGAAAATCCACCTGTATGAATATCATCGGGTGTTTGGACGTCCCCACAAGCGGGGAGTACCTGCTCGACGGGGTGGATGTTTCCACCATGAACAAAAACCAACTCGCGGAAATCCGAAGCCGTAAGCTCGGATTCATTTTCCAGCAGTATAATCTGATTCCGAAAATCAATGTTCTGGAGAATGTGGAGCTTCCGCTTTTGTATGCAGGGTACGACAAGGAGGAACGCCGTACCGCGGCGAAGGAAGCACTTGCGCGTGTAGGGATTTTGGAAAAACGCAAGAATCTGCCCTCCCAACTTTCGGGCGGTCAGCAGCAGCGAGTGTCCATTGCACGTGCCCTTGCGGGAAATCCATCGGTCATTCTGGCGGATGAGCCAACCGGTGCGCTTGACAGTAAAACAGGCACCGAGGTGCTTGGATTCTTGCAGGAGCTCAACCGCGAGGGACATACCGTGATTTTAATTACGCACGATAATTCCATTGCGAAAA
Organism: Eubacteriales bacterium; assembly: GCA_045540975.1. Lineage (GTDB taxonomy): Bacteria > Bacillota > Clostridia > Oscillospirales > JAAYXM01 > SIG510. The sequence goes on from JAZQIE010000147.1 coordinate 6,902, forward strand.
AAGCCAACCGCATCATCCGTCTTTCGGACGGCAAAATCGTCTATGACGGGCCGTCTTCGGGCGAGCATGCGGTGGTGGAAGCGGAGGTGGAAGCATGAATTTTGCTCAATCCTTCCTGCTTGCGCTCAAAAGCCTGAGTACGGGCAAGGTCCGTTCCCTTCTCACCATGCTCGGCATCATCATCGGTGTTGCCGCGGTCATTGTCATTGTGAGTCTGGGTCAAGGTCTGCAAAACGAGATGAACTCCGCAATCAGCGGAATGGGTACGGATTTAATCAATGTCACAATCGTGGGGCGCGGAAGCTCGCGCACCGTGAGTGAGGAAGATTTTTACACCTTTGCGGAGGAGAACGGGGACATTGTGCGAGGGGTCAGCCCGACCGCGACCCTCGCGGCAAGCATGAAATACGAAACCGAAGACCTCACCGCGTCTTTGACCGGTGTCAACGAGCAGTATCTTGCCATCAAAAATCTGACGGTGGCGCAAGGTCGGGGAATTATGTATGTGGATTGCTTAAACCGTATGAATGTCTGTGTGGTGGGAAGCTATGTTGCCAATGAGTTTTTGGGCGGAAACCCCATCGGCCGCCAAATCAACATCAACGGCTTCCATTACCGTGTGGTGGGTGTTCTGGAAGAACAGGCGGACTCCTCGGAGGGCAGTACCGACGATATGATTTTAGTCCCCTATACCTGCGGAACAAAAATCAGCGGCGGCAGAATGATGACCACTTACACGGTCGCGGCAGAAACCCCGGATGTGGCAGACCGTGTGGAAGCCGCACTTGAAAAAATGCTCTATCAAACCTTCCGCGATGAAGATGCCTACCGCATCATCAATATGGCGAGTGTGATGAGCACCATCAACGATTTGGTGGACAGCATGGTGCTGTTTTTGGTCGCAATCGCGGCAATTTCGCTGCTGGTCGGCGGAATCGGAATTATGAACATCATGCTGGTTTCGGTCACAGAGCGTACCCGTGAAATCGGCATCCGCAAATCTGTGGGCGCGAAAGAGCGCGATATTTTGAGTCAATTTATCATCGAAGCGGGGACCACAAGCGGTGTGGGCGGTGTGCTCGGTATTCTGCTTGGGGTGGTTTGCTCGATTGTCCTCGGCAATCTGGTGGGACTTTCGGCATCTCCCACGATTGAGGCCATCACATTGGCATTCGGCGTGTCTGTTGGCATCGGGATTTTGTTTGGATACCTCCCTGCGCGCAAGGCGGCAAATCTCAACCCGATTGATGCGCTGCGCTACGATTGATGAAAGGAGAAAGAGAATGAAGCGATTTTTAAGTGTTCTGCTCGTACTGTCCATGCTGACCTCCTTCTTGCTTCCCGCATCGGCGGCGAGTGAGGACAGCGTGATTCAAACCGTGGGACTTCTCGGGATTCTAAACGGAAATGCTTCGGGCGAACTCAATCTGGGAAGCAACGTGACCCGCGCGGAATTCACCAAAATGGTGATTGCGGCAAGCCCCATGCGCGACCTGACCAGTGCAACCTCGGCATCCGCGCCGTTTCCCGACGTGCGCCGCAGCCATTGGGCGGCAGGCTATGTTTCGGCGGCGGTGAATGCGGACCTTGTCAACGGATACTTAGACGGGAAATTCCGTCCCGACAATCCGGTCAAGATGGAAGAGGCGGTCAATATCGTGCTGAAATTGCTCGGTTACAGTGCGTCCGATTTCTCGGGGACCTATCCCGAAGCTCAAATCAACAAATACCATGCGCTGAAATTGGATGAAAATGTCACCGCGGAAAAGGGGAATTACATGACCCGCCGCGACTGTATGTATCTCATCTACAACGCGCTTAATGCCACAAACAAGGAAGGGCGTGTGCATTGCACCACCTTGGGCTATGCGCTCGGAAAGGACGGCAAGCTTGACACCGCCGCACTTCTCAATGACACGGTTTCGGGACCTGTGATCGTGCGCAATTCGGATTGGCAGAGCGAGGTCGGATTTGATGTGACAAAAGCGACCGTGTTCAAAAACGATGTCAAGACCAACGCCGCCGCAATCACGGTTGACGATGTGGTCTACTATTCCAAAGAACTCCGCACCTTGTGGGTGTATGCGCAAAAGGCACACGGCACACTCGAGGCGGCAAGCCCGAATCTCATCGCGCCCACCTCGGTCACGGTTTCGGGCAAAACCTATTCCCTCACGGGCGACGGCTCGTATGCGCTCTCGAATTTCGGGGGCATTAAGCTGGGTGATACGGTTACCCTGCTGCTCGGGAAAGACGGAAGTGTGGTCGGTACCGCGAGCGGAAGTGCAGTAAGCGGAGAAGTGTTCGGCGTGATTACGGGCATTTCGGTCAAGCAGTTTACCGATTCAAACGGCGCGGAATCCTCCGCGAAGGTGGTCACGGTTTTGGATACCGACGGCATGACGGGGGAATACCGTTATGACAGCAAATATCTCTCGGTCGGGGATGTGGTGCGCGTCTCGGTCGGTGCAAGCGTGAGCATCACCAAACTCACAACGCGCAGACTTACGGGAGTGGTCAACGCAAGCGGCAACCGCATCGGTGCGCTGGATTTTGCCGATGACATCAAGATTTTGGATGTATGTGAGGGCCGCGGCCTTCGTGTCTACGGAAACCGTATCGCAAACATCACCTTAAAAGAAGGGGATGTGATTTGGTACAACACCAATGCAAGCGGCGAAATCACACACCTTCTGCTTGATGACGTGACGGGTGATTTGCGCGAATACGGAATCATCACCGCGATTGCAACCGGCGGAAACGATGCGGCAACCTCAAAGAGTTATACCTGCATCATAAACGGCACCAAGCGTGTGATTACCAATGCAACCGCATCTCAGGAAATCAAACAGGGCGGATGCTCTGTGGTGACCGCCGCGGACGGCAAGGTCAAGCTGGAAAACTTAAAACAAACCCTGCTCCGTGCGGTGAGTGAGACCACCGCGCAAGCCTCCAACACAAGCTACCGCGTGGCGAATTCGGTTGTGGTCTATGAAGTGAAAGACGGGGAATATCTGGTTTCAAGCATTGCCGCAATCGCAGACGGCACATATGATTTGACCGGCTTCTACGACAGCGACGGTCTGATTCGCATCATCATTGCAAAATAACAGAAAGCACCGAACATCGTTCGGTGCTTTCTTTATGCATCGCAGTTTTCACACGGTCGGAAACCCTCGTTGAATGCGGCTTCCCGTGAGGTGAAATACACACGGTTTTTCTCTTTGGGCAAGGTTTCGCAGGAGGGGAGATGGAACACCTTGCTGTTTTTATTCCCGATGAAGCATTTGTCCGACACAACAGGCTTCGGCTTCGGGGTCTTGTCGGTGGTGAATTCCACCGTCTTGCCGTCTGTGGTCGCGATGACATCCCCGTGCAAATCGGTGCGGTATACCGTGACATCCGCATCCTGCAAACGGCTGAGTACCTCCTCGGTCGGGTGTCCGTAAGTGTTGCCGTGTCCGACCGAAATCACCGCATATGCGGGGTTTACCGCGCGCAAAAACGGGTAGGAGGTGGAGGTGTCGCTTCCGTGGTGTCCCACCTTCAAAACCGTTGCGGCAAGGTCGCGCTCGCTCCAAGTCCCCAAAAGGTCGGACTCTGCCTCGCGCTCCATATCGCCCGTGAATAAGAACGAGACCTCACCAAGCTCCACCTTCAGCACAATCGAGGTGTCGTTGGTCTCTTCGTACTGCTCGGTCGGACCGAGTACGGTCACGGTCGCATCCCCAAGCGCGAAAGTGTCGCCCGATTTTGGGACTGTGATTTCCGAGGCATTGATTTCCGCGGCAAGCATGAACTTTTCAAACACCGCGCTGTCATACGATAAAACAGGGGTGAGCACGGTCACCACCTGCGAGAAATTCAGCGCGCCCGCAAGTCCGCCCACATGGTCCTCATGCGCATGGGTGCAGACCAAATAATCCAGTTTTTTGAGTTCTAAGCGTTTTAGCACCGAAACAATCAAACTGCTGTCTTCGCGGTTTCCGCCGTCAATCAGCATGGCGGCATCTCCGCAGCGGAGCAGTGCCGCATCCGCCTGCCCGACATCCAAAAACCGCACCTCCAAAGGTGCAAGGTCTCCGCTTTGGACGGTTTGCACGGTGTTGGTGTCGCACGCGCACAGTAACACCAAAAGCGCCAGTATCAGCGCAAGAATCCGTTTCATGCTCTCACTCCTTTCATAATTCTATTAAACCACAAAACCTGTCCGATAGAAAGGACTTTTTTGCAGAAATATGATATAATGGAAAAAAGGAGGTGTGTGCAGAATGTGTGAACTTTGTCCGAGAATGTGTAAAATTGACAGAGAACAGGCGGTTGGCTTTTGCGGCATGGATGCGCGTGTAAAAATCGCGCGCGCGGCACTGCATTTTTGGGAAGAGCCGTGCATTTCGGGAGAGCGCGGCTCGGGTACCGTGTTCTTTTCGGGTTGTAATTTGAAATGTGTTTTCTGTCAGAATTTTGATATCAGCACGGGAAGAAAAGGGTATTTTGTCACAATCCGGGAACTTTCCGAGATTTTTATGCAGCTGCAGGAGCAGGGCGCACACAACATCAATCTGGTCACACCCACCCATTTTGTCCCCCAAATCATCGAGGCGCTCGCGCTTTCGGATTTGCACATTCCCGTGGTGTATAACTGCGGCGGATATGAATCCGTGGAAACCCTGAAACTGCTGGACGGCTATGTGGATATCTATCTCCCCGATTTCAAATACCGCTCGGAAAAACTCGCGGTGGAGTATTCCGCCGCGCCGAACTATTTTGAAGTGGCATCCGCCGCCATCCGTGAGATGGTGGCGCAGGTGGGAAAACCCGTGTTTGATGAAGACGGGTTGCTGCGCCGCGGTGTCATTGTGCGCCATATGATGCTCCCCGGCTGTCTCTTTGATACCAAGAAAATCATCGACTATCTCTATGACACACATGGGAATGACATTTACCTGAGTTTGATGAGTCAGTACACCCCCATGCCGCAGGCGGAGGGGAAACTCGCGCAAAAGCTCAACCCGAAGCACTACGATGCCATGGTGGAATACAGTGTGGAGAAGGGTATCACCCAAGCCTTTGTCCAGGATGCCACCTCCGCCTCCGATGTCTACATCCCGGAATTTAGAGGAGAATGAAAAAAGCACCCCTAAGACCAACCGCCTTATGGGGTGCTTTTTTGCTGCATCAAACCGTGTTTGTTCCAATAAAAGTAAAGGATTCCGCCGCCGCGGAGATGGATACGGGTTTCCGCATTCCCTTCGGGATAGAATTTCACAAATTGCATTCGATCTGCGGTGACATAGGCGAGAAACGAAATAAAATGTGCTTTGGTCATGGGGTGATGCACGGTGACAAACTGCTCATCCTCGACCTGCTCAATGCTGAGAGAATGCGCCCCGTCAACCTCCTCCGCTTCAAGTGGGGGAAGGGAAACACCGCAGCACGAAATGTGCGCATCGCCCATGGAATGAAGGGCGTTTCCGCAAATGGGACAAACGTAGAATTTACCGCGCAGCAGGTTGGAGGAAACATTCTTGTTTTGAATTGGCGTTCCCGCCATGAGTTCACTCACCGACACCCCAAGCGCACGGGAAATCGGCTCAATGAGTGAAATGTCGGGAAGACCCTTCGCGGTTTCCCATTTGGATACCGCCTTGGCACTCACTCCGAGTAGTTCCGCAAGGCTTGCCTGGGTAAGACCCTTTTTCTCGCGAAGTTCTTTGATGATATGTGAAAGATTCATACTTCTCACCTCGGAACGATTATACCCGAAAGCGAACGACCCTGCAACCTACGAAGAGTAGACAAGAAACACCCCGCCTGAGAGGCGGGGTGTTTACGATTCAAAGTCACTCGATAAGATTTTGCGGAAGGATTCGTGCCACTTTGCCCCACGGTGGCGTAAAGTCAAGGTTGTTAATCATCCATAAAACCGGGATGCCCATTGTATCCGCTTGCGATGGGTAGGGGCCGTCACCATCGGTAAATATCACGATGCAGGCGGGCAGTTCATCCTTATAGTGATTACGGACATAATCAAAGATAACCGTAAAATCCGTCCCACCGCCGCCGTATGGGAGAATACGCATCAAATCGCCCACGGTTTCAAACGAAATCGGCGGTATGACAGCAGCATCAAAGAAACCGAGTTTTCCCGTTAGTTTCCCCGCAAACTGCTCGATTGCACCGCGGATTTCGGAATATACAACCGCTAAATCGTCATCATCGACCGAGCCTGAGGTGTCCACCATAAAGAGCACATCTTTTGAGATAAAATCCCTCTCGTTAAAATCCGGTAAAAAGAACTCCGTATCGATAAACCGTCGGTCGGGCGGAGCAAAGGAATAATCGCAAATGCGTTCCTGAACGAAGGTATCTAAAACCTTTTTCCAATCAACGGTGGGCTCCTTCGTCTTATCAAACATTCGCTTTGCAAAATCGGGAACGCTACCGAAACCGTTGATGCCGACTGCCGCAGAACTTGCGGCGGAAGCGGCGCGGCCTTGCCATTCCTGCTTCAAGTTTTCTTCCGAGGAGCATTCGTCCGAGGCCTCCTTGCGTTCCCTCAAAAAGACATCCGTCTCGGGCAAGTCAAGAATGATTTCGCCGCCGCGTCCCGTATCGGACTTTTCATTCCACCACAGGTCACTGTCCATGAGAAATTTGCTTCGGGTATGCACGTCAAACGCATAAAGACTGTACGGAAGCCTTGTGAAGATTTCTTCCGGAGTCATTTCGGCGGGAGAAGTGCTCGCGTCCGACACCGTTCGATGGACCGTTCCGAGGTGTGCATAACGTTTCTTTGTGAAGCCGCAGTTTGTTAAAAGCGCGTTGATTTGAATGTCACACGCAAAGTGATAGTCGTCCCCCTCACGGTCGAAGGGACGCCAAATATGACCGGAAATGATGTGCATCACCTGATGGCAAAGAAGATAATCCAATTCGTGTTCGTACAGCTTCTCCAAAAAATCGGGTGAGAAGTAGATACAACGGCCGTTGGTGGACATCTTTTTCAAATCGGAAACCGCAACAAATCTCAGGTACATCAACAAAAGCGCGAAGAAAGGATGTGAAGACATCAGCCTTTCGCGAGAGGCTTGTATTTTCTTTTGCAGGCGGGATTTCCTTTGTTTTGTCATCATAGTCCGTAATCTTCCCAATCTCTGCCCGAACGCAGGAACCAATCATCATAGGCATGGATTTTTGATAATACTTTGTGGATTCCCGTTACCTGCAGTAAGTCGGTAAAAATTCTGTTCCGAAACTCAATCGGAAGCCGCGCGGCGTACGCAACCACATTTCGGATTTCCACGTCGGAATGATGCTCACGCGAATGCACCGCGATGTCGGAGGAAAGCGCAAACAGAATTTCCGGGCGCGTGGGAATCTCTTTGGCGGTACCGTCAAACACCGCTTCAACCTTGGGGATTTTACTGTATATCTCGCTCCAAGACCGCAGTTCATAGGCTGCCGCATCACCGATACAACCTGCCAGCAACGGATACACATCGGCAATATGTTCCGAAACGTGATTGAGGATGTTACTGACCATTTCCCAAGAACGGGGAGTGGGAAACGCCAAGCCGTCCGATGTGGGATCAAACGTCATTAGCATACTCGGGTTGTAGTCCAAAAACCCTAACACAATTCTGTTCACACCTGCATTGATTGCCCAATCGTGCCAGCTTTTGTGGTCGCTGATGATTTCGATGTGGCAAAGTCGGTTTGCCAATGCTTTTGGCATTGCAAAAGCGACCGAGCGGTCGGTGACTCGGTTGCCTGCCGCAATCACAATACAGTTATCGGGAAGGCGATGCTCACCGACAGTTCGGTCCAAGGTGATTTGATACGCCGCCGCTTGTACGGATTGCGGTGCCGCCGAAATTTCATCCAGAAACAGGATGTTCACGATTTCTTCGCTGTCGTCCATTTGGAAAATCTTCGGTTTCAGCCATACCGCTAAGGTTTTGTCCTCGTTTGCGGTGGGAATGCCTCTCAAATCCACAGGATTAAACAGCAAAAGTCGGACGTCTGTTATTTCTACCCGTTTCCCGGTCTTTTCGGTGATTTCCTTAGCGACTTGACGGATCCCTTGGGATTTTCCGACACCCGGAGGTCCCCAAAGCATCACCGAGGGGAACCTCTTAAATGCGGCACCCGATTTGATGATTGAAACATACGCGTTTGAAAGCTGCTGTACCATTTGATTGACGGTAAGCGTGAGCGAGCCGAAGTTTCTTTCTGCCATAACGATCCTCACTCCAAATTCAAGTTTTTCGTTGTATGCTTCATTATAACAGAGTCTGTGTCCTATAAAACGGACTTCTAAAAGAAAAATCCGCCCGATTTCTCGGGCGGATAAGTTTGTTTTATACCGCTTACTTGCTTTCCTTAATTGCTGCCTGAGCTGCGGCGAGGCGGGCGATGGGAACACGGAACGGGGAGCAAGAGACGTAATCGAGGCCGATCTTATGGCAGAATTCCACCGAGACCGGGTCGCCGCCGTGCTCACCGCAGATACCGCAGTGGAGCTCTTTGCGGGCGCCTTTGCCGAGTTTGATTGCCATTTCCATGAGCTTGCCGACACCGCTCTGGTCGAGCTTTGCAAACGGGTCGTTTTCGTAAATCTTCTCATCGTAGTAGGAGGAGAGGAACTTACCCGCATCGTCACGGGAGAAGCCGAAGGTCATCTGGGTGAGGTCGTTGGTGCCGAAGCAGAAGAATTCAGCCTCAGCGGCGACTTCATCCGCGGTCAGACATGCTCTCGGGATTTCCATCATGGTACCGACTTCATACTTGAGTGCGACACCGGAGGCTGCGATTTCTTCGTCCGCAACCGCGACCACGATGTCCTTGACGAACTTCATTTCCTTTGCTTCGCCGGTGAGCGGAATCATGATTTCGGGCTTGACTGTCCAATCGGAATGCTTCTTCTGGACATTGATTGCCGCGCGGATGACAGCCTTGGTCTGCATCTTTGCGATTTCCGGATAGGTGACAGCCAGACGGCAGCCACGGTGACCCATCATCGGGTTGAACTCATGGAGAGACGCGATGATTGCCTTGATGTCATCCACCGACTTGTTCTGCGCCTTTGCGAGCACTGCGGTGTCAGCCTCTTCGGTGGGTACGAACTCGTGAAGCGGGGGATCGAGGAAGCGGATGGTGACCGGGTTGCCTTCGAGTGCTTCATAGAGTGCTTCAAAGTCGCCCTGCTGATAGGGGAGAATCTTATCCAGCGCCGCTTCGCGCTCTGCCAAAGTATCCGCACAAATCATTTCACGGAATGCCGCGATGCGGTCTGCCTCAAAGAACATATGCTCGGTACGGCAAAGACCGATGCCTTCCGCACCCAACTCAACCGCTTTCTTCGCGTCGGTCGGGGTGCCTGCATTGGTTCTGACCTTGAGGACGCGGAATTCGTCCGCCCAATCCATGATGGTCTTAAACTCGCCCACGATTTCAGCATCCACGGTCGGGATGATGCCGTCGTAGATGT
>JAZQIE010000148.1:0-6172 GCA_045540975.1 Eubacteriales bacterium
ATTCAGGACAGCGTAGAGGAAGTGCTTGTACAAGGCGGCTACGCTGAGGTTGCCAAGGCGTACATTCTGTATCGCCGTCAGCGCGAAAAGCTCCGCAGCCTGAAATCCACCATCCTCGACTACAAAGAGATCGTGGATTCCTACGTTAAAGTTACCGACTGGCGCGTAAAGGAGAATTCTACCGTTACCTACTCGGTCGGCGGTCTCATTCTCTCCAACTCCGGCGCAATCACCGCAAACTACTGGCTGAGCGAGATTTACGACACCGAGGTCGCGGAAGCACACCGCACCGCGGCGCTCCACATCCATGACCTCTCCATGCTCACCGGTTACTGCGCGGGCTGGAGCTTAAAGCAGCTCATTCAGGAAGGCCTTGGCGGTGTACCGGGGAAAATCACCTCCGCGCCCGCAAGCCACCTCTCCACCCTCTGCAACCAGATGGTCAACTTCCTCGGTATCATGCAGAACGAGTGGGCAGGTGCGCAGGCATTCTCCTCGTTTGATACCTACCTTGCACCGTTTGTCAAGGTGGACAACCTCACCCAGAAAGAGGTCAAGCAGTGCATCCAGTCCTTTGTGTACGGCGTGAACACCCCGTCCCGTTGGGGTACACAGGCACCGTTTTCCAACATCACCCTTGACTGGGTGGTCCCTGCCGACTTGAAAGACCTCCCCGCAATCGTCGGCGGCAAGGAAATGGACTTCACCTACGGCGACTGTAAGAAAGAAATGGATATGGTCAATCGCGCGTTTATCGAAATCATGATCGAAGGCGATGCCAACGGCCGTGGCTTCCAGTACCCGATTCCGACCTACTCCATCACCTCGGACTTCGATTGGTCGGAGACCGAAAACAACAAACTCCTCTTTGAGATGACCGCGAAGTACGGCACCCCGTATTTCTCCAACTACATCAACTCGGATATGGAGCCGTCCGACGTGCGCTCCATGTGCTGCCGTCTGCGTTTGGACCTGCGCGAACTCCGCAAGAAATCCGGCGGTTTCTTCGGCTCGGGCGAATCCACAGGCTCGGTCGGTGTTGTCACCATCAACCTGCCGCGCATCGCATACCTCGCATCCGACGAAAAGGATTTCTACGCACGTCTTGACAAGCTGATGGACATTGCGGCACGAAGCTTAAAGACCAAGCGCAACGTCATCACCCAGCTTTTAGACAACGGACTCTATCCGTACACCAAGCGTTACCTCGGTACCTTTGCAAACCACTTCTCCACCATCGGTCTGATCGGTATGAACGAAGTGGGTCTCAATGCGAAGTGGCTCCGTGCGGACCTGACCGACACCAAGGTGCAGGAATTTGCAAAGGAAGTGCTCGACCATATGCGCGAGCGCCTCTCCGACTACCAGGAAAAGTACGGCGATTTGTACAACCTGGAAGCAACCCCCGCGGAATCCACCACCTACCGTTTTGCAAAGCATGATAAGGAGCGTTTCCCGGAAATCATCACCGCAAACGAAAACGGCACTCCGTATTACACCAACTCCTCGCATCTGCCGGTCGGCTACACCGAGGACGTCTTCTCCGCACTCGCAATTCAGGACGAATTGCAGACCCGTTACACCTCGGGCACGGTTTTCCACGCATTCCTCGGCGAAAAACTCCCGAGCTGGAAGGCAGCGGCGGATTTGGTCCGTAAGATTGCGGAGAACTTCAAGCTCCCGTATTACACCATGTCCCCGACCTACTCGGTCTGTGCGGAGCATGGCTACCTGACCGGTGAGCAGTACACCTGCCCGCATTGCGGCAAGACCACCGAGGTTTACAGCCGTATCACCGGCTACTACCGTCCGGTCCAGAACTGGAACGACGGTAAGAGTCAGGAATTCAAGGACCGTAAGGTCTACAACATCGACGGCTCGCACCTTCCCGAAAAGGCAGAGGCTGTCTGCGAGGTGAAGGAAGAGGTCGAGACCGCAGCGGTCGAGGGCAAGGCAATTCTGTTCTCGCGCGTGACCTGCCCGAACTGCCGTGTGGCAGAGGGTCTGCTTTCTAAGGCGGGCATCCCGTTTGAAAAGAAAATCGCGGATGAGAATATCGACCTGTGCCGTGAGTACGGGGTCAAGGGCGCACCCACACTCGTCATCACCGACGGTGAGAACTTCAACAGTTATTACAGTGTCCCCGAAATTAAGAAATACCTCGCAAGTCTCTAAATAAAAACAAGACAAAGGGTCGCATCGCGGCCCTTTGTTTCACGGAGGGAAAGTTATGCATGATATTATCGTAGTCGGCGCGGGCCCTGCGGGTCTCACCGCCGCAATCTACGCGCTCCGCGCGGGAAAGACCGTGCTGGTCATTGAGAAAAACAGCTTCGGCGGTCAAATCGCATTCTCCCCGAAGGTGGAAAACATCCCGGGCTTCCAAGAGATTTCGGGCGCGGAATTTGCCGACAAACTCACCGAGCAGGCAATGAATCTGGGCGCTGAGATGGAGCTTGAGCGCGTGGTCGGTGTAAAGCAGGACGGAGAGGTCTTCCGCGTTTCCACCGAAGAAGGGTCAACGTATGACGGCAGAGCCGTGATTTTGGCAACCGGTGTCAAGCACCGCACCTTGGGGCTCCCTGGCGAAGAAGACCTCATCGGAAACGGCATTTCGTTTTGCGCGGTGTGTGACGGCGCGTTCTACACCGGGCAGGAGACGGTCATGGTGGGCGGCGGCAACTCCGCACTCCAAGAAGCGCTCCTCCTCTCCGATGTTTGCACCAAGGTCACCATTGTGCAAAACCTCGCGTTTTTAACCGGTGAGCAGAAGCTTGCCGATGCGCTGGCGGAGAAAGACAATGTGGAGATTATCTACTCCACCGTCCTCACCGAGTACCTCACCCAAGACGGCACGATTTCGGGTGTCCGTGTCAAACACGAGGAGACGGGCGAGGAGAAAGAAATCCGCGCAGACGGTGTGTTCCTCGCGGTGGGCTTAAAGCCCGAAAACGAGGCGTTTGCGCACCTGACCAAACTCAACGATTACGGCTACTTCGCCACGGGCGAGGATTGTACCGCAGAGACCGCGGGCATCTTTGTTGCGGGCGACTGCCGCAGCAAGAACATCCGTCAGGTGGTCACCGCCGCGGGTGACGGCGCAATCGCCGCGATGGCAGCCTGCCGATATTTAGACTAATGCGCCGCGCTATGCTCGCCCTTGCTCTCGCGCTTCTTTTGTGCGCGTGTCAGCCGCGTATCACGGAATATGAGCCGAGAAGTGCCGCGCTTCCGCTTGAGCGGATGATTTTTGCGTGCATGACCGTGGAGGAGCAGGTGGGTCAGCTCTTTTTGGCGCGTTGCCCAACGGATTTCGCGGCGGAGGATGTCCGCACCTATCATTTGGGAGGGTATCTGCTGTTCGGGCGTGATTTTCGGGGCGAAACACCCGAAACCGTCCGCACCCGTATCGCGAGTTTTCAAGACGCGGCATCCGTTCCGCTTTTGATTGCGGTGGATGAGGAGGGCGGCACGGTGACGCGTGTCAGCCGCTACCCCGCCTTCCGCAACGAGCGGTTTCCCTCACCGCGTGAGATGAAGGCGCGCGGCGGACTCCCGTATGCAGCGGAAACCGAGCGCGAAAAAGCCGCGCTTCTGCATAGCCTCGGCATCAACGTCAATCTCGCGCCCGTGTGCGACCTTGCGGATGACCCGCGCGCGTTTTTGTATCCGCGCTCGTATGGCGGAAACGCGCAGGAGACCGCGGAGTTTGTTGCGCAGACGGTTGCGGTGATGAAGGCGGAGGGGATGGGGAGTGTCCTCAAGCATTTCCCCGGCTACGGCAACAACGCGGACACCCACGTGGGCGCTGCGGTGGACCGCCGCACAATCGAGCAGCTTTCGGGTGCGGATTTGCTCCCGTTTGCGAGCGGCATCCGTGCAGGCTGTGACGCGATTCTGGTCAGCCACACCGTCGTCACCGCGCTTGACGGTCATCACCCCGCATCACTCTCCCCGAAGGTGCAGGACTACCTGCGAAACACAATGGGGTTTTCGGGGGTCACGGTCACAGACGATTTGATGATGCGAGCCGTCCGCGATTCCTATGGGGTCGGGGAGGCTGCGGTGCTTGCGGTTTTGGCGGGAAACGATTTGCTGTGCAGCAGCGAGTACCGTGTGCAATACCCTGCCGTCCTGCAAGCGGTCCGTGAGGGTCGCATCCCAAAAGCGCGGCTGGAGGAAGCGGTGCTGCGGATTCTGAAATGGAAAAGAGACCTCGGCTTACTGTAAAAAGAAAGGCTATCTGCTGTTGCAGATAGCCTTTTTCTTAAAACAGTTTTTGTACCGCTTGGATGAGGACCACGATGACCACAACCACCATGAGTTTTTTAATCACGCCCGCGCCTTTTTTGACCGAGACCACCGCCCCGATGTAGCAGCCGAGCATATTGGCGAGGGTTGCGGGGATGGCGTATTTCCACCACACGTTGCCCTGCGCGATGTGGCTTGCGAGCGCAATCAGGTTGGACACCACGATGACCACCTTACCGTTGCCGCTCGCAGTTCGCATATCGTAGCCAAACACAAGGGTAAAGAGCATGAGCGCGACCGTGCCGCCGCCCGGACCGAAGAATCCGTCATACAATCCCAGCACAAAGCCCACAATCAGGCAGAGCGCGTAATTTTTCGCATTCGGGGTAAGTTTGGTGAGGTCTCCCGATTTCAGTCGCCCGACCAAAACCGTGAGCACCACCAAAAACGCCATACACACCGCGACGAGCACCTTCACCGCGCCGTCCGACATGGAAAGCAGGACACGGGTTGCGATGTGGGAGGCGAGAAGCGCGGTGACCGATGCGGGAATCGCGGCTTTTAAGTCCACAAGTCCGCTCTTTGCATAGCGCACCAGCGCGGTCGCGGTCCCAAGACAGCTTTGGAGCTTGTTGCACCCGTATGCCACGGGCATGGGAAGACCCACGAGCAGGTATGCGGGAAACGAGATGATACCGCCGCCGCCCGAGACCCCGTCAATGAGTCCCGCAAGAAAGAGCAGCGCGCATAAAATTATGATATTCAGGATAAAATCCATTGTCATCACCGCCACCCAGTATAGCAGACGCGGAAAGCAAAATCAAGTACTTGATTTTTTTGGCGCGATAACGCATAATAAAGGTAAGGAGGCGAGGAAATGAATCAATGTGAAATGTGCCTCAACTACGAATACGATGAGGAGTTTGGGTACTACTGCATCGTGAATATGGACGAGGACGAGGTTGCATCCCTCGGCTATTATGAAAAGAAGGGCTGCCCGTACTACCATCCGGGCGATGAATATACCATTGTGAGGAAGCAAAACTGATGAGAGTGATTGATTTAACGTATTTGATTGAGGAGGGGATGCCGGTCTATCCCGATACCGAGCCTCCCATTCTCGCCCCTGCCAATACGATTGAAAAAGATTTATTCTGTGAGACCAAGCTTACCATGTACTCGCATACGGGTACTCATATCGATGCCCCCGCGCACGTCATCGAGGGGAGACGCGGTTTGGATGACCTCCCCGCGTCCCAATTCGTGGGTCGCGCGGTGGTGATTGACTGTACCGACTGCAAAGGCGAAATTCCGCTCTCGCGGATTCCCGATTCCGCAAAGGATGCCGATTTTCTCCTGTTCCGCACAGGCTGGGGGAGATACTGGGGGAAGGATGAATACTTCGGCGCGTATCCGATTGTGAGCGAGGAGATAATCGACTATGTTCTCGCGGGTGAGTTTAAGGGGATCGGGTTTGACACCATCGGGCTTGACTCGGTCGGGAGTTTGCACCTCCACCACCGCCTGTTTGCAAAGGACATCTTAAACATCGAAAACCTGACCAATCTGGAATTGTGCGGCGACGGACTGTTCGACTTTGTCTGCCTGCCGCTGAAATTCAAACACTCAGACGGCGCGCCGTGCCGCGCGGTCGCAATCATCAAATAGGAGGAATTTTTTATGACGGCAATCATCATTATTTTGGCGGTGCTTTTGCTCATCGTCATCCCGAACATCCGCATCGTACCGCAGGCAACCGAATTTGTCATCGAATTCTTAGGCAAATACAAGACCACCTGGTCGGCGGGTATCCATGTCAAAATCCCGATTCTCGAGCGCGTTGCAAAGCGCATCACCTTAAAAGAGCAGGTCATGGACTCCCCACCCCAGCCTGTTATCACCAAGGACAACGTCACCATGC
>JAZQIE010000149.1:0-6161 GCA_045540975.1 Eubacteriales bacterium
GTAAAGTGGACGGGAGTGGAAGGTGAGGTGTGTGGTGGGGAGGCTGGGAGGAAGTGGTAGATGGGGATGTGTTTGGCGGTGGAGTGAGAAAATGTGGTAGGTTGAGAGTGTGAAGAAGGTTGGAAATTGACAAATAATTGACAATTTAGAACTTCTATGGTACGATGAAGGTGATAGAGTGTCAAGAAAATCAGACAGGGCGATGCGTTTCCAAACCTTACATGAAAGATTGCACGCGGGGACGATAGCACCATGCCCAAAAATGTAAATCCCTAATCGGGAATGTTCAACCGGTATGTAGGAAAAGTGGCTGATTTGGTAAACAAACATATCGATTAAAATGGGGAATGCTATATGAAGCAAAAAGTCATAAACATCATAGCGTATATTGTTTCGGCCCCAATCGTTCTTTTTGAATATTTTGTTTTATTTTGGTTTTGGGGCGGAGGAGATGCGTTTAACTTTATACTGACTCCGATTGTTTTTGGGGTATATCTGGTTGCCGTATTACATTTTAACAAAATGAATCGGGTTAAAAGTTTTTTTGTTTGGCTTGTGAAACTCATCTGTGTGTTAGTCTTGCCAATATTAACAATTGCCACGGTGTGGCTGCTTGCCATTATATTTGGGGTTGATATTATAATTTGGTAAAGAACAACTTGTTGAAGTGAGACATCTTGCGGATGTACGGTTTTTGGCAGGGGGTTGATGGTGCAAAGAGGACGGGGAGGATTACAATGAAACGATACACAGTTTTTGCCGTTGTTGCGATTTGTCTCGTCGGTTTTTGTTTGCTGCTTTTCTTGATACTTCCAACTTCTTTTGATGCTGATGCGGTTGCCTATGAGTTTTCGGAAGTATTCGGCAGTTATGACATTTCGCGTGTAGATGCGTATTTTGATTTGGACACGGAAATCACCTGCAGGAATGAAACAAAATCATATCGGGAGATTCGTGAGAATGTAATTCGAGCATTTCAAGACAAAAAGTTTTCCATGCATGAAGGAATGTCTTACGGAACGATTACCACGGATTGTCTTTCCCCTTTTACCGCATTTGTTTTATGGAAAGAGGATGTTTCACTTGAGCTTGGACCCCAAATGAAAATCGAGCGCGTAGGAAACACCGATGCTCGGATTGCTGCATTTGTGTGCGATCATCCATTCTGTGAATACCTCTTCTTTGGGGCGGATGAATCGGTCGTTGATTGATTTCGGTTGCTCTGAGAGATGTAAAAGGGGGGAAAGCGATAATGTACCGAACAGTTACTTGTTTAGCGTATTTGAATCTTGCATTGATTGGATTCTGTCTCCTCTGTTCGCTCTGTAAATGGCGGCGAATCGGTTTTATTGCAGGTGCTATTTCAACCCTTCTTGTTTTCTTTCGAAATCAAACCTATTTTACATTCTATCACAATCCGACAGCACTTTTCTGCATCGTGCTGATTGCCGTTCTGCTCATATTGGGTATGATTTTACTGATGCACAGATGGTATCGCACAGGGTTTTGTACGTTTCTTGCTGCGCTTCTCATCTTTTTGGTGCATGAGTTTCCCTCGCTCAGCCTGTTTTTTTCTCCTCTTTTCAAGTTACTCTGAACGGAGCCACTTGGGGACGTACATTTTGGGGTAACGGTTTGATGGTGCAAAGAGGACGGGGAGGGGTCTCCTTATCTTGCGATAGAAGAAAAACCGAAGTGGTGTGGAAAGGAGAGCAAACGATGCGAAGAATTCTTTGTTTGATGCTTAGTCTCATTTTCTGTGTTTCCTCTGTTTCGTTGGCAGCGAATCAAACCAATGAGGATTTGATTGTGATTTCATCGGTCTTCGAAGAAGGCGGAGCTACGTGGATTCCGTTGCGCGAAGTGTTTGAGAAATTGGGCGGCGAGGTACAGTGGGACGCCAACACCGGAAATATTTTTCTCTCGTATCGCGGTGTCCGTTTGGAATGTGAACTCGCTCCAAATTCCGACCCAAGCAGCACCACGGGCCATCAGGGGGGATTTTTGGTCACCAACGTGCAAAATCGGGAGCCTCTGTTCTTGAATCCGATGTCATTCAGCGGCTATTATTGTTCAAAACGAGGGACAACTTATATTTTGCCGCTCACGATGGGATATTTGCTGGATTATTTGGACGTACTCGGTATTGAGGATCTTGAAAACAACCGATACACGGTGGACCCGACTCCGCTTATGACCCCGGCAATCTTGATTTGTGGCGGCAAACGTCTTGACGGGACGGAAACCATTTGGTATCGTGACACAGCGACCGTAGAAGGATTTGCCGCAACCCGATTTCCGTTGCGGGCAATCTGCGAGGGACTCGGTGGAACGGTTGCTTGGAACGCGGAAACCGGTTACATCGAAATTGCCCTCGGTGAAAAACAGCTTCTGTGCGAGACTTATGTCGACGGTGCAGAATACATTAGAATTTTGGATTTATCCACCGGGGCACTGCTCACAGCAACACCGGGGTGGGTAACAGCGTGGCGAATTGAACGGATTGATGGGCGTATCTACCTAAAACAAGACGGTGCGTTTAGTTTGTTGAGTCAGTTGAAGGTTTCAAGCCGTGAAACTCTCGAACCGCTAACGGTCGCAATGGCTGTGAGAAACCAAACGTGTCCCGCCTGCGAAAGAGAAAACATGTTCACCGAACACTTCCCGGATGAAGATTGCCCTGTTTGCAGCTACGAGTGGGAGTCAAAAAACGTACATCCCTAATCGGGATGTAGACGAAAATTTGTGATTGGTGAATGGACCGATCGGGAGGAGATAGCATGAAGAAAAAGATTGTCGCTTGTATCGTGATTCTCCTGGCGTGTGTTGTTTTTGTTGCTGCATTTGATATTGCAGAGTTTCATTTAACCGTAGGCAGGCAAGAGGCTGAGTTTCAAAAGCCAATTGTCGTAAAAAACGGAAGTACTTATGTTCCTCTCCGTGAGTTTTGCGAGTTCTTGAGAATCCCGGTGTCTTGGGACGGAGCAACACATATGATTACCGTTGACCCGTATCGCAAAACAGTTGATAGTCTCGGGGAGAACGAGCAACACAACCGAGAACTGGTGCCGGATGAAAAAACCGCGCTCGCGCTGGGACGAATCATTCTTGAAACATACAGCGGAACTCAAATGGAATATGAGACGGCCGAAAACATCTATTATCTGGCGGTCATGGAAGACGATACACAAAACGCATGGATGGTGTATCAGACGTATGATCCGAAAGACGGCGGCGGTTGGGCAAGCAGCATATTGCCGCCTTGCGTTTGGATTAATAAAAACACCGGAGAGGTATTGGCAATCAATCCGGAAAGTACACTTTGGGAAAACCCGCCGCGACAGTAAAGTAAGCCCCCCCACGGAGACGCGGGGACGGAAGCCGCTCGGGGCGGGAACAACAGACCCTCACCTCTGCTTCTTGGGTGAGAAAAACTGAATCTGAAAGGAGAAGCTTAGAGATGAAGTGGTTTGATTTGTTTCTCTTTAAAAACCCAATCGGATTTTTGTCTGCACTTGTAATTGGGATATTCATGTGCATCTATGCAAACAGAAAAAGCAGAATGATTTGTGCTTCCATTTTTCTTGCGTTATCGGTGTTTAGCATCACAGTCCCAATTGCCGGAAATTCTCCGGACTATCTCATACTGCCAATCCTTTGTGTTCCGTTCTTTATCACCATATCAATCGTATTTCTGATTTATGAGTCTGCAAAAATACTCATCAAAGTTCTAAAGAATACAACTAAAACAAGATGAGCCGCTTGCGGATGTAAGGTTTTTTTGTGAGTTTCTTATGCCGATGAAAGGGGATTGAACGTGCGGTTTTTTACGAAGGAATGGTATCAAGCAAACCAAGGGCCGAACGGCTGCGGAGATGACTCGACGTGGACACGGTACGAGTTGCATTTAAAAGAGCAGGAGATTCCCGAAACGCTCCGTACTTTCTCGGCACATGATTCACTGATAAAACGGTGCGAATGGGTCGGGGATGAGCTGCATTTGCACTTTGACACAATCGGTGCCTTGTCCGACCTCGAGCGGGCGGTGTTTCACAACGCGACATTGTCTTGCGAATGCGCGAAGCTGATTGACTCCTATTGGTTATATGAAGAAATTGAGCGGTGTGACGAGGGGTGGAAGCTTTGTGCGCTGCTCAGCCGCCGCGATACCTTGCTTGAGATTGAGATTCGATTCTCGGAAATGGAAGGGTGAAATGAGGGCAATATGAGTCTTTACACGCTGTTTTATGTGAATCGGAAGGTCTCGGAAAAAGACATCAATGCTTTGGGAGAGGAATTTCACATCTCGGCGCTTGCGCTTGAACGGAAGCTTACGGGATTTGAAGCCTGCTTTCATGTGTTTTGGAGCGGTTGTGACCGAGGGGAATTTGTGTTTGGCAAGCGGGATGCACCAACACTCGATTTACAAGTTCAAGCGGTTTTGGATCGGCTTTTTCCCGATGCACCGAGTGACTATGACGAGATGATTCGTGAGTATTTGCGGAGAGAAGAGGTTTGCGAGCGGGATCGAGCCTTGTTTCTGCGCGCATTCTTTGAAGCGGTGCCGAATGCAACGGTCGGGATTTTGCAGCATTGGTTTTCGGGGGATGTGGAAAACGAGCCGATTGAGATATCCGCTGTGGAATCCGTTACGATAGAAACCAAACCGCAACGGTTTGAAAATGATGTTTTGTATATGCTTCACGCAGAGGAAGAATGGAGGGACAACGTGGGAGAGTACGAGGTGCAAAAGACCGAAGCGAATGCTGAACTTATGCTTCGCGGGAGAACGCTTGATGCCAATCGGGTTTCGCAGGAATTGGGACTGCCGATTGACCGTATCCGTGTGCATGGGGATTACTCTGCGCCTTGCGGTAATTCTGTAGAGGTTTCTCCTGCAACCGCGCCCGACGGGGAAGTGTATTGGACGTTTCACACCCAACCGAAGGCGGTCTTCGACTTGAACGAGGCTTTGGAGGATTTGATTTTGGTGTTTGGCGGGAAAACCGATGTGCTTCGTCGGTTAGCGGAAGGATATGAAGCGCAAATCAGCGTGTGTCTGATTTTGTACAACCACCAACCGCTTCTGCCCGGAATCTCGTTTTCCGCAGAGCAAATTGCCTTCTTGGCGGCAATCAATGCCGAGTTGGAATTTGACATCTATCACACGGGGGCATGAGCGGTGCCGCTTGTGAGTGGTTGCGTGAAACAGAAGAAAAAACGACCCGTCACGCAATCAAGGATTGCGCTACCCCGATACCTTGTTGTTTCATAATAAAAACAGCCGTGGCCCGAGTGGGTCACGGCTGTTTGGCTTCTTTGGGGAGAATTGGGAATGACGGTTAGTTTTCGTCCTCGCTTTCGTCAAAGAGTTCGCGTCTGAACTCCGCGAAGGATTTTGCGATGCGCTCGGATGTGAAAATCTCCGATGGGTCTCGTTTCAAATCCGCGCTGAAATAGGGCAGCGGAGTGCAGTCGTAAAACATTTGCAGCAATGCATCGGCATATCCCTCCTCATACCCAAGCGCGTCTTGAAATGCATTCAAATCAAAGCGCGGGTCATCGAACAGCCCCAGTTTATACGCGATGATGACGATGTCCGCGGTTTCGAGGATTGCATTTAAATGTCGTGCTTTGCGGCGCTGACGTGTGTCAAGTCCGGTTGCGCAGCGAGCAATCCGTCCGCGTTTCTCACAAAGGATGTCACACGATTTCTCCAGCATCTCCAGAAGCAGAAGCTCGCGCTCCGCCTTGGTGAGTGCGGTGTAATCGGTCAGGATTTTCTCGGTGAGTGCTTTCATATACACATCCTCCTTTTATCGGAATAAATCCCAAATGCCCAGCGAGGTCTTGTTGTAGACCTTGTTATATGCGGCTTTTCTCGGATTCTGAATCCAGCCCATGCCCTTCTTCCCGTACCCCGGGATGAGGGCTTTTTTGACCTTACGTTTGAGTTTTCCCGTTGTCCGCGCTTTGATGGAGCGCTTCAGAGAGGGGGTGCGAAGTCCGAATTTCATACTGTACACCTCTTTGGTTGTAACGTCTTTTTCATTATACCATAGATACAGAGGTGATTCAAGTTTACTGTAATAGTTTTATGTAAACCACGGAGAAAGGGGGAAGAGGGAATCGTGAGGAGGGAAGAGTGAAGAAGTGAGGGG
>JAZQIE010000150.1:0-4135 GCA_045540975.1 Eubacteriales bacterium
ATTTAGGCGGAAATAATTCCACCAGTGAAGTTGGTGACGAAATTCTAAGAAAAATTAAAGCTAAGGGATGCCAATATGTTTAAAAGAAGAAAAATTTTAAATCCTTGGGAAGGGAAAATAGAACCCTTCAGAATTATCGGCAACGTTTATTTTGTTGGTACATTTCAGGCTTCATGCCATTTGATTGATACCGGCGAGGGGCTGATTCTGATTGATCCCGGATATTC
This sequence comes from Eubacteriales bacterium, assembly GCA_045540975.1. Lineage (GTDB taxonomy): Bacteria > Bacillota > Clostridia > Oscillospirales > JAAYXM01 > SIG510. The sequence continues at coordinate 228 of JAZQIE010000150.1, forward strand.
CGATACTTTATACCTTGTAGTTCGTTCAATTTATGAATTGGGGTTCAATCCAAAGGATGTTAAGTACATCATCAATACCCACTGGCATGGCGATCATACCGAAGCGACAATGGCGATGGTAGATTTGACAGGTGCGAAAACTTTGATTGGTCGTTATGATGAGGAAAAAACAAAAAAATATTTTAACCCTGATATATTGATAAAAGATGAGGATGTTCTCGCTCTTGGCAATGTAACAATAACTTTTATGGAAACGCCGGGACATACAAAGGGAACAATTTCGATTTTCTTTGAAACGGAAGATAACGGAAAGGCATACCGCGTAGGTATGTTTGGCGGAGCAGGCGCCAATACAATGGCACAGGGTCATTTTGACTATGATGGTTGCAGAGAGGAATATCGCAACTCTTTACACAGATTGAAGAATGAAAAAGTAGATGTCTTTATCGGCAACCATGTTTGGAATAATGATACTGCTGTTAAGGGCGAAGTGCTTTTGAAAACAGGAGAAAATCGATTTATTGACCAAAATCTTTGGCGCGAGTTTCTTGAATTTTGCGAGAAACGCCTGGATGAAGTGATTTCAAAAGATATATACTAAAATGCAAACAGGCTTAGACGATAAAAATAGTTTTTGAACAAATAAGAGTTGAGTGAGAAGTTTTATTAAAATTATGAGGCATCTAGACCAACCGCCTAAAAGGATGCCTTGTTCTTTTTTAGATTCAAAAATCACCTTTCGGCAATAATAGTCAGAGAGGTGATTTGTATCAATCGGTTTTTATTGGATTTTTTGAAAATTGCGGTCGGAACATTTTTGATTGCTTTTGGGGTGTCTGTCTTTTTGACACCGAATTATTTGTCAAGCGGTGGTGTTACATCAATCGGAACGATTTTGCTCTATCTGTTTCAGATTCCGATTTCCGTTACGAATATTGCCGTGAACGGCTTGTTGTTTCTCTTGGGATGGCGTGTTTTGGGGCATAAATCTGTTTTTAAGACTGTAATTGGGGTTTTATTGTTTTCGCTCTTTTTGGAAGTTACAACAGCATTTCCAGAGTATACCGATGATCGATTGCTTTCCGCAATCAGCGGCGGAGGATTGATTGGCATCGGTGTCGGATTGGTGTTGCGCGCGGGGGCATCAACCGGTGGAAGTGATTTTATGGGTTTGATGTTTCAGTCATGGTTTCCTCATATCTCAACCGCGCTGTTCATTTTGCTGATTGATTGCGCGGTGCTGGGGATTTCGGGCATTGTATTTCGAAGCCTGACCGTCACGTTATACTCGGCAATTACATTGGCGGTTTCCGCTAAAACAATCGATTTTATTCTTTCGTTCGGTGATGTTGCAAAATCGGTTTTTATCTTTTCGGATTCATGGAATGAAATTTCCGAAAAAGTGATGGGACAATTTGAGCGTGGTGCGACAGGATTTTACTGCAAGGGGATGTACAGCGGCGAGAATCGAATGACGGTTCTTTGTGTCGTTCGACCGAAAGAACTGCCAAAACTCATTCGTTTGGTGCGCGAGATTGATTCGGGCGCATTTCTCATCATCAACGATTCCAGAGAGGTTCTGGGTGAAGGGTTTAAAAGAGATTCCTTGTATCATAAATAATCACATTTCTTTTTCATATGATTGAAGGGGAGGTGTTGTTATGAACTGTGTCAGTGTAACCGAACTTGGAAAAAAAGAAGTCATCAATCTTTGTGACGGAACACGGTACGGGTGTGTCTGCGATGTGGAGGTGTGCATCGAAGAAGCGCGAATCACGGCAATTGTTGTTCCTAAAAGCTGCAATCCGCTGAAACTCTTATGCCGCAGAGAGCATTACGTCATTCCGTGGGAGTGCATTAACCGCATCGGTCCTGACATCATTTTGGTGGATTATCGGACAAAAACACCAAGACCGAAGAAAAAACACACGTGGTTTTGATGAAAATGTCAAAACCTGCAAAAAACTGAAAAAAACACTTGCAAAACTGTTCGGTTTGTGCTAACATTGTAAAGAATTACACACATACTGCGATGCAATGCTGACGTGCCGTTAGGTGGGCGGATGCATATGACCGGTATGGAGGTAAAAACAAAAGGAGGATTTTATCCATGTCAAACGTAATTTCCATGAAGCAGCTGCTCGAAGCAGGCGTCCACTTTGGACATCAGACCCGTCGTTGGAACCCGAAGATGGCTCAGTACATCTTCACCGAGAGAAATGGTATTTATATCATCGATCTCCAGAAGACCGTAAAGAAGCTCGAAGAAGCATATGCTTTCGCTCGTGATGTCGCTGCGGAAGGCAAGAGCATTCTGTTTGTCGGTACCAAGAAGCAGGCTCAGGACGCTATCAAGGAAGAAGCAGAGCGCGTCGGCATGTTCTATGTCAATGCTCGTTGGCTCGGCGGTATGCTCACCAACTTCAAGACCATGCGCCGCAGAATCGACCGTCTCAACCAGCTCAAGAAGATGCAGGAAGACGGCACCTTCGATGTTCTGCCGAAGAAGGAAGTTATCAAGCTCAATGCTGAAATCGCAAAACTCGAAAAGTACCTGGGCGGCGTGACCGAAATGAACCGTCTGCCGGGCGCTATCTTCATCATCGACCCGCGTAAAGAGCGCAATGCAATCGCTGAAGCTCGCAAGCTGAAGATTCCGGTCATCGCTATCGTTGACACCAACTGTGATCCGGACGAAGTTGACTATGTCATCCCGGGCAACGATGATGCAATCCGTGCAATCAAGCTCATCTCCCAGACCATCGCAAACGCGGTTGTCGAAGCTCGTCAGGGTGAGCAGAACACCGCTGAAGAAGCAGCTCCGGCTGAAGAAGCTGCTGAATAATCCGATATCAACTTGCGGTAGTTTTTACCGTGATAACATACAAGGAGGAAATTTGAAATGGCATTCACTGCAAAAGATGTACAGTTGCTGCGCGAAAAGACCGGCGTTGGCATGATGGATTGTAAGAAGGCTCTCGCTGCATCCGACGGCGATATGGATAAGGCTGTCGAGTTCCTGCGTGAAAAGGGTCTTGCCGCTGCTGAAAAGAAGGCAGGCAGAATCGCTGCTGAAGGCGTTGTCTCCGCGAAGACCGGTGACGGTGTCGGTGCTGTTGTTGAAGTTAACAGCGAAACCGACTTCGTTGCGAAAAACGCTGATTTCCAGAAGTTTGTTTCCGACATCGCTGATGTCGTTATGGCTGCAAATCCGGCAGACCTCGATGCTCTGCTCGCTGCAACCTATCCGGGTTCTGACATGACCGTTGCTGATATGCAGCGCGAAAAGGTTCTCACCATCGGTGAGAACATCCAGATTCGTCGTTTTGTCCGTTTCGACGGCGGCGTCAATGTTCCGTATATCCACATGGGCGGTAAAATCGGCGTTCTGCTCAACCTCGAAGTTTCCGAAAACCTGGTTGGCAACGATGCTGTCATCGCTATGGGTCGCGACATTGCAATGCAGATTGCTGCAATGAGCCCGGCATATCTCTGTGCTGCTGAAGTCAGCGCAGATGTCCTGGAGAAGGAAAAAGAAATCCTGATGGCTCAGGCAATCAACGAAGGCAAGCCGCAGCAGGTTGCTGAAAAGATTGTCGCAGGTCGTATCAAGAAGTACTATTCTGAAAACTGCTTGCTGGATCAGGCATTTGTCAAGGATGACAAGATGACTGTTGCACAGTACATCGATGCAACTGCCAAGGAACTCGGCGGTTCCATTTCTGCAACCAAGTTTGTCCGCTTCGAGAAGGGTGAAGGCCTTGAAAAGCGTTCCGACAACTTTGCAGAAGAAGTTGCAAATATGGCAAAGTAAGCGCTATTTGAACGTTGTGAGGCAAGGGTTTTCGAAAAATCCTTGCCTCATTCACTTATGAGAGGATGTGATGTTTTGGACGTGCAGGTAGGAG
>JAZQIE010000151.1:0-6102 GCA_045540975.1 Eubacteriales bacterium
TACGGCTCTGGTCTGGGTTCATTCGAATCTGCCGTAGCTACTATTGCTAATCAGCTGAACGGACTTGGTGTTGAGGGTTACGACGTGGACGCATACATGCGCGGACGCCAGTACTACTTCGGTTTCCAGCTGGCATCGTACATTGTATTGTAACGACATCCGAGAAGACCATATCGGCACAACCGTTCAGCTTGCGGGCTGGGTCGACAAAATCCGTGACCACGGCGGCGTTATCTTCATTGTCCTGCGCGACAGCACCGGTATCACCCAGGTGGTTGTGCATAATGACGCGCTGCTTGACGGCGTCAACCGTGAGACCGTCATCTCGGTCGAAGGCAAGGTTTCCCTGCGCGATGCGGAAACCGTCAATAACAAAATCGCAACCGGTAAGGTGGAACTCATTGCCGAAACCCTCGACATCCTCGGCCCGTGCCACAATATGCTCCCGTTCGATGTCAACGAATCCAAGGGTACCCGTGAGGAAGTCCGCCTGAAATACCGTTACCTCGACCTGCGAAACCCGGAGATTCATAATAACATCGTCCTGCGTTCCCGTGTCATCAGCCACATGAGAAAACTCATGGATGCAAAGGGCTTCCTCGATGTCCAGACCCCGATTCTCACCGCGTCTTCTCCGGAAGGTGCGCGTGACTTCCTCGTTCCGTCGAGAAAGCATAAGGGCAAATTCTATGCCCTTCCGCAGGCACCCCAGCAGTTCAAACAGCTGCTCATGGTCTCGGGCTTTGATAAGTACTATCAAATCGCTCCGTGCTTCCGTGACGAGGATGCCCGTCAGGACCGTTCCCCGGGCGAATTCTATCAGCTCGATTTCGAAATGGCATTTGCGACCCAGGAAGATGTCCTCGCGGTCTGTGAAGACGTCATTTACGATACCTTCAAGACCTTCTCGGATAAAAAGATTACCGAAGCACCGTTTCCGCGTATCACCTATGCGGATGCAATGATGAAGTACGGCTCGGATAAGCCCGACCTCCGCAATCCGCTCGTCATCTGTGACCTCACCGAGTTCTTCAGCCATGTCGACTTCCCGCTCTTTAAGAGAAAGCCGGTCCGCGGCATTGTCGCACCGTGTCAGGGTCAGTCCAGAAAGTTCTTCGAAGACTCCCTCAAGTTCGCGCAGAGTATCGGCATGAAGGGTTTGGGGTATATTACCCTCAATGACGGTGTCTTCAAAGGCCCGATCGAAAAGTTCCTCTCCGATGACCAGAAGAAGGAAATCATCGAGCTTTCCGGCGTGAAGGAAGGGGAGACCCTGTTCTTCATCTGCGACGGTAAGAACGTGGTTGACCGCTATGCAGGTCAGATTCGCACCTGGCTTGGCGAAAACCTCGGCATCATCGACGAAGGCTCCTTCGAATTCTGCTTCGTTGTGGACTTCCCGATGTATGAAATCGACGAATCCACCGGCAAGACCATCTTCACTCATAACCCGTTCTCCATGCCGCAGGGCGGTATGCAGGCACTCCTCGAAAAAGAACCCACCGAGGTTCTGGCATACCAGTACGACCTGGTCTGCAACGGCATCGAGCTTGCATCCGGTGCGGTGCGTAACCACTCCAACGAGGTCATGAAGAAGGCGTTCTCCATCGCGGGCTATACCGAAGAAGAACTCGAAAAGAGATTCTCCGCTCTGTATACCGCGTTCCAGTACGGTGCACCGCCTCACGCAGGTATGGCACCGGGCATTGACCGTATGATTATGCTTCTCGCTGACGAAGATACCATCCGCGATGTCATCGCATTCCCATTAAACGGCAACGCGCAGGACCTCCTGCTTGGCGCACCGAGCGAAGTCACCGAGCAGCAGCTGTTAGAAGCAAACATTTCCATCAGAGAATAAGGTGATAATATGACAAGAGAAAAACTCCAAGGTCTGGAATCCTTAAACGAGCTTGCATTCACCGAAGACGAAGCGAGCGCGATGCTCTCCGTATTCGAAGAAATGGCAAAGCGTGAGGCTGTTCTCGCATCGGTTGACACCGAAAGCACCGAGATTATGGTCCACGTCATGCCCATGACCAATGTCCTGCGTGAGGACAAACGCGAGCAGAAGTTTGACCGTGAAGACCTGTTAAACTGCGGCGCAGAGCGCACGGAAGACAGTTGGGTCGTTCCGAGATTGGTAAAGTGAGGTGTGTGGCATGAGAATTGCAATTGATGATACCATTCTGGTAGCAGGCATGCCCGCAACCGCAGGCTCCAAAATGCTTGAAAACTTCACTCCGCTTTTCACCGCCGAAGCGGTCGAGCGTTTGACCGCAAAAGGCCATGAAATCGCGGGGAAAACCGCGGTGGGTGAATTCGGCCTCGATTTGATTGGCAAAGACCTCCGCGGCGATGCTGCGGAAAAGGTCGCGGAAGGCACCGTTGATGCCGCACTCGCGGTGGATTTAAACGGTAGTCCGCGCCGCGCGGCGGCACTTTCGGGTGTCACCTTCGTAAAGCCCACTTACGGCACCGTCTCGCGTTACGGCGTGATTTCCTGCGCCGCATCGGGCGAGCAAATCGGCGTGTATGCGAAGAATACCACCGATGCCGCAACCGTTCTTTCTGCCATCGCAGGTCACGATGCCAAGGACGGCACCAGCCTGCAAAACGAGAGTTATGACTACGATACCAAACTCGATGTCAAGACCGCCAAGGTCGCAATCGCAAAGGATTTGTACGACCGTGCCGATGCGGATACCAAGGCAAAAATTGACTCTTTTGCGGAAAAACTCCGCGCAAAGGGTGTGACTGTGGAAGAAGTCGCATTCGATTTTGCGGACATCGCAAACACCGCGTGGCAAATCCTCATGTGTGCGGAGACTTGCAACAACCTGTCCCGTTATGACGGTGTCAAGTTCGGCTACCGCACCCCGAATTACTCGAACATCGATGAGCTTTACGTCAATACCAGAACCGAAGCGTTCGGTTTCTTGACCCGTGCGGTCATCATCTACGGCAGTGAGGCGCTCTCCAAAGGCAGATACACCGCGTGCTACGATAAATCCCTCCGCATCCGCCGTGTCATTGTGGAGAGGATGAAGGGAATTTTCGCATCCTACGATGCAATCCTCGCTCCCGCGTGCGGAAAGGCGGAGTATCAGCCGTATGACGAAACCGAAGCCTTCCTGAAGGTCTTTGAAGAAAGTGTTTTCACCGCAGCCCCCTCCATCACCGGTATGCCGGCTATGGTATCGGGCGGTGTCCAGCTGATGGGCAACTACTTCGATGAGAGTATGCTCCTCAGCCTTGCAGCAGTGACGGAAGGAGTGTAAGAAGAATGAAATACGAAGTAACAATCGGCTTGGAAACCCATGTGGAGCTCCAAACCAACTCCAAAATCTTCTGCTCCTGCGGCGGTCACTCCAGCCCCAAAGAGCCCAATGACTGTGTCTGTCCCGCTTGTGCGGGTATGCCCGGTATGCTTCCGGTCATGAACAAAGGCGTGGTCGAGCTTGCGGTCACCGCAGGGCTCATGTTAAACTGCGAAATCAACCGTTATTCCACCTTCGATAAGAAGAACTACTATTATCCCGACCTGCCCTGTGCATACCAGATCACCCAGCTCTTCCATCCCATTTGTACCAACGGCTTGGTGGATGTGGAAACCGCAAGCGGCACCTCGAAGATCCGCATTAAGCAGATTCACATGGAGGAAGACGCGGGCAAACTCGTCCATGACGAGTGGGCAGACACCACCTTGGTGGACTTCAACCGCACCAGCGTCCCGCTGATTGAAATTGTCACCCAGCCGGACTTCCACAGCGCGGAAGAAGTGGTCGCATACCTGGAAAAAATCAAATCCATGTTCCGTTTCGGCAACATCTCCGAGTGTGAAGAAGGCGCAATGCGCTGCGACGTCAACATCTCGGTCCGCCCCGAGGGTGCAACTGAATTGGGTGTCCGTGCCGAAATCAAGAACATGAGCTCGCTCACCTCCATCGAGCGCGCCATCAAGTTCGAGACCGCACGTCACATCGATGCGCTCGAGCGCCAGACCGAGGTCTTGGTGCAGGAGACCCGCCGTTGGGACGATGTCAAGGGCAGAACCTTCCCGATGCGCAATAAAGAAACCGAAGCGGATTATCGCTATTTCCCGGACCCCAACCTCATGCCCATCGTGGTGGATGACGAATGGCTGGATGCCATCAAGGCAAAAATGCCGGTCAGCGCCGAGGTCAAGGCGGAGGAATACCGTGCGCTCGGTATTTCGGAGAAGGATATCGAAACCATCACAGGCGAGCGCAAACTCTGTGACCTTTTGGAAGCTGTGGTTGCACTTGGCTGCAGCGCTACCGACGTTGTCGCATGGATTCTCACCGACTGTGCAGGTATCCTGCGCAAAAACGGTCAGCTTCTCTCCGAACTTTCCATCACTCCGGAAAAACTTGCAGCCATCATCAAGATGGTGGGCAGCGGCAAAATCACCCGCGGCGCAGGTAAGAAAATCCTCATCGCAGTGATTGAAAACGATGTCGACCCAGAAGCCTACTGCAAGGAAAACGGAATGGATGCGCAGACCGATACCACCCTCATCGCATCGGTTGTCGACAAAGCAATCGCGGAAAACGCGAAAGCGGTCGCAGACTATAAGAGCGGTAAGGAAAAGGCGTTCATGTCCATCTTCGGTGCATGTATGCGCGAACTCCGCGGCAACGGTGACCCCGCTGTCATCCGCGCACTCTTAGAAGAAAAACTCAAAGACTAATGAAAAAAGCCTTGGTGCATTTGCACCAAGGCTTTTTGTTATTGTGAAGGATTTTCAGCAGCATCGCGGTATTTTTCAAAGCGGTATCGCGGTTTTCCTTGTGTGATGTTGCCGTATTCAATCGCATCGGTGGGGCAGTTTCCGATGCACGCCATACAGTGGGTGCAGGCGTCACCCCAAACAGGTTTTCCGTCAGTCATGCAAATGTTATTGAGCGGGCAAAGCCGCTCGCACTTTCCACAGCCGATGCAGGTTTCTTTTGTATAAAATTCCTTTGCGGTGAGTTTGTACTTGCACCAAAACGGATTGATGGGGAGTGTGATGAGGGTTTCAAATAAGAATACATGGCGTGATTTGAGTTTCTTTCCCGATCGGATGGTGCTTGCAACCGCATCCAATCGGCTTTTTGAGCCGCGAATACGGGCTTGGATTTCGCTCTCCTCCAACATGGGATAAGCGTCGCTCGCCACATAGTTTCGCGGCATTTTCAACTCGGCATGACCGTGGTATACCATCTTCTTCTTTCGGAAAATCCGTTTTGCGAGAATCCCCGTAGGTCCGCAATACCCGCCGCTGGTAAAAATGCCGTAAACATCACGGCATCCCGTGAAGGTCAGTTTTTTGAGATAGCGAGACAAAAACCGCGGCATTTCGCAAACATAAACGGGCGCGCAGAGAAGAAACGGGGTTTCCGAATGCAGGGGCGTGAAATCTTGCGATTTCACACGGTCAAGGAGATTTACGCACTCGTCATCCAGTCGTTTTGCGAGCTCCTTTGCAATAAATTCGGTGTTTCCGGTAGCGGAATAGTATAAGACCATAAAAGCCTCCAAAAATCAAAAAATCTGCCTTTAATTATACCGTATTTCTTTGCGGGTTTCAAGAAAAAAGCCTTGGTGCATTTGCACCAAGGCTTTTGTTGATGTGGTTTAATTTTATTCTTCGGTCATGTAAGCCTTACGGTCTTCGATGATCTTCTGCTGAACGTTCATCGGAGCTTCTTCGTAACGCTCAAAGTCAAACTCGAAGGAGCCACGGCCCTGAGTCATGGAGCGGAGGTCGATGGTGTAGGTGTTCATCTCAGCCATCGGAACTTCTGCTTCAACAATCTGGAGACCGCCTGCAACCGGAGTCATGCCGAGAACACGACCGCGGCGCTTGTTGAGATCGCCGATAACATCACCCATGTAACTGTCCGGAATGGTAACAGCAAGGTGACCGATCGGCTCCAAGATGACCGGATCAGCCTGCGGGAGACCTGCCTTATAAGCGAGACCTGCCGCAACCTTAAATGCCATTTCGGAGGAGTCAACATCGTGGTAAGAACCGTCGACCAAGGTAGCCTTCAGGAAGACGACCGGGAAGCCTGCGAGAACACCCTTTGCGAT
>JAZQIE010000152.1:0-7161 GCA_045540975.1 Eubacteriales bacterium
ATGAACGTTTGGGCTTTTATCCCTATTGGAAGGAGATCAATGCCTGCATTGCACGGATTGTAAAGGCTTGCCATAAATACGGGGTCAAGGTGATTGAGCATCACAGCAGTGAACTTGTCCATAACCTGCGCACCGCAATCGGTTGGGCACGCTTGGAAGAGGATATCGGATCCTTCTCCAACTGGGAATCCACTCCCGAGGATTGGCCTGAAATCATTCCGTTTTTGGCGATTGACCCGGTGATTGACGGCAAGCATATGCTTGAGTGGCGTCAAATCGACGGCCGCAACGGGAAACCCGTCAACAGCGTGTATAACACCCACTGTATGTGCTACAACAACCCGGATTACCGTGAGGTGTATTTCTCCTATTTGAAGGACTTAATCAAAACAGGCGTGGACGGCATTATGAACGACGACGTCCAGTACTTTGCGGACCGAAACGCTTGCACCTGCGAGCATTGCCGCAGACTCTTCAAGGAACAGACCGGGTATGAGATTCCCGATCCCGCGCATTGGGCGGAATTTTTTGACGATTATGAAAACCCCGTTTTCGTTGCTTGGAAGCGCTTCCGTTATGAGAGCACCGAGCGTTTCTACCGCGATATTTTCAAAATGTATGACGAATTGGGCTATCAGTGCTTCTATCCGAACTATTCCTCGGATGTGTTAAAACACACGGTCACCGCGTATCCGTTTGAGCGTGCATACGACTTATGGAGTTATATGTTCCAGGAAAACTGCTTCTCCGCTGTCATCCGTGAATCATACTTTGACTTTGCTTGTGAAGCGGTTCAGCGCTATGCCATGGCAGAGCGCAAAGGTGTTCCGTCCATGTCCATGTTCTATCCGGACCGCGAAGACTCGCTCTATTTCTCGTTTGCTCTGGCAAAATCCTGGGGTCAGCTTTACACCGCAACCTCCGAGGGTGTCGATATTTACGATATCGAAAAGAAATACCGTGACTTTGAAAAGGCACATACCGATCTCTTTACAGAACCGAAGAAACTTGCCAACGTTGCATTCTATTACTCCCGTGATACCCGTGACTTTACCTATGATGCAACCAACCTCTATCAGTTCCCGCTGCTCAGCAGTATGGAAGCCGCGATTGTATCAAACCTCGGTGTCGACATGGCGTTTGAGGAAAGCTCGGTTGAGGAACTCTCCGAGAAGAAATGCATTGTTGCAAGCCATTGTGCAGGGCTTTCGGAAACCCAGCTTGCAAACTTAAAGGCATACGTTGAACAGGGCGGAAAGCTCATCATTTACGGTGAATTCGGTCGCTTTGCATCCGACGGTCGCCGCCGCTCGTCTGCGGAAATCGCATCCCTCATCGGTGTGACCGCGAAGGTGGTTGATTGCGACTATCAAGGTGATGCAACCCTTTCGTATCAAGGTAAAAATGAAGCATTTGTACTCGGAAACAGTACATACGCATTTGAAGGCGGAAATGTGATTTTGACCGCAAAAGACGGGTCCTGCCGCGGTATTTCCGAGAAAGTCGGTGATGGCGAGATTCTGTGGATTGCAGGTGTTGTCAGCGAGAATCAGTTCCAGCCGACCGTATGGGCGAAACGCCGTCAGTTGGTGCCCGAACGTGTGGACTGCGCCCCATTCTATCTTGATATTCTGCGCGACACAACAGGCCGTCTCCTCAAGTGCCTTGCAGGTGCGGAAGCAGAGGTTGTGACCGAAAATCGGGAACTGCTGGTAACCGCATACGGCGTGAAAGAAGGCTATGCGGTGCATATTGTTAACATTGCAGATACAGTGTCCCGTGAAATCCGAGAAATCGGTCACGAAGACGTTATCCCGAATTATGTTGCAGGTGCAAAGAAACTCGACGAAATCACAGTCCGTGTCGCACTCCCGACCGATGTGACATCAGCCGTGCTTTATACTCCCGAAAGTGAAACAGCGGCAGCGGTTTCCTGCAAGAAGGTTGGCGGTATATTCGAACTCACCGTTCCTGCAAATACCTTCGCAGGTTATGGCTTGATTTCGCTGAAGTAGGAGGAAGTGTTTATGAATTTGGTACAAAATCCGTGGGAAGAACGGTTTGGTTGGTTTTGGTGGAATGCCCCGGAAATTTTCCGTTTTACCGATGAGGACTTTGACCGTAAAGCAAAAGAGTATGCGGATGCAGGGGTAACAACTGTCGTCAATTTCAGTTGTTCGCATTTCCGTATGTCCTATTATCCGTATTGGGATGAACTCGTTGCATGTATTGGAAAAATCGTCAAAGCATGCCATAAATACGGTATGAAAGTAATCGAGCATCACAGTTCATCCTTGATGCACAATCTGCGCTGGTCCAAAGGCTGGAAACGGCTGGAAAATGAGTATTTCAGTTACAGCAATAAAAACTCGTCCATCGATGATTTCCCGAAGCTTGTTTCGCATCTGATTGTGGACCCGATGATTGGGGACAAGCACGTCTTTGATTGGTGTCAGGTGGACGGTCGTACCGGAAAAATCGCAACAAGTAACTACGCGAGTTATGCGATGTGCTTCAATCACCCGGATTATTTTGCAGCCTATGTATCCCATCTGGACGCGTTGATTGCGACAGGGCTTGACGGCATCATGAACGATGACGTTCAGTATTTTGCGGACGGAAACGCCTGTACCTGTGAGCATTGTCGTAAAAAATTCTTTGAGGAAACCGGCTATACCTTGCCGCAGCCCGAAGAATGGGACGGCTTTGTCGGGGATTATGACAATCCGATTTATATTGCCTGGATTGAATTCCGCCGCAAAAGCACTGCAAATTTTGTGCGCAGAATTTATCAGCATTATGAAGAGGTCGGATTCAAAAACATTTATCCGAACTACACCTCCGGCTGCTTGCTCCAAAATCGGACCTTCTGCAACTTTGATACTATTCCGGAATATTGGGATTTCATGTTCCAGGAAAACTGCGAAGGCTCCGTGCAGCGCTGTTCCATCCATTATTATATGGCAGAAGCGGTGAACCGTTTTGCATTGGGTCAGCGCAAGGGTGTGCCGTCCATGTCCATGTTCTATCCGAGCAACAAGAGCACCTTCTATGCGTCATTTGCACTCTCTCGCTCATGGGGTCAGCTCTTTACCGCAACTCCGGAAGGTGAGAATATGAACGATATTGAGCGCATTTACCGTGACTTTGAAATCAAGCATAAGGAACTTTTCTGTGCGCCGCAAAAAGTGTCCGATCTCAGCATTTATTTCTCTGCAAAAACCCGAGACTATTTGGCAGACGCAGAAGAAAAATATATGACGCCCATGTTCGGACTCATTCATTCCGCCTATGCAAACCGCCTCGGCGTGGATATGGTGTTTGAAAAAGATTCTTTGGAGATTCTCAAAGAACATAAAACCATCTTGATGGGTTATGTTGCGATGGCAAGCGATGAAGAACTCGCAAAATTACGCGCTTATGTGGAGAATGGCGGAAAGCTTCTCATCCTCGGTGATTTTGCGGCATATTCCGCACCGTGCAAACGACGTGAATTGAATGACCTCACCAAGGCGCTCGGCTTGTCGGTGAGTGTAACTCCGTATGAAAAGAGCGGGGAAGCAGAGCTTACCTATAAAGGGAGGTCTCTCAAACTCACAGCGGAGAAAAACCGTCTTGCATTTAACGGTGGCACCCCTGTCGCAAAGATGGCAGATGGTACTTGTATCGGTATTTCCGAATGTGTCGGAAAAGGCGAGATCATTTGGCTTCCGTTTGATACCAATACCTGCTATGCGCAGGGCTCGGTTTGGGGAACTCGCCGCGGTGTTGAGAATCCGGAACCTGTCTTGTGTGCGCCGTACAATTTGGATATTCTGCGTGAAACTGCAGGTAAGATGATGGAACTCTTTGTGGAAACTCCGTCGTTTGTTGCGGAAACAGACAACGATGAGCTCATGTTGACCGGTTTTGAACTTGAAAACGGTCTTGCGGTCCATTTCCTCAATTTAAAGGGGAGTATCCCGAAAGAGCAGTGTCTGGTGCGCTTCAGCGACGATATGCCGTCGTTTACCGATGATGCACCGAAGCACGAGGCGTTCATGCTCCGTATCAATCTCCCGATCGATGCAAAGGAAGTACTCCTTTATACCACCGAGCAGGAAAACGCTGTGTCTGTCGCATTTGAAAAAACCGAAAACGGCATTGCTGCTGAAGTACCAAACGGTGTTTTCTCGGGTCATGCAATTTTATATGTAAAAGAAGCATAAGAAAATCCGGCGGATCATTCCGCCGGATTTTGCATAGAATCAAGATAAGAGAGGGATTCTACCCGCGGACTAAAAAACCGTTCCTGTTGCGGTGCCCAAAATCATTCTGATTTTGACCGCTGCCACTCGTTCAGCTCGCTTCTTCTGCCACTGGCAGCGCTCACATCACTCCCCACCGGCAACTTTTTTGCGGTCGTTCGACCGCCGTCCTGTTCGAATCCTTCAAACAAAAAAATAACGGACACCCCAATGGGCATCCGTTATTCTTTGGCGGAGAGAGAGGGATTCGCTTTTCTGCGGAAAAGCCACGGCGGTTGCAACCTGCCGCCGGCAGATTGCTAAGAGCCGCCTTTCGAATCCCTGAATTAAAATAAAAAAGAACACTCGAAAGAGTGTTCTTTTTCTGGCACTAATGGTCAATTATAATACAATATTTTTAAGCGGTGCATTTGCTCTCAAAGAAAAGTTTCACGGTGAAACTTTTCTTTTTTGAGTTCAAAGAATTTGTCGGAAAAGATCTAAAAACTTCATTGTTCTATTGACATTTACGTAGAATTTTTGTATGATTATTCATACCAATCATACAAAAGGAGAATCAAATATGAATATACACGATGGAAAATATGCATGGATGGTCAAAATCGGCGAAAAGGGACAGTTTGTTATTCCAAAAGAAGCAAGAGAACTGTTTGACCTGCAACCGGGAGATGAAATTTTAGTTCTTGGCGACATCGAGCGAGGAATTGCAATTCTTCCTAAAGCAAAGCAACAAGATGTTGTTAAACAAATTTTCAGTGAAATAGAAGAATGAAATCAGGTGAAGTAATATGAGCAAAATTGTTTTCTTTTGTATTCCTGCACACGGACACACTAACCCTACCTTGGGTGTTGTTAGAGAATTAGTTTCTCGCGGGCACAAGGTATGGTATTATTCATATAACATTATGCGTGAAAAAATCGAGTCAGCAGGTGCGACATTTATATCCTGTGACGATTATGATATGGAACAAAAACTGAGTAGCAAGGACTCTACCCGTGTGGGAAAAGACCTGGCGTTCTCTACAAAGATATTGGTAGATACCACACTCGCTCTTGATGACAAGGTTTGCAAAGAGATGGCAGAGCTTAAGCCTGATTGTATTGTTGCAGATTCTATGGCTTTATGGGGAAAAGCGGTTGCACTGAAGCTTGGTATTCCATTTGTTTGTTCAACAACAACCTTTGCATTTAATCAGCATTCGGCAAAGGTTATGAAGCAAGGTATCAGAGATTTGTTTAAGATGATATTCTCAATTCCAAAAACCTCCAAGCAAATTAAGCGTTTGCAGAGTAAAGGCTATCCTGTGAAAAATATTCTTGATATTATCGCAAGTGATGATAATACCCATACTATTGTGTATACCTCTCCTGAGTTTCAACCTTGTTCTGATACTTTTTCAGGAAAATATGCATTTGTCGGGCCTTCTATTCGGTCTGCTGCCGAGGAAATTGAAAAAACTAGGGATAAACTGATTTATATTTCCATGGGAACGGTCAATAATGACATGATGCCTTTTTACAAAGCTTGTATATCTGCTTTAGCGAATACAGATTATCAAGTGATTATGTCTGTTGGTAATTTGGTGTCTACCCGGGACTTTGGCAAGCTACCGGAAAACATATCGGTTTATTCGCATGTTGACCAAATTGCTGTTCTCGAGCAGGCAGATGTCTTTGTGTCACATTGCGGGATGAACAGCGTCAGCGAAAGTTTATATTTTGAAGTTCCGCTTGTTATGTTACCACAGACATCTGAGCAAAAAGGTGTTGCCGAGCGAGTTTCTCAGCTTGGTGCCGGTATAAAACTTGATAAATCGGACGGGGCTTTGGTTTTGAGTGCGATAAATAAAATATTCAGCGATAGCACCTATAAGCAAAATGCTGTAAAAATTTCTGACGGATTTAAGAACTGCTTAGGTGCGAAAGGCGCTGCGGATAAAATTATACAGGTTTGCAACGACACAGTATAGATGAAATGTAAGTAAATAAAAACAAAAATGCACCCCTTCGGCAAAAATCACTGCCTGAAGCGGTGCATTTAAATTTAAGAAAAGTTTCTGTGTGAAATAAGAAAACGCCCTTGAAGGCTATTTTTACACTGCATAGGCGATGAAGGGCTCACTCGGAAACTATTCTTTTTTGAGAAAGCCCTTTATTTAAGGTTTTTTGAGCATAGAAAAAGAACCGCAATTTTGTATCAAAATTACGGTTCTTCTTTGGCGGAGAGAGAGGGATTCGAACCCTCGATACCTTTATAGGGTATACACGATTTCCAATCGTGCGCCTTCGACCAGCTCAGCCATCTCTCCACGCGAACTGACTCAAATAGTATACCGCATAAATCTGATTTCGTCAAGTATTTTTTTTAGAAAAAAACTTAAAAAAATCTCTTGACAACATCGGAGTTTATCTGTATAATAGACGATGCTGTTGCAAATGATGGCGCTGTTTGGGAGCATAGCTCAGCTGGGAGAGCACTTGCCTTACAAGCAAGGGGTCACAGGTTCGAGCCCTGTTGTTCCCACCACACAAATGGCCCGGTAGTTCAGTTGGTTAGAACGCTAGCCTGTCACGCTAGAGGTCGAGGGTTCGAGCCCCTTCCGGGTCGCCAACACATTTGCCTCTGTAGCTCAGTTGGTAGAGCAGAGGACTGAAAATCCTCGTGTCGTTGGTTCGATTCCGACCGGAGGCACCACGTTTTGCGGGAGTGACTCAGTGGTAGAGTGTCACCTTGCCAAGGTGAAAGTCGCGAGTTCGAATCTCGTCTTCCGCTCCAAAACGGTTACGACAGGAGTATAAAACTCCTGTCGTAACACTATCCCCTAAAATTTCATATGGCGCCATAGCCAAGTGGTAAGGCACGGGTCTGCAAAACCCTGATTCCCCAGTTCAAATCTGGGTGGCGCCTCCAAAA
>JAZQIE010000153.1:0-1983 GCA_045540975.1 Eubacteriales bacterium
GCATTCAAGGCTGGCAAGGCTCTCAAGGACAAAGTTGCAAAGTAAGTAACCTGATATCATTACAAAGAGCGGGTGATAATTCTCCCGCTCTTTGTTCCTATGAAAGTTGAGTTTTTTTCGTGAGAATTGACAAATTTTTGAAAGTTTCCCGTCTCATCAAGCGCAGAACCGTGGCAAACGAAGCCTGCGACCATGAACGCGTCACCGTAAACGGCCGTGTGGTCAAAGCCTCGTACGATGTCAAGGTCGGCGATGTGATTGAGCTGCATTTCGGTGAGCGCGTGATTGCGGTCCGTGTCAAAGAAATCGCCGAACACGTCCGGAAAGACGATGCCTCCTCCATGTACGAGGAAATCGTTGCAGACAGCTGATGCTTTCTGCTGTGGGTGTGGCCCGTTCATGCCCAGAGCAGGATGCATCATAACGCATAAAATCCGCCCGTTTTCAATATATTGAGAGCGAGGAGGGGTTTTATGCCGCAACATGAATTTGCATCGGATTCCGCCGCGCACAGCCTCGCGCTGTCCGCACGGAACACACTCCGTGTTACCGGAGTCATCGAAGTGGAACGGTTTGACGAAGAGTCGGTCGTTCTCGCAACCACCGATGGGGTGCTTGCCATCTCCGGGGAAGGGTTGCATATCTCACACTTGAGTCTCGAGACAGGCGAGCTCGGTGTGGAAGGCAGGGTCAGTCGGCTGACCTATGCGGAGGGAAATCCTGCCGCAGGGTTCTGGTCGCGGCTCTTTCGCTGAGCGTGTATCTCACATTTTCCGAGGAAGCCCTCGCGTTTTTATATTCGGGTCTCTTTGGTGGGATTCTCGGCGTTTTGTATGATACGGTGCGGCAGGGTCAAACTCCGCGCAGGAAGGTTTTTTCCGCGTGTATGGATGCCGTATTCGTGCTCATCTCCTGTCTGATGTTGATTTGGTTCGTCCTCACCGTTTTAAACGGGCAAATGCGCCTGTTCGCTCTGCTCGGCATCGGGCTCGGGTGGATGCTTTACGCGTGCACACTCAGTCCCACCGTGCGTTCTGTTCTCAACGTACTCTCCCGCGCATTGCGGTGGCTTGGCAGAAAGATACACCGTGTGTTTCGCGGTGTGTATCACGCTTTTTGGCGTATCGGAAAACGGGTTTTGGACGGTCACAGGAAGAAGACGAAGAAGCAAAAAGGAGAAGTTCTGTGGCAGAGAGAAGAAAAAAACGGGTCGGTTTCCTCCCGAAACTGATTTTAACCGTATTTATCATCTATTCGGTCTGGACTCTGGTTTCGCTCCAGATTCAGATTCACAAACAAAAAGCAGTTGTGGAAAGCCTCACCGAGCAGGTGGAGGCGGAGCGCGCCAAAAATGCGGAACTCACCCAGCAGGCGGAAGCCGAGCCGGACGATGAGTATATCACCCAAGAGGCGCGCAAACAAGGCCTTGAAACTCCGGATACACGTGTCTTTGTGGACGTTTCCGGAAATTAATATAAACCAAGGAAAAATCGAAAGGGGATCTGGGGTAGGCTATGGAGCTTGCAGTAGGTGTAATTCTGGAAGGAAAGGTGACAAGTATCACCAAATTCGGTGCATTTGTCGCTTTGCCGGAAGGGAAGTCCGGTCTGGTGCATATTTCTGAAATCGCGCATACATATGTGAGCGATGTTGCGGAGCATTTGCAGGTAGGCCAGGAGGTATCGGTAAAAGTAATCGGGATTGATGAGAACAAACGAATCAATCTGTCCATCAAACAAACCGTAGCACCGCCGCCGCGGAAACCCGCGCCGCAGAGCGCACGTCCGCGTTTTGCCCAGCCGCCGCAGGAGGCGATGCAGGCACCGCTGTCCGACTCGTTCGAGGATAAACTCAAGCAGTTTATGCAGGAAAGTGAAAGCCGTATGTCCGACTTAAAGTCGCATATGGAAAAACGTCACGGCTCGCGCCGCAGAGGTTGAGATTTTACCGCGTCGGAACCATGTTTCGGCGCGGTTTTTCTTG
>JAZQIE010000154.1:0-6048 GCA_045540975.1 Eubacteriales bacterium
TGAAAGGGATTGTATTCGGCCACGATTCCGGCGACTTTCAAAACGGGTTCCTCCTCAGACAGAAAAACTTCATATTTTTATAAAAAAACGGGTTGTCCTTCTTGGGAAAAAGCGGTAGAATAGGAAATATAAAGTGATGTACTACATTATGATAAGTGTAATACATTCTGAAAAGCAAGGCAAGCAAATTGCTTTGTAAATTTGAATTGTGAAGGAGATTGATTCCCATGAACATTCTGGTTATCAATGCTGGCAGCTCTTCTTTGAAGTATCAGCTGATGAATCCGGATAACGGTGACGTCCTTGCAAAGGGTCTTTGCGAGCGCATCGGTATCGACGGTAAGTTTACCTATAAGGTCGGCGGCAAGACCGTGATTGATGCTGTGGATGTGGCAATGCCCACCCATGCGGAAGCAATCAACACCGTCCTTGCGGCGCTGGTCAGCCCGGACCACGGCGTTGTCAAGTCCATGGACGAAATCGACGCGGTCGGTCATCGCGTGCTCCACGGCGGTAAGGAATTCACCGCTTCCTGTGTGGTCGACGATGCTTGCATCGCGGCAATCGAGAAGTGCATCCCGCTCGGCCCGCTCCACAACCCCGCAAACCTGACCGGTATCCGTGCTTGCCAGGCGGCAATGCCGGGTAAACCCCAGGTCGCTGTGTTTGACACCGCGTTCCATATGACCATGCCGGCAAAGGCATACATCTATGCTCTGCCGTATGAGTATTACGAAAAGGACGACGTCCGTCGCTACGGCTTCCACGGCACCTCCCACCGCTACGTCTCCGCACGTACCTTGGAAATCATGGGCCGCGATAAGAATCCGGAAGGCACCAAGGTCATCTGCTGCCATCTGGGCAACGGCTCCTCGCTGTCCGCTTGCATCGACGGTAAGTGTGCTGACACCTCCATGGGCCTCGGCCCGCTCGCAGGTTTCCCCATGGGCACCCGCGCAGGCGATATGGACGCAACCATCATGGAATACCTGATGGACCGTTACGGCTACACCATGAAGGAAATGATGAACATCCTCAATAAGAAGTCCGGTGTGCTGGGTATCTCCGGTGTCTCCTCCGACTTCCGTGACCTCTCCGCCGCAGCGGAAAAGGGCAACGACCGTGCGCAGCTCGCACTCGATAAGTTCACCTACGAAGTCCGTAAGTTCATCGGTGCATACGCCGCTGCAATGGGCGGCGTGGATGCAATCGTCTTCACCGCAGGTGTCGGCGAAAACTCCGCAGAAGTCCGTGCAGATATTCTGGAAGGTCTCGAATACATGGGCGTCAAGCTCGATGCAGAGAAGAACAAGACCCGCGGCGTGGAAGCGGAAATCTCCGCAGACGATTCCCGCGTCAAGGTCTATGTCGTTCCGACCAACGAGGAACTCATGATCGCAAAGGACACCGCAGAACTCTGCAAGTAAGAATGAAAAAGAAAATGAGCAGTGAATTTCACTGCTCATTTTTTATTTGCCGTAAAAGATGGAATCAAAGTCGGTACACAGGATTTCTTTAATTAAAATGATTTCGTCCGGATATAAATGGCGTTGTCCTACCTCGATTTTAGCGATTGCACTGCGGGTAATGTCGCATCCCATTAACTGCATCTTAGCGGAAAGTGTGTCTTGCGTCATGCCGACACTCTCCCGAATTCTTCGGATGTTATTCCCGATTCTCTTTTCGATTGCCGGATTCATCCCATCATCCCTTTGCACTTATTTCAGAACAAAACTCTTGACTTTATTATAAGGATGATTTACAATAATGTTGCACCTATATAAGTGCAACATCATTTCATTATGGTGAGGAGGTGAAACAATGAAAAGAGTTCTTGCGGCGCTTTTGGTTTTAATTTTTTGCTTATCACTCGTATCGACTGCTTTTGCTGCAAATGTTTGTGGAAACATCAGCGGAAATTCAAAGTCTAGCAAAAGTTTTACAATCAATACCGGAAGCAGATGGTTGGGAAGTGATAAGGTAACCTTTACTCAGTCGAAGGGTACCTATTACTACCGTACTCCTTTTAGTTCTTCGAAAAAGACGACTGATTATATGTGCTATAAGATTCGCTATCGAATCAGGGGTACTTCAGCTTGGACAACGAAACAGTGGAAAGGCAAAAAATTTACGCTCTCTTTGAAGAAAAACAAGATTTACGAAGTGAAAGTGGAGCCATATAGCAATATTGATTTTGGTTTTACAAAAGGAAGAACCATTAAATCTTGGGCAACTCCTTCGTATTGGAGCGTAACTTCAACCAAGGGAATTATTTCGTGCTCATAAGGTGTTTGCACAAATGAAAAGGTGTAGCCAATCGGCTACACCTTTTTGTCATATTATTTATTGTACAGAAATTCCGGAAAACTTTTTACTTACTCTTTCTCAGTTTCTCAAAGAAGCTTTTGTGCTCTTTATAGCCGCGTTCGCCGACCGAATCGGCAAATTTACGGAGCAGGTCTTTTTGCTCGTTTGTGAGGTCCTTGGGAATCTCAACGTTGACGCGGACGAACTGGTCGCCTCTGCCCGATGCATGGAGATTGGGAACACCCTTGCCGCGCAGACGGAACACGGTCCCGGTCTGCGTTCCTTCGGGAACGGTGTACTTGACCTTGCCGTCGAGTGTGGGGACTTCGATTTCCGCGCCCAAAGTCGCCTGCGTGAAGGTGATGGGGACTTCGCACAGAATGGAATTTCCGTCACGGGTGAGGAAGGGATGGGGACGTACCGAAATATTCACCAAAAGGCTGCCTGCGGGACCACCGTTGGTACCTGCATTGCCCTCGCCGCGCAAAGAAATGGTCTGCCCGTCATCAATGCCTGCGGGGACGTTGATTTTGAGCTTCTTGGTCACCTTCATCTTACCGGTGCCGCGACACTTCTTACACGGGTTCTTGATGATTTTACCCTCGCCGCGGCAGTTCGGACACGCCGCCGAGGTACTCATCGCGCCAAACGGAGTTCTGCGCGTGGTTTTGACCGTCCCCGTGCCGTGACAGTTCGGGCAAATCTCCACACCGCTGTCTCCCTCTGCGCCGCTGCCGTGACACGCGTCACACACATCGTTGCGGGAAAGCGAAACCTCTTTTTCGCAGCCGAAAGCCGCCTCCTCAAACGAGAGGACCAGATTCATGCGCAAACTCTCGCCCTGACGGGGCGCATTGCGGCTTGAGGTACGACCGCCGCCACCGCCACCGAAGAACGAGCCGAAAATATCGCCAAGGTCGAAGTCCTCGAATCCGAAGCCGCCGCCAAAACCGCCGCCGCCCGCACCGAAGTTCGGGTCAACGCCTGCATGACCGAATTGGTCGTATTTTGCGCGCTTGTTATCGTCCGAGAGGACTTCATACGCCTCATTTGCTTCCTTAAAACGTGCTTCCGCCGCCGCATCGCCCGGGTTTAAGTCGGGGTGGTTGGCTTTTGCGAGTTTACGGTATGCTTTTTTGATTTCTTCAGCAGACGCGCTCTTGGGGACACCCAAGACCTCATAATAATCGCGCTTTTGTTCTGCCACTTCAATCACTCCTTACCAAAGGGGATGTTACACGCCAAAGGTCGCCGTGATAAGGCGACCCTTGGACGGGAAATTCAAAATTAGTCAACCTGAGTGAAGTCTGCATCCACCACGTTGTCATCGTTCGGAGCAGCGCCCGCATCGGTGGACTGCGCCTGAGCCGCAGCGTCCTTGTAGAGCTTCTCGGAGACCTCGTAGAACTTCTTGGTGAGTGCATCGGTCTGAGTCTTGATTGCCTCGGTGTCGGTGCCTTTTAAGAGTTCCTTGAGCTTGTCAACCTCAGCCTGAACGGAAGCCTTTTCCTCTGCGGAAATCTTGTCGCCCAGTTCACCGAGTGCCTTTTCGGTCTGATAGACCATCTGGTCTGCGGTGTTGCGGGTGTCGACTTCTTCTTTGCGCTTCTTGTCTTCTTCCGCAAACTGCTCTGCTTCCTTGACCGCCTTTTCAATGTCGTCCTGCGACAGGTTGGTGGAAGCGGTGATGGTGATTGCCTGCTCCTTGCCGGTGCCGAGGTCCTTTGCGGAAACGTTTACGATACCGTTCGCATCGATGTCGAAGGTGACTTCAATCTGCGGAACACCGCGCGGTGCCGGAGCGATACCGTCCAGGTTGAAGCGACCGAGGGACTTATTGTAAGCCGCCATTTCGCGTTCGCCCTGCAGAACATGAATCTCAACACCCGGCTGGTTGTCTGCCGCGGTGGAGAAAATCTGGCTCTTCTTGGTCGGGATGGTGGTGTTGCGCTCGATGAGTTTGGTGCAAACACCGCCCATGGTCTCGATGCCGAGGGAGAGCGGAGTAACGTCGAGGAGGAGCAGGTCGGTCACGTCGCCCGAGAGAACGCCTGCCTGAATTGCCGCACCGATTGCGACACATTCGTCCGGATTGATGCCCTTAAACGGCTCTTTCTGAGTGAAGTTCTTGACCGCATCCTGAACAGCAGGGATACGGGAAGAACCGCCAACCAGCAGGACCTTGGACAAATCGGACGGGGAGAGCTTTGCATCGCTCATTGCCTGACGGACCGGACCCATGGTGCTTTCGACCAAGTCTGCGGTGAGTTCGTTGAACTTTGCACGCGAGAGGGTGAGCTCCAGGTGCTTCGGACCGGTTGCATCCGCGGTGATATACGGCAGGCTGATGTTGGAAGAAGTCACACCGGAAAGCTCAATCTTTGCTTTCTCAGCCGCCTCGCGGAGACGCTGCATCGCCATCTTATCGGTGGTGATGTCAATGCCGGTGTCCTTCTTGAATTCCGCGACCATCCACTCGGTCACGCGGTTGTCAAAATCGTCGCCGCCCAAACGGTTGTTACCTGCGGTTGCCAGAACTTCGAACACGCCGTCACCGATTTCCAGGATGGAAACGTCGAAGGTGCCGCCGCCCAGGTCGTAAATCATGATTTTCTGGTCGGTTTCTTTATCAAGGCCGTATGCAAGTGCCGCAGCGGTCGGCTCGTTGATGATACGAAGCACTTCGAGACCCGCAATCTTACCTGCATCCTTGGTTGCCTGACGCTGACTGTCGGTGAAGTATGCGGGGACGGTGATGACCGCCTGAGTGACCTTCTCACCGAGGAAGCCTTCCGCATCCGCTTTCAGCTTCTGCAGGACCATTGCGGAGATTTCCTGCGGAGAGTACGATTTGCCGTCAATGTTGACCTTGTAGCTTGTGCCCATCTCACGCTTGATGGAGGAGATGGTGCGGTCCGGATTGGTGATTGCCTGACGCTTTGCAACCTGACCCACCATACGCTCGCCGTCTTTCGAGAATGCAACAACAGACGGGGTGGTACGTGCGCCTTCCGCGTTTACGAGAACAGTGGGCTCGCCGCCTTCCATAACAGCGACGCAAGAGTTGGTGGTACCCAAGTCAATACCGATGATTTTAGCCATAGTGATTACCTCTTTCTTTTCTTAATTTGCCACTTTGACGATTGCAAAGCGGATGACACGGTCTCCCATACGGAAACCGGGCTGGAATACTTCGGCGACCGTGTTTTCGCCGAGTGCTTCATCCTCCACGTGCATGACCGCATTGTGGAAGTTGGGATCGAATGTTTCGCCGAGCGGAGCGATACGGGTGATACCCATGCCCTCCAACACCTCGTTAAACTGGGTGAAGGTGAGCTTTACGCCCTTTTTATACGCTTCGTCTTCGGTTTCTTGTCCGACTGCGCGCTCAAGGTTATCATATACCGAGAGCAGCTGGGAAATTGCGTGACTTGAGCCGTCCTTGAACATGGTCTCTTTCTCGCGTGCGGTACGCTTGCGGAAATTCTCATATTCGGCGGCAAGCCGTAAATACCGATCTTTGGATTCCTCCAATTCCTTTCGGAGCGCTTCGCACGGGTCTTCCGAGACCTCCTGTGCGACGGTTTCTTCCTCGATCGGAGCGGTTGTTTCTTTCTCTGCCATGATGCACCTCCGATTTATCGATCAGGATGTTCTAAAAATGTCTGTTCGAGTAATTTATTAAACCCACGGATGAAGTAGTCTAAGTTTGCGGCAACACGCGCGTAATCCATTCGCGTC
>JAZQIE010000155.1:0-2192 GCA_045540975.1 Eubacteriales bacterium
CTCGCCGCGGCAAAGGAAAAACTTGCCGCTACCCCGAATGCGGAGGTTGTCATTCCGCTCACCCTGACCCAGCCGAAGGTGACCACCTCTCAGCTTCAGGACTCCAGCGAGCTGTTCGGTCACACCCTCGCGAAGGTCACCACCCGTTACAGCGCAAAGAAGGTCAACCGTGTCTCAAACGTCAAACTCGCGGCAAAACTCATCAACGGCACCGTCTTAAATCCGGGCGAAGTTTTCTCTTATAATAAGGTAGTCGGTCCGCGCACCACCGCCCGCGGCTTCAAATCCGCGGCAATCTTCGCGGCAGGCGAGGTGGTCGACGGAATCGGCGGCGGTATCTGTCAGGTGTCCAGTACCCTGTACATGGCATCGGTCTATGCGGATTTGGAAACCGTCAAGCGCACCAACCATTCCTTCTATGTTGACTATGCCCCCAAGGGTCACGATGCAACCGTTGTTTACGGCGCAATCGACTTCCAATTTAGAAACAACACGGATGCTCCCATCAAGATTTTCGCATCCGCAAACAATACCTCGGTCACCGTCACCATCAAAGGCACGGTGGAAACCAAAAAAACCGTAAAACTCGAATCCAAAACCATCAGCACCACCAAATTCACCGAGAAAACCGTGGTTGACTCGTCTTTGAAGCCTGGTGAACGCGTTATCAAGCAGGCGGGTCAAAACGGGATGCACCTTGAGGTGTACCGTGTGGTCTATGATGCAAACGGCAAAGTCATCCGCCGTGAGCATGAAAACACCACCCGTTACAAACCCATGCCGCAGATTGTAAGTGTCGGCCCCGCGGCGCCCGCGGTCGCACCGCAAGAACAGCCGCAGCAGCAACCGCAGGAGCAGCCACAACAGCAGCAGCCGCAAGAACAACAACCGCAGGAGCAGCCGGTCGAGCAGCAGCCCACCGAAACTCCTGCCGAGCAGCAGCCTGCCGAAACCCCCGCCGCGTAATGAAAACAAAAAAATCCTCTTACTCGTCCGAGTAAGAGGATTTTCTTATGCCTTTTTTACAGAACGCTCTTTGCGAGGCTGACCACGTTTTCAACCGTGAAGCCGAACTTCTCAAAGAGAGTGCCTGCCGGAGCGGAAGCACCGAAGGAGTCGATGGTAAGGGTCTTGCCGTCGAGACCGACGTATTTGTCCCAACCGAAGGAGGAGCCTGCTTCAACCGCAACGCGAGCGCGGACAGCCTTCGGAAGCACCGATTCTTTATAAGCCGCATCCTGCATTTCAAACAGGGTCATGGACGGCATGCTGACCACACGGGCATCCACGCCCTGTGCTTTGAGCTCCGCATGAGCCTTGTAGATGAGTTCCACTTCCGAGCCGGAAGCAATCAGGATGACGTCCGGAGTTGCCTTCTCGGAATCCAGGAGGATGTAAGCACCCTTGAGTGCATCACGACCGGTTTCCGCATACTGCGGGAGATTCTGACGGGTGAGCGCCAGACCGACCGGATGTGTGCCGTTGGTGACCGCATAGAGCCAGCCTGCCGCGGTTTCCTTGCCGTCTGCCGGACGGAAATCCACAAAGCCCGGAATCGCGCGCATTGCGGAAAGCTGTTCAATCGGCTGATGGGTCGGGCCGTCTTCGCCGACACCGATGCTGTCATGGGTGAAGATGTAAGTGGTCGGAAGTCCCATAAGAGCCGCAAGGCGCATGGAGGGCTTGACGTAATCCGAGAATACAAAGAAGGTTGCGCCGTAGGGGATGAGGCCGCCGTGTGCCGCGACCGCGTTCATAATCGCGCCCATCGCGTGCTCACGGACACCGAAGTGCAGGTTTTTGCCCGCGCGGTCATCCTTGGAGAAGTCGCCCTTGCCCTTCATGTCACTCTTATTGGACGGTGCAAGGTCAGCCGAGCCGCCGAACAGATTCGGAATCACATCCGCCAAACGGTTGAGTACGGTACCCGAGGTTGCACGGGTTGCCGCGGGCTTGTCTTCAAACTGCCAGAACGCGGGGGTGTCAATCTTGGATGCATCTGCTTTGCCCGCCATCCATTCGTTCCACTCAGCCGCAAGCTCGGGATATGCCTTTGCGTAAGCCGCAAACGCCGCATCCCAGTTGTCGGAATTCTTGTTGAGCTCGGAAATCAGCGCATCCATATATGCCTTCACATCGTCGGCAACAAAGAATGCATCCTCGGGCATACCAAGGTTTTCCTTGAGAATCTT
>JAZQIE010000156.1:0-22108 GCA_045540975.1 Eubacteriales bacterium
AACCCTGCTCCGCCGGCACCTGCAACGCCGCAATCCTTTAAAATTTTTTTAAGATTCACCAGATTCATTTATATCAATCTCCGAGTTTTGAGAAATTATCTACAATTCCAACAATAGCCGCATCAACAGGAGTGTTTTCCACACCGCAGCCTATTCGTGCGGCGCTTCCTGTTGCAACAAGAACAACTTCACCAACGCCTGCGCCGATGTTATCAATAGCAACTATTTTTCTTTCGTCTTTATCCATAGATTTGAGAATTTCAACAATCATGAATTTGTTTCCGATTAAATTTTCGTTTTTGCGTGTTGAAACAACACTGCCTACAACTTTGCCAATAAGCATGAAGTTTTCAGTCCTTTCATAAAAGGATAATAATGCGGCTGTAAGCCGCAGCGATATAAATCTCTTGCAAGATTTTCGATATGTCATAAATGACTCGATATGTTGCTGACGCAACGAGATTGATATCATATCGAGTTTGACCGAAGGGAAACACATCAATTTTGTCCCGAACTTGACAGAATCATATAAGGGATGTTGAATGATGTAGAAAAAAGGAGTAGTTAAAAAATGAATGTTTTATCAATAGGAAATAGTTTTTCGCAGGATGCTCAAAGGTATTTGCATCGGATTGCAAAGGCTGACGGATTTACTCTCACCACATTCAATCTTTATATAGGAGGATGTCCTCTTTCGCTTCATTATAGAAATATGATAAGCGAGGAAAAAGCTTATATGCTTGAAATGAATGGAGAAAGTACAGGTTTTAAGGTGTCATTAAAGGATGCACTTTTAAATCGTGATTGGGATGTTGTAACAGTTCAGCAGGTGAGCCATCAAACGCCTTGTTATGAAACATACCAGCCATATCTTGATAAAATAGTTGAGTATGTAAGACTATGCGTGCCTAAAGCAAAAATTGTAATTCATCAAACATGGGCGTACGAACAAGACTCTCATCGTCTAAATGTTGAAATGGGATATAACCATCACGGAGAAATGTTTAAAGATATAGAAGCATCATATGAAAAAGCGGCTGAAGAAATCAATGCAGATTTAGTTATACCGTCAGGAAAAATTTTTCAAAGACTTATAGAATCAGGAATAGAGAAAGTACATAGAGATACATTTCATGCAAGTTTAGGTCTTGGCAGATATTCACTTGGATTGCTTTGGTATTCTATCCTTTCGGGTAATGATGTGAAGAACAATACATTTTGTGATTTTGATGAAGAAATTTCTAAAGCAGATATTGAAATAGCAAAAGAATGTGTTGCAGAAATCTGTGGTCTTTAAAACATATATTTTTTATTCTTAACTTGTCACAAACCTGTACCCAAAAAACTGGGCATCTAAATTATACAGTCTTTATAAAACATTAGTTGGAAATAAAATTGTTCAATACCTATAGGTGTTGACAAAAAAGTGGGAGGTATTTTATGTATAAAAAAATTCTTCTTGCGCTTGACCTTGAAGGTGTAAATAATGTTTGCGGCGAGCCTTATTCAGGAATTTACCGCGGAAGCGAGGAATGGGAGACGGCACGTCATCAGGCTGCGCTTGAAGTAAACAGTGCCGCTCAGGCACTGTTTGATGCAGGTGTTGAAAAAGTAGCCTTGTGGGATAACCACGGCGGCGGCAACAATATCGTTCCCCATGAGTTGGATGAACGCATTGAGCTTATCGAAGTTGATAAGAACTTGCCAAGAATGTATTTTGCTGAAAACGAAGGCTTTGACTGCATATGCTTCTTTGGCTATCACACCATGGAAGGTACATTAGGCGGCGTTCTTGCACATACTATGAACAGTAATGTAAATCAGCACTATAAACTTGACGGGAAATACATAGGCGAAGTGGATATAGATTCATACATAGCGGCTTCTCATCATATGGCATCGGTGTTTTTTGCGGGAGGGGACATTACCTGCAAACAGGCACAGCGTTCAATCCCCCATTTGACTATGGTTGTCACAAAAAAGGAAATTTCACGTAACGAGGCAGAATATACAGATAACAATCTTCTTTTTGAGGAAATAGGCAAAAAAATTACGGAAGCTGTAAAGACAGAAAAACCAATATTACCGTGCTCTTTCCCTGCAACATTTGAAAAATCATTTAAGCGTACCGAGGATGCAGCAAAATATCTTTTGCGACTCCACGAAAATAACATTGATGCAGATTATCCGGATGACAACATTTTGGGGAAGGATGCCCACACAGTTGTTTCCAAAATTCACAACATATCTGAATTTATAATTTGTATATAATAAAAAGCACCAAATTGGGAGTAATGTAAGGTATAATTTCAACTACTAACTTGATACGAGTTTTCACTTGAAAATTGGCATCCGGATGATACAGTCTTTATAGAAAGCGTGTCGAATATTGTTGACAATAAGGAGAATATATTTATGAAAAAAGTGCCGGCTATTTTATTATGCATTTGTATTATTCTTTGTGGCTGCTCAAAAAGTGATCATATAAGCAATGAGAAGTCAGATTATCAAAGTATTCATTCAGAAGAAACAGAGACTGTAAATGTTTCAAATGAGGACGGTATTCCCGCTAATTTGAATGAGGCATATAAACTTCTTGACGAAAGCTTGTCAGATGAAGATATTGCGTATATAAGGGATTGCACCGAAGAAGATTTAGTGATGATGCATTTTAGTCTGGGTCTTTGGATTAGAAATAATTGGATATACCCGTCAAGTGATAAAATAACAAAAGAATTTGTCACGAGAGGCATCAATCATGCGGATGATATATCGGGATTTATCATTAAGGGATATAGGTTATACTTAAATGGACTTCCTTGTGAGATCAATGAAATAATAAATTGATTTTTGGCCTTGCGGCAACGAGGTCTAT
Source organism: Eubacteriales bacterium (assembly GCA_045540975.1). Classification (GTDB taxonomy): domain Bacteria; phylum Bacillota; class Clostridia; order Oscillospirales; family JAAYXM01; genus SIG510. The sequence continues at coordinate 2,876 of JAZQIE010000156.1, forward strand.
CTCATATTACGAGAAGGAGGTGGGGAAGGTGTCGGCATACAACGAGCTGGTGAAGAATTTCGAGCGCATTCGCGCGTATATGCGCGAGTTTTATGTGTACGGCTTTAAGAGTCGTGAGGAATACAACCGAAAAAGCGCGCGGACCTATGACGATGAGCGGCGCAGGATGGAGAGTTGGCTTGGGGATTACATGAGTTTTGCCCGCACGCCCGAGGGGAAGAACGTGTTTCTCTCGGTGGACAGCCGTGTGTCGCAGCACAACCCGTTTTACAAAGCCTTCAAAGCCAAAAGCTTTACCGACGGTGACATCACGCTGCACTTTCTCCTGCTTGACCTTCTCTCCGCACCCGAGACCGCATTGTCGCTTGCCGAGATTTTGGAGAGAATCGATGCAAAACTCTCTCTCTTTACCGCGCCGATGGTGTTTGACGAATCCACCGTGCGCAAAAAACTCAAGGAATACATCGAGCAAGGGATTGTTATCGGGGAGAAGCACGGTCGGAAACTGCTGTACCACCGCGCGCCCGATGTTCCGATTGATACCCTCACCGATGTGCTTAATTTCTATTCCGAGGTGGCGCCGTGCGGTGTTGTGGGCTCCTACCTGCTCGACAAACAAGAGCGGACCCCCGACCGCTTCGGCTTTAAGCACCACTATATCACCTCCGCGATTGACAGCATTGTGGCCGAGCGTTTGTTTTGCGCGATGCGGGAGAAACGGTTTGTCACGGTACGGAATATGAGCCGCCGAAGTGATGAGCCGCGCGAGAACAAAATCGTCCCCTTGCGTATCTTCATCAGCGTCCAAAACGGCAGGCAGCATCTCTTGGCATATCAGCCGGATTTTGATTGTATCAAATCCTTCCGTATGGACTATCTCTCGGATGTCAAACTCGGAGCGCCGTGCGAAAATTTTGATGCACTCCGCTCAGAACTTTCCGAAATGCAAGGGAAGATGTGGGGCGTGACCGCATCCCGAAACCGCTTGGAGCACGTGGAGTTCACGGTTTGTGTCGCGCCGCATGAAGGGCATATCATCAACCGTCTTGAGCGCGAGAAACGAATCGGCACGGTGGAAAAGCTCAGCGACTCTGCCTACCGCTTTTCCGCGGATGTGTATGACATCGGTGAGATGATTCCGTGGATTCGCACCTTCATCTGCCGCATCACCGACCTTCGCTTTTCCAACAAAGCATTGGAGGCGCAATTCAAACACGATTTGGACGAGCTTTACCGGATGTACGGGCTTGAGGAGGTGGAGGCATGATATTCCACGAGATTTACTCTGCCTACTACAACGCGGTTGCGCGGATTCTCTCCGCGGTGCAAGACGGGGAGGCGGACGAGCGCCGTATCCGTGAAATCGTGTCCGAGTATGCCTTTGGGGAGAGTATGCTGACCGTACTGCCCGCGCTGAAAGGCGAGAAATGGCAGCTGCTCAAGGGGGCGAAAACCCCGCTTGTCCACAAACCCACCATGCCGCTCACCCTTCTGCAAAAGCGCTGGCTGAAAGCGATTTCACTCGACCCGCGCATCCGACTTTTCGGTGTGACCTTCCCGAATCTCGACGATGTCGAGCCGCTTTTCACATCCGAGGATTATCGGGTGTATGACCAATACGGCGACGGGGACCCGTTTGAGGACGAGAGCTACATAAGGCGATTTCAGACCATCCTCTCCGCGATGAAGACGGGGCAAAACATCAAACTCGAACTGGTCAGCCGCACGGGACGGACAATTTATGCGCGCTGCATCCCGAAGCGGCTGGAATACTCGGAAAAGGACGATAAATTCCGTCTGGTTACCTCGGGCTGCCCGTTTGTGCGGACGGTCAACCTCGCGCGCATTACCAAATGCAAGCCCTACCACGGCACGGACGTTATCGACTCGCCGCTTCCCGAAACCGACTACGCATGGATTACCTTAAACATCCGTGACGAGCGCAACGCACTCGAGCGATGCATGATGCACTTTGCACATTTCGAGAAACGCGCCGAGCGGTCGGGTGACCGCTACCTCCTGCACATCAAGTACCCGCGCGACGATTTGCCCGAAATGGTCATTCGCGTGCTCTCCTTCGGCCCGATGGCGGAGGTGGTGGGGGATGACACCTTCAAAGCGAAAATCATCGAAAAATTAAAGAGTCAAAAAAGCTGTGAATTTTAATTCGCAGCTTTTTTTCCGTGATGGTGGGAAAATTTGGCGGTATACTAAAGTCACAAAAGGCGCACACTGCAACTTTGAAAATTCGGGGGCTAAGACTTCTCTGAACCCCCGGGGTAACCCGATGCGCCTTGTAAAGATGCACGCAGCAATATACGGAAAATGCCCTGGCTCCAAAAAAGGAGTACCTGCCTCATAAGCAGGAGAGGTTGGGTGAAAGCCCCAACGGGAGGTAACGCGCATCTTGTTTTTTCCCGCGAAAGATGTCTGCCGCAGAAAGAATTCCTCACGGCAAAGAGGAGCTATCGAAAGATAGACGGGAAACGTCCGAGACGGGGCGGTGACGGAGATTGTATCCGCCCATTCGTCCCGCCACGGGCGAATTACCAACGCCGCAAGGCATCTTGAAACGCCCCCGCGGCCGAGCGGGGACCTCGAAATCCCCGTGACGGTGGGTTCAACTCCCACCCGGGTCAATTTGAAAGGCACGAACAGCAACATCAAACGAACAGATTCTAATCTTGAAACAGAGATTAATTGTTGTGTGCCTTGTATCATGAAAAAAGGAGTGAGCTTCATGACAGAATTTCTCAAAGAAAACAAAACACACACCGAAAACGGCGCGGTGACTTACGGCACAACCGCATCGGATTGTCTGGATTTATTTGCGACCGTGGGTGCGATTCGTTACGAGAGTGACGAGGAGATTACCAAACGGTTTCTGCGCGCCTTCACCGAGGACAAAACCCTTGCCATGAAGCTGCTGTTTTTCGCGCGCGACATCCGAGGGGGCTTGGGTGAGAGACGTGTCTTCCGCACCTGCCTGCGCTGGCTTGCACACAATGCACCGGATTCGGCGCGCAAGAATCTGCACGCGGTGGCGGAGTACGGCAGATACGATGACCTGCTCGCTTTATTCGGGACACCGCTTGAGTACGATGCCCTCGCACTCATTCGTGATCAACTCCGCGCGGACATCACCGCCATGAACGAGGGCGGGAGTGTCTCTTTGCTTGGGAAATGGCTTCCGTCTGTGAATGCCTCCAATCCCGAGACCGTGAAGGCGGCAAAGAAGATTGCGCGCTTTCTCAAAATCGAGGACCGTGCTTACCGCAAGACGCTCGTCCGTCTGCGCAAGCATCTGCGTATTTTGGAAAACAACCTGCGCGAGCGGGATTACACCTTCGATTACGAAAAACAGCCGTCCAAAGCGCTGTTTAAGTACCGCGAGGCGTTTTTGCGCAACGACTTTGAACGCTACGGCGAATTCTTAAATCGGGTCGGGCAGGGGCGCGCGAAGTTACATACCGACACCCTTGTGCCGTACGAAGTCATCGCCCCGTTTTTTGAGCGAAACGTGAGCGAGGAGGAGTGCACCGCCATCGACACCACATGGAACGCCTTGCCGCCGCTTGCGAGCGAGGAGAACGCGCTGGTTGTGGTGGATGGGTCGGGCTCGATGTACGGCGGAAGAACACGCCCGATTACGGTTGCGCTCTCGCTTGGGATTTATTTTGCCGAGCAAAACCGCGGGAAGTTTCACAATCATTTCATCACCTTCTCGGAGAATCCGCGCCTTGTGGAAATCAAGGGGGAGACCATTTTGGAGAAGGTGCGCTATTGCGCGAGCTTCAACGAGGTGGCAAACACCAATCTGTTGCGGGTGTTTGAACTGATTTTGGACACCGCAATCGATCACAACCTGCCGCAGGAGGAACTCCCCAAAACCCTGTACATCGTCTCGGATATGGAGTTTGACCTCTGCACAAGGGATGCATCTCTCACCAACTTCGAATCCGCGAAGCGGATGTTTGAGGAGGAGGGATACACCCTGCCGCGCGTGGTGTTCTGGAATGTGGAAAGCCGAAACAACCATCAGCCGATCACCAAAAACGAGCAGGGGGTCGCGCTTGTCTCGGGCTGCACACCCAAGCTGTTTTCCATGGTCGCGGACGGAAGCGTGTCCGACATGACCCCGTATGATTTGATGCTGGAAATCTTAAACAGCGCGCGCTATGACCAAATCGCGGCATGAGAGAATACGGTTTTACACGGGTCTATGTCGAGGACAGCGCGTGGGTGCGGACGGTTTGGAATACTGCCTAAACAAGAAACACCCGAGAATTTCTCTCGGGTGTTGTGTTTATTGTCTATTCCAAAAGGGATTCGTAGGGGCCGTAAACCACCGAGATGTACTCGGTGCCGTCCTCGGAAAGGAGGGTGCCGATCATCACACCGCGCTCCCCGTTGCGATACACGAGGAAGGTGCGCTCATCCTCACTCAAGGCAAAGCCTTGGTAGATATAGCCATGCTTTTCAAGCTCGGCGGCATAGAGATTGACGAAATCCTTCCCGTATCTGCTGTCGAGCACCGCCTCCGAGGAGTAAAGATAGCGGATGAGATCGTCAAAGCGCTTGTTGGAATGCGCCGAGACCCGAACCACAACCCCGAAATCGGGAACGTCGGTGTACGGGTAGCAATACAGATTGCTTTCCGTCGCTTTTTTCTCAAATTCCACGGTCTTGCGCAGGGAGGGGTCTACCATACGGGTCGCAATGGTGGAAACCTCGGAGCGACGGATACTGCTGTACGGAGCAAAGGTGCCGTAGGTGTCATTTCCTGTCAGGACACCTGCGCGGTAGAACTGATACACCGCATCGGTGAAGTAAATCCCCGGCGCAACATCGGGGATTGCGCCATCCTCAATCGTGTTGATTGCGGCAAATTCGCTCTCGGGCAGCGCCTTGCTGAACAAAAACGCAAAATCCGCGCGGCGAATGGACTCGGTCGCGCTAAGCTCCGAGGTGCCGACAATCAGAATATCCGCGGACCCCGAAATCCAGCCGTTTGCCGCCGCGTAATTCAAATACACGTCGTACCACGGTGCGCCCTGCTCAAACTCGGCTTTTCCGGTGTTGTAGATGCTGTGGATACGGCAGGCAAGCGCAATCGCCTCGGCAACCGTCATCTCGCCCGACGGGGAAAATGCGGTCTCGCTTTTGCCCTTCACAAGCCCCAGTTCATAGGAGAGTGCCACGCTTTCGTAAAACCAATCCGACGCGGAAACGTCCAAAAACCGTCCGTCATATTCGTTTGTCGCGGTGAAGTTTGAAAGCCCCGCCGCGTGCGCCTCGTTTACCGCAACCGCGAATGACAGCAGCATGGTTACGCACAAAAGCAGTGCAAGTGTTTTTCTCATCGTAAATCATCCTTTCCGAAATTGTGCTTCTATCATATACCCGAAACCCACAACTGTCAATGGAAAAAAGAGCACCCGAGGGAATTCCCTCGGTTGTTTTCTTCTTTATCCCGCGTTGGAGGCGGCAATTTTGACTTTACTCCACAGATTACTTAAAATCTTGCGGATTTCCTCGTTGTAGGTAAAGACCTCGTCGTTTTCGTTGTCGGTGCGGTATTCATAGGCGTTGATGCCTTCAAAGTCGCCGCCCGGACCGTAGAGGTCTTGGAATACCTCCTCGTTGGTTGCGGTGTAGCCGACATAACTCGAGTTGTCATACGCGCCGTCATACGCCGCGGCATAGTTGATAAACGCGTGGGCAAGCTCGGGGTTTTTGGCGTTTTTCGGGATGACCATTGCATCCGACCACTGGTTGGTACCGCTCTCGGGCAGGTAGAAGCCCATGTCCTCGTTTTCCGACATGATATACGTTGCATCGCCCGAGTAGATAAGCCCCAGCGCCTTTCTGCCCTGCGCCATATTGTCGATAATCTCGTCGGTGACGATTTCGGGCTCCATGGTGCGGACACATTGGAGCAGCCACTCATACGCCTCGTTGATTTCGTCCTCGTTTTCGGTGTTCATGGAATACCCCAAGGCTTTGAGCGCCATCATGAAACTGTCACGCTCGGAGTCGTAGAGGTAAATATCACCGCGGTACTTTTCGTTCAGGAAGATATTGTACCCCTCACGCTCAAGGTCTTCGAGCGAGACCTTGGTGGTGTCATACACAATGCCCACCATACCGCAGAAGTACGGCACCGAGTACTCGTTTTGCGGGTCGTAGGGGAGACCGCGCAAATGGTCGGAGATATTGTCCATACAAGTGATTTGGCTGTGGTCGAGCTTTTGGAGGAGGTCTTCCGCAATCAGCCGCTCAATCATGTAATCACTCGGGACCAAAATATCATACGCGGCACCGTTTGCCACCTTGATGTACATCTGCTCGTTGGAATCGAAGTTTTCCATGACCACGGTCGCACCCGTGAGCTCCTCGAAATCCGAGAGGATGTTCTCGCCCGTGTATTCACCCCAGGTGTAGAAGTACAAGGTCTCGCCCTCAAACGGCAGGTATCCGTCTCCGCGCTTCCAGTTGGAGAAAAGCCCGATCGAGAGCGCAAGCACCACCGCAATCGCAACCGGCGCAATCCAGCGGCGGTGACCGATTTCCGCCTTCTTTTGGCGCTTTGCCGCAAGGAGGGGGAGCAGGTTGATGGCAAGGAGCAAGACCGTGATGATGACCACAACGAGTGTGGAAATCGCGTTGATGCTCGGGTTGATGCGCTTACTCATGGTATAGACCATGATACTCAAATTCTTCACCCCGCCGCCCGTGACGAAATACGAAATGATGAAATCGTCAATGGACATGGTAAACGCAATCAGCGCACCCGAGACAATGCCCGGTGCGATTTGCGGCACAATGACCTTGGTGAGCGCTTGCCACGGGGTCGCACCCAGGTCCATCGCGGCATCCGCGAGGTTTGGGTCAAGCGAGCGGATTTTCGGCATGACCGAGAGCATGACATACGGGATACAAAACGCAATATGTGCAAGCAGCATGGTCGCATATCCCTTCTCGATACGGAAGGTGATAAAGAGGAGCATAAACCCGATCGCGGTGACGATTTCGGGGTTCATGAGGGGGAGGTTGTTGACCTGCGCCATCACCTCACGCACAATACGGCGGGATTTGCTCAGCCCGATTGCCGAAATCGTACCCACCACGGTGGAAATCGCGGTGGCAAGAAGCGCCACCGAGAAGGTGGTGTATAACGCCTGCATCATATCGCGGGATTCCAGCATATGCCGATACCAGCGCAGAGAGAAGCCGGAAAACGCGGTGAGGGATTTGCTTTCGTTGAAGGAGAACACGATCATATACAGAATGGGGAGGTAGAAGAAGACGATCATGAGCGCCATCAGGATTTTTCCGAAGATACGGTTTGACTGCTTCATGCTACTCCTCCTTTCCGCCGCGGTTACGGTTTTCCACCTTCCGCACCGCCATCATCATGAGCATCATGATGACCGCCATGACCATGGAAATCGCGCTGCCGAAGTTCCATTCGCCAACCGTGATAAACTGATTCTCGATGAGGTTACCGATTAAGAAATACTGACCGCCGCCCAAGAGCTTCGGGATGAAGAACGAGGAGACCGCAGGCAAGAACACCAGCGTAATCCCGTTGATGACACCCGGAAGGGAGAGCGGCAGGGTGACTCTGCGGAAGGTTGCAGAAGGTCTCGCGCCAAGGTCGGCACTCGCCTCGAGGAGGGATGCGTCCATCTTGCAAAGCGAGGTGTTAATCTGCAGAATCATAAAGGGCAGGAAGTTATACACCATGCCAAGCAGCACCGCGCCCTCGGTGTACAAAAGCTCGCCCTCGGAAAGTCCGAACAGTCCCAGAATCTGCGCAATCAGACCGCCCTCGGAGAGAAGCCCAATCCAGGCATAGGTGCGCACTAACATATTAATCCAGGTGGGCAGGGTGATGCAGAGCACCAGAATATTTTGCATTTTCTCGGATGAGCGGGAGATGAAATACGCGGCGGGATAGCCGAGTAAGAGACAAATCACCGTGGTTTCAAGCGCAATCCAAAGCGAGCGCCCCAGCACGATGAGGAAGTCGGGGTCGGTAAAGAATTTTTGATAATGCTCCAGCGTAAGTGAGAACGAGACGATGGCGTTGCCGTGGCGGGTGAAGGAATAGAGCGCGATGAGTGCCATCGGCAAAATCAGCATGAGTGCCGCCCACACGATATACGGGAGCGCGAGTTGTGAAAACCGTTTCATTTAGAATACCATCCTTGACATGACATGGATATCCTCGGGGAAGAAGGTGAGACCCACTTCACTTCCCACCTCGGAATAATCCGTGGTGTGAATCTTAAATTCGCGGCCTGTGGTCCAGAAGGTGATTTTGTAAACCCCTTCCTTGACGTCCTCGGGCTCGAAATCGTAATCCACCGCGAGGTCCACACTCTCGTCCTCGTTGGTGAGCTTCCAGCCCTGAGCGCTCGCCCAGGTCTTCAGGTCGGTATCCAGCGCCTGAGATTCCAAAATCTCGTCCACGGTCTTAAAGAAGTTAAACGCCATGACACCTTCGTTTGCCTTTTCGTTTTTGACAAACGGCTGATTCACCACGAAAATTGTGCGCTCAATACTCGTGCCTTTTGCGGTGGTGAAGGTAACGGGGTACTGCCCCAACTCTTCTTTTAAGTCATACTCAATCTTTGCAATCGAGACGTAATCCTCGGTTTCGGTGTCCCACGCCTGCGCATTCGAGCGCGCGATGATTTCCTTATCGTCGAGGTCTTTGACGTCCTCCAAATCCACATAGAAGTTGGACGCGCTGATTTTCTCCGACCCGTCCGCACTTGTGACATCCTGATTGCGGATGACACTCATATCCACCGTGACACTTGTGCCCGGCACGGTCTCCACAATGATTTCGTAATGCACACCCTTAAAGAGTACGCTGAGCACCTCGCCGTTCATCTTGCCCTTGCCGACTTCTACAATGTCGATATCCTCGGGGCGGATGACCACATCCACAGGCTCGTTTTCCTTAAAGCCGACATCCACACAGTCGAATGTGATGTCGTCGAAAATCACCTTGCGGTCTTCGGGCATGATGCCGGGCAAGATGTTGCTCTCGCCGATGAAGTTTGCCACAAAGCGGTTGGCGGGCTCGTTGTAAATGTCCTCGGGAGTACCCACCTGCAGAATCTCACCGTCCTTCATGACCACGATTTTGTCCGACATGGTGAGCGCTTCTTCCTGGTCATGGGTGACAAAGATAAAGGTGATGCCGACCTCCTGCTGGATACGTTTGAGCTCGTACTGCATCTCCTTGCGGAGCTTTAAGTCCAGCGCGGCAAGCGGCTCGTCAAGAAGCAGTACCTTCGGCTCGTTGACCAGTGCGCGCGCAATCGCAACACGCTGCTGCTGACCGCCCGAGAGCAGGGTGGTGTTTTTGTTCTCATAGCCTTCAAGACCGATGAGTTTTAACATCTTCATGACCTTCTGGTCAATGACGTCTTTACTCATCTTCTTGATTTTGAGACCGAATGCGATGTTCTCATACACACTCAGATGGGGGAAAAGCGCGTATTTCTGAAACACGGTGTTCAGCTCGCGCTTATACGGGGGGATTTGGGAAATCTCCGCCCCGTCAAAAATTACGCTTCCCTCATCCGCGTCCAGAAAACCGCCGAGGATCCGAAGTAAGGTGGTCTTGCCGCAGCCGGACGGCCCGAGCAGGGTGACAAATTCGTTCTCAAAAATATCGAGATTGACCCCTTTTAGTACCACTTGACCGTCAAAACTTTTGACAATATTGCGAAATTCAATCAGTTTTTTCTGTTCCATTCTACCCACTCCTTAAAACCATGGGGGCGTGGTCACCCAAAGTACCTTGGCGTCGCTTGCCCCGTGATTGTATAAATAATGCGATTTTGACCCGTCGAAATAAAAGGTCTCGCCGGGCTTTAACTTCATTTTCTTACTGCCGCGCACCAAGGTGACGGTTCCTTTGAGCACATAGCCGAATTCCTCGCCCTTGTGTGTGGAAAGTTCCATGCTCCTTGCCCGCGGCGAGAGTGTGAGCACAATCGGCTCCATCTCGTTTTTCTGCGCGTTCGGGACCACCCACTCGATTTTGTAATCCTCGCGCACGTCCTCAAAAAAGTCCTGCGCGGAGAACACAATCTTCTCCTCGGGCTCTTCGTGGAAAAAGTCGGAGAGATTGGTCCCCAGCGCCTCCAAAATATCCACAAGCGTTGCAATGCTCGGTGCGGTGAGGTCGCGTTCCACCTGCGATAAAAACCCCTTGGTGAGTTCGCTTCGGGACGCCAAATCCCCAAGCGTCAACCCGTTGAGCTGCCGCAGTTCTTTGATTTTCCTGCCGATGTCCATAAAAACCCCTCCGGTTTTGTTATACCAAACTTTTTGTTTGCGAGAATATATTATACCACTTTCCCGAAAGTTTGCAATAGGTAAACCGCAAAAAGTTGACAAGTTTCACAAGCTGTGTTAAGATGTCAAAAACGAATAAGACATACAATCGTCCCGCGTCGAAGGTTCGGCAAGGGATAAAAGGAATCCGGTGAGAGCCCGGAACTATCCCCGTAGCTGTATTTGCGCGAGGAGTCTGCCGTGAGACGAAAGTCGGTCATTGGTGCAAACTGAGAAGGCTTGGCAGTCCCCGTTTGAGCGCATAAGTCAGAAGACTTGGTTGTGTGCGAGCGCAAAAGCGCGGTAAAAAGACAGAAAAGCAGACGGCTGTGGTGTACCCATTTTTACACCGCGGCCGTCTTTTTTCTGCTCCTGTGCACAACTGTCGAATATTTTAAGGAGGTATTTTACCGTGAAAAAACTACTCGCACTCATCCTTGCGCTTGTACTGACACTTGCGCCGATTTCCGCATTTGCGGAAGAACCGTGTACGTATACCGTGTATGTGTATCGCGGCACGGTCTCAAACGACCCCGCACCTGCCTATACCCTCACCGTAGAGGGTGAGGAGGGCATGACGGGGACAGAAGTTCTCCGAGAAGCCCTTGAGGACGCGGAAATCCCGCACGTGATTGAAGCCACCGAGTACGGTAACTATCTCGCATCCCTTGACGGGCTGAGTGAACTCGACCACGGCAAACTTTCGGGTTGGCTGTGCGCAATCAATGACGACCGCTTTTCCAACATGGGTCTTGATACCGTGCTGGAGGCGGAGAGTGAACTCGAGGTCCACTACTCGGTCACGGGCGGTGAGGACATCGGTGCGACCTGGGGGAGTCTGTCAATCCTGACCGAGCTTACCCTAAACGACACCACGGTCACCATGACCAAGGAAACCGATTACACCACCTACACCACCACCTACCTTCTAAACGGACGCCCCATGGAAGGTGACGGAAGCGAGGAAGACCCGTTTGTCATCCCCGTAACCCTTCCGTACGGCACCGACCTTTCCGACGTCAGCCTCTCTTGGAAGTCCTCGCTCCATCCGTGCTATGCGGAACTGGACGGAGAAACCTCCGATTTTTCCGCACCCGTTTCTCTTGCACTTTACTGCTCCACGGGTGGGGAGACCTATTACTTGGTAACCGCCTCGGTGAAAGCGCCAAGTTACGGCGGCGGTGGCGGCGGCGGCAGTATCTCCCGCGAGCCGGAGAAGAACCCGCTCGACCTCGAGGAATACTTGGCTGACCTTTCGGTCTCGGGCTTTGGCTCGGAATGGTCGGTCATCGCACTCTCCCGCGGCGGTGCAGACCTTCCGCAGAGCGAGTGGGACGGATACTTCCGCTCGGTAATTGACGCGGTGCAAAAGACAAATGGGGTCCTCAGCACACGCAAATACACCGAGTACAGCCGCACCGTGCTTGCCCTCAAAGCGCTTGGCGCAGACCCGAAGAACGTGGCAGGCTTTGATTTGACCGCACCCCTTTCCGATAAAGAAGCGGTGCTCAAGCAGGGCATCAACGGTGCGATTTGGGCGCGCCTCGCTCTCGGTGACGGCTACCTCGAGGAAATCCTCGCCGCGCAAAATGAGGACGGCGGCTGGAGTCTTTCGGGGGATTCCTCGGATGTCGACCTCACCGCAATGGCGCTGACCGCAATCGCGGATTCGGGTGAGAAAGCCGCAATCAATGCGGGGGTCAAGTTCCTTGACGGTATCACCCCCACCACCTGCGAGACCGCCGCGCAAATCCTGATTGCGCGTGCCGCCCTCGGGCTTTCGACCGACACCGAAGCCTTACTTTCCTTCCGCACCAAAGACGGCTTTTCTCATGAAAAAGACGGCGAGACCAACCGCATGGCAACCGAACAGGCGGTCCTCGCTTTGGTTGCGACCACCCTGGATGACGGGTCACTCTACGATATGAGCGGGGTTTCCCGTAAGGTGAGTGTCTTTTACGATGTGACCGCGCATCCAAACAAAACCGCCATCGAAGCGCTTGCAAATCATGGCTTGCTCACAGGCTTTCCCAACGGTGCGTTCTCGCCCGATGCACCCATGACAAGAGCCGAATTTTGCGCGCTCATAACCCGTGCGCTGGGACTTACGGGTGGGGAGTGCCACCTCTCCGATGTGAAGCCGACCGATTGGTATTACGGTGCGGTCTGCGCCGCAACCGCAAGCGGCATCGTCAAGGGCCGCACCAACGGGATGTTTGACCCGTCTGCCCATATCACGGTTTTTGAGGCAAACCTGATGGTCTCCCGCGCGGCGGAGTATTTGGGCGTTTCGTGGCAAGGGGAAGATGGCACGCGCGACATTTTGAGATGCGAAATCGCGCAGATGGTGTATGACCTCTTGGAGATGGCAAATGCGTAAACTGTGTCTTCTGCTTGCGCTCGTCCTCCTTTGCGGTTGCGCAAAAACACCCCTTGACGGCGCGCTGATAAGCCCTGCGGAAATCACGCTTCCGCGGCTTGAAGCAGAGCCCGTGCAGACCCCGACCGAAACCGTCAAACCGACCGAGGAGGCCGCGCCACCGCAGGTTGAGACGGTCGCAATTTCCATCTCCTGCGCCGCGCTTTCCCAAAACATAAAACTGTTAGACGAGGAAAAACGCGAGCTTGTCCCAAGTTCGGGCTGGCTGCTTCCACCACTTGAGACGGAATTTCGCGAGGGAGAGAGCGTGTTCGACCTGCTGGTGCGGATGTGCCGCGAGCACGGGATTTTGATGGAATTTACCACCTCGCCCGTATATGAGAGTGCGTACATCGAGGGCATCGGAAATCTCTATGAATTCGATGCGGGCGCGCAGTCGGGTTGGGTCTATTCGGTCAACGGCACAAGCCCCAATGTGGGCTGCTCATCGTACAAACTCAAGGCAGGCGACATCGTGGCTTGGGAATATAAAATACAATAAGAACCCGACCCGTCACGCAATCAAAGACTGCGGTCGGGTGCCCCGGAACCTTGTTGTTTCACAATAAAAAACCAAAGAGGAATGTCACTCGACATTCCTCTTGCTTGTTTTATAAAATGAAAATAGGAGCGGGAGAAAAAAGATGAGCAGATAGAAGGGGAGAAGGGTGAGTCCGAATGCTTTGGTTAAAAATCCGAAGAGCATGGGGACGAGTAGGGTTCCTGTATACGAAGCGGCAAACTGAATGCCCATCACGGACGCCGACGCGCGCTCCCCGAAAAACCGCGGTGTGAGATGGACGAGATTCGGGAAAATCGGCCCGTTTCCCAAGCCTACCAAAAAGAGTCCCGCGCCCGAAATCAGCGCAGAGCCGGGCAGGAAAAGGAGGAAAATCGCGCCGAGGACACAAATGAGTCCGATTTTCACAATGCGGGATGCATCCAGCCGTGTGGCAAGCATGCCCGACAAAAACCGCCCCGCCGTGATGCCGACATAGTACAAGGTCACCAGCCGCGCCGCGGCATCGGGGGTAAGTCCCTTCGCTTCCACCAGAAATGTGCTGCCCCAGTTTCCGCAGGTAAATTCAATGCCGCACGAGGTGAAAAACATCACCAGCACAAACGGAAGTCCGGGAAGCCGCACGGTCTCGGAGAGGGTGAGCAGTGCGGCGGTCTCCGCCTCGGGATTCTTTTTCCCGCCCACACGGCTCCAAAGCGGTGTGGAGAGCAAAAGTATGAGTGTAATCACCAGTTGAATACAAAACGCGATGAGGTATCCGCGCCGCCAACCCATACCCGAGATTGCCGCAGACATGAGAAGCGGCCCGACCGTGACCCCCACTCCGTAGGAGCAATGCAGAAAATTCATTGCGGACGCGCTGTAATGGAGCGCGACAAAATTGTTGAGCGCCGAGTCAATCGTGCCCGCGCCAAACCCGAGCGGAATCGCAAACAGGCACAAAAACCAAAGATTGCTTGAAACCGAAAAGCCGATGAGTCCCACCGCGGTGAGCAGGGTACTCACCACCGAGACCGAAACCGCGGAAAACCGCGCATTCACACGTCCGCTCATCATACTGGAAATGATGGTGCCGACCGATAAAATCACCGTCACAAAATTTGCCGAGGAAATCGGAATCCCGAAATCCGAATAAATCGCGGGCCAGGACGCGCCAAACATGGAGTCGGGAATCCCAAGCCCCACAAACCCGCAGAAAATGACCAACATCAAAAGTGTCGCCATGCGCTACCTCCCGTTCACATCGGTGAGAAACTCTGCGAGTTCGCCGGTATCCATCGCGTGCGGAAGGGGGGTATCCGAAAGTGCCGCCAAAATATCCTCGCGTGTGTAGGGGATGCCCTTGAGTGCTTCCTCCATCGGGGAAGCATCCCCGAAAAAGTCACCGAAAAACTGCACCGCGCGAATGACACCGCGGTGGATGTCAAGACTTGCGGAAACCGTGCCGCCCGAGAGTCTGCGTGTCCGCGTGACCGTGAATTTCGGCGCTTTGCCGTATAAAATCTCCCATGTGTCAAACCGCTCGCTTGCGAGCTTGGAAATCTCTTCGATTTGCGCCTCGGTAAAGGATACCGCGCCGTCACACAAGGAATCGCGGAGTGCGTCCTCCAAGCCGGACTCGGAAACAAAACTCGGTAAATACGGCTTTAAGTTGATCACATGCTCGCGCACCGAGGAAACCCCGTTTGCACGAATTTTTTCGTCGGAGGGGTTGATGGCGCGCTCGAGTGCATCAAAATCCGAGTCGATGAGCATGGTGCCGTGATGCACGGTGAAGCCGTTATGGTGAAACTGTGCATTTCCCGAAAGTTTTTTGCCGTGAAGGAAAATATCGTTGCGCCCCGAATGGGTGGCGGGAATGCCCCAAGAGTGGAACAAATCAATGATGGGTGTGGTGAATTTGCGGAAATTGATGCCGTTATCCTCGGATTTTGTCACCATGGAAAACATCAGGTTGTTCGTATCCGAATAAATCGTGCCGCCGCCCGAATGCCGCCGCACCAAACGGATGTTATGCTCCTCTAAATACGGGAGATTTACCTCCGCCTGCGCCACCTGATTTTTCCCGATGACGACTGTGGGGACAGTCCGCCAAAACCAGCAAATGTCCGCACCCGAAAACGGGTCGCACTCGGTGATATAATATTCCGCGGCAAGATTCATTGCCGCATCATTTGAGTGAAAATCCAAATACTTCATTCTGTCACCTCACGGGGAGATTGTACCACAAAAGCGGATGTTGTACAAGATTGACTTTTGATTACGGTTTCGGTATAATGTATTTTGTCATAATATGAGCAAACTCAAAGGAGACTATGATATGAAGCTTGGTATCGTCGGACTTCCGAATGTCGGAAAGAGTACCCTTTTTAATGCAATCACGAGTGCGGGTGCGGAGAGTGCGAACTATCCGTTCTGCACCATCGACCCGAATGTGGGCATGGTAAACGTACCGGACCCGCGCCTTGACGAGCTTTGTAAACTCTACAACCCGAAGAAGGTCACCCCTGCGGTGGTGGAATTTGTGGACATCGCGGGTCTTGTAAAAGGTGCATCCCGAGGCGAAGGCTTGGGCAACCAGTTCTTGGGTCACATCCGCGCGGTGGATGCGATTGTCCATGTGGTGCGCTGCTTTGAGGACGAAAACATCGTCCATGTCGACGGCAGTATCGACCCGATGCGCGATATTGAAACCATCGAGCTCGAGCTTGTCCTGTCCGATATGGAACTCTTAGAGCGCCGTATCGACAAAGTAAAAAAACTCTTAAAGGGGGATAAATCCCTCCAAATCGAGGTGGATTTGCTCGAGCGTCTGCACGCGCACTTTGAAGAAGGCAAGCCCGCGCGCAGCTTTGAGCGGAGCGAGGAAGAGGACGAGATTTTGAAGGGAATTGAGCTTCTCACCGCAAAGCCCGTCATCTTCGCCGCAAACTTGGATGAGTCGGGCGAGAGTCACTTCCTCGACATCTTGCGTGACTATGCGGCGACCCAAGGGGCGCAGGTGTTCCCGATTTGCGCGAAAATCGAGTGCGAAATCGCGGAGCTTCCCAAGGAAGAACGTGCAATCTTTTTGCAGGAAATGGGCATGGAGCAGTCGGGTCTCGACCGCCTCATCACCTTGTGCTACGACCTTTTGGGTCTCATTTCCTACCTGACCGCGGGCGAGCCCGAAGTCCGCGCTTGGACCATTACCAAAGGCACACGCGCGCCGCAGGCGGCAGGTAAAATCCATAGCGATTTTGAGCGCGGCTTCATCCGTGCCGAGGTCATTCGTTACGAAGACCTCATCGAATGCGGCTCCACCGCGGTTGCCCGTGAGCGCGGTCTCATGCGTTCGGAAGGAAAAGAGTATGTCATGCAGGACGGCGACGTCGTGCTCTTCCGTTTCAATGTCTAAGCGAATCGAACTGTTCGACGCCCTTCGCGGGGCGTCGATTCTGCTCATGCTGGTGTATCACGCGGCAATCGACTTGGTAGGATTGCGTGTCCTACCCGCGTGGCTTGTGTATAACCCGCTCGTGAGTGTCCTGCAATTCATCTTCTCCTCGGTGTTCATTGTGCTGTGCGGATTTTCAAGCGAATTTTCGCGGCACAACTTCCGCCGCGGCGCGCTTCTTTTGGTGTTTGCCTATGCGCTCACTTTGGGGTCGAGTTTCCTCCCTCTCGGGACGGTGCGCTTCGGGATTCTGCACCTTTTGGGGTACTGTATTCTGATTTTTGCCGCATTTCCTGAGTTTTTTGCGCGATTTTCCGCAAAATTTTACTTGTTTCTCTTCGGGATTTGTTACGCGGCATTTATCCTTGTGAATGCGGGATACTGGGAAAATCCGCAGCATCTGTGGATGCTCGGCATCGCGGCGCCCGACTTTTCTTCGGCGGATTATTTTCCGCTTCTTCCGTGGCTGCCGCTCTTTCTTTTCGGAACAAAACTCGGTGCCGCCGCGCGTGACGGCGCGCTTCCGGATTGGGTGTATTCCTTCCGCTCAAAATTCCTCGCGTTTGTCGGGCGGCACACACTCATCATTTATTTGGTACATCAGCCGTTATTTTACGGTCTGTTCTATCTGTTGGGGCTGTATAACCCCATGTAATTTCGGGTACAATACCTCCAGACAAGGAGGGATTGTAGTTTGAAAAAAATCAAGCGCATCGGCGCGATTGGATTTTATACCGTTCTGTTTTTGTGCCTCGTCGCATTTGCGGTGTCGGGATACCTGATGAAGCGCGCCACCGAGCAGGCGGAGATGCCTGTGATTGTAAACGATTGGGGCGAGGGTGACCCGCCCGACCTTCCCGTTGTTGAGGAGGTCCCGATCGTATCCGAAGAGCCGCCCGAACTTCTCGATGAAGGCGGCGCAACCTCGGGTGCATCCGCGCCCGCGCAAGTGACCTCGGGCGAGCCTGAGGCGGTGGTCAACGTGTTTGCATCCTCGCTTCCGGGTGAGGTGGTCTGCGCGTTTTCGCCGTCGGAGCTGGTGTATAGTCCCACCTTCGGGGATTGGCGGACACACACGGGTGTGGACATCTCAGCCGAAATCGGGGATCAGGTCTGCGCAATTTCAAACGGTACGGTGAGCGCCATCATTGATGACCCCATGATGGGGAAAACCGTGGTGGTTGAGCACGCGGGCGGATACGCGAGTGTGTATTCCAATCTGGATGCGGAGGTGTCCTGCAACGTGGGGGACACGGTCGGCATCGGGGATGTCATCGGCTATGTGGGGGATACCGCGGTCGCGGAAGCGGAATCACCCTCGCATCTGCATCTGGAACTCACGCTCGACCAAGAGCAAATCGACCCGATGTCGGTGTTAAAGTAAAAAAAGCGGAATCTCAAAGCGAGATTCCGCTGATTTTTTTTGCCAATGCCTCCGCCTCGCGCAAGATTCCGTCAAAGTCCACACACGGATGATAGAGCGCTTCCAAATCATCGTGAATCCGCTTCGCCTCAAAAAGCTCCTCACACGCGGCGGCTACCAGTTCGGCTGAGAGGGATGCCGCAAATTTCAGTTTCCCCCGATGCGCCTTTTTGTATGCGGGGGAAAGCTTTGCATCGATTCGGAGTCTTCGCGTGGGTGTGTGCGGATAGGGATGCGCCGCATTTGTTGTGACAAACGCAAGCCGTGCTTCGGGCAGGATGAGATGCTCGGTCTGTGACGGATTCAGCGGTGAGCGGCACGCGTAGACCGTGTGCCCCAAGGCGACCGCGCGGGAGGAAATCTCCTCCAGCAGGGGATGGGCAAGACCGTAAGAATCCTCAAGCGCGTATACGCGGTCGGCGTAAAACGGCACCGTGTCAAAGAGGGTGACCGCGCCCTTCGGGGAGATGGCGGAGAGAAACCGCGGCAGGAGTTTTCCCGCGCTCCCGATTTGCCGTACCTCGCGCGCGAGAATCCCCGCGGCTTTTTTTGTGATTTGGGTCTCATCCGCACCGCGGCGCGCGAGCGCATTTGCCTCCTCGGAGAGCAACCCCGCGCAGGCGGTGAGCCGATAAATGCGCGCGAATTTCTCCTTGTAGCGCAGGGTGGTCTCTTTGACCGCGGCGCGGTCAAGACGGTCGGGGTTGACAAACGCGCCAAGGTTGAGATATTCCTCGCACGCAATCGGGAAGACAGGCTCCACAACGTGCGGCGAGGTGCCGTCCACCAGCGCGACCCGTTTTTCGGGGAAAATCACCGCATCCAGAGAATCCGGGTCACTCGAGCAGTAAATCCGCTCGCTCGGGTACTCCAAAATCGATTCCACCCTGCGCATGAAGGTGGATTTCCCACCGCCGGGACAGCCTTTTATAATGTAAATCTTATCGGCAGCTTCGCTCAGGGCGTGATAAAGGGAGTAAAACCCGTCTTTTGAGTTTGCTCCGAGAAAAAATCCGCTTTGCATGGTATCGCCTCCGCAAAAATCGTTTCTGCGAAGTCGGATCGTAGCCATG
>JAZQIE010000157.1:0-3498 GCA_045540975.1 Eubacteriales bacterium
CGCCGTGCGAGGAAGCGCTGCCCGCCTTCGGGGAGCCGTAGCCGATGACGGTGGTAATCTTAATCAGACTCGGCTTGTCGGAAACCGCCTTCGCCGCATTGATTGCAGACTCAATCGCGTCAATGTCGTTGCCGTCGTCAATCGACTGGGTGTGCCAGCCGTAGGACTCAAAGCGAGCGACCACATCTTCGGTAAATGCGATGTCGGTGTTGCCCTCAATGGTGATGGAGTTGGAGTCGTAGAGCAAAATCAGTTTGCCGAGACCCAAAGTACCTGCGAGAGACGCCGCTTCCGCAGCAACACCTTCCATGAGGCAGCCGTCGCCGCAGAGGACGTAGGTGTAATGGTCCACGATTTCGTGACCCGGGCGGTTGAACTTCGCGGCAAGATGTGCTTCCGCCATTGCCATACCGACACCGTTTGCAATGCCCTGACCGAGCGGACCGGTGGTGATTTCAACACCCGCGGTGTGGCCGTATTCCGGATGACCCGGGGTGAGGCTTCCTGCCTGACGGAAGCTCTTGAGGTCGTCCATGGAGAGGCCGTAGCCAAACAGATGGAACATGGTATAGAGCATTGCCGAGCCGTGACCCGCGGAGAGAATGAAACGGTCGCGGTCCACAAATTTCGGATTCTTCGGGCTGTGCTTCATTGCCTTTGCCCAAATGGTATATGCGATGGGAGCGGCACCGAGCGGGAGACCCGGATGACCGGATTTTGCCTTCTGAACGGTTTCAGCAGACAAAACGCGCAACGTATTAATTGCTTTTTGATCCAGTTGATTCATGTTATTCACCTCAGTTAAGTTTACAAGTATTTTCATTATACACCATATTTCTCCGCTTGTGTACCTTTTTTTTACTGAAATGAAAAATAAAGAAAAGAAAATTTGCATAGACATTGAAAAATCTTTGTGTTATACTGGAATATATTATAAGAATAAGGAGAATTCACCATGAATGTTTTGGCAATCGGCTGCCATCCGGACGATTTGGAAATCGCTTGTTACGGTACTTTGGCACGCCTGGTTAAAGAAGGTCATAATGTGTACCTCGCCCATGTCGCAAACGGCAATATGGGTCATGCCGTCATCATGCCGAAGGAGCTTGGCGAAATCCGTGCAAAGGAAGCCGAGCTTGCAGGCGAGATGATTGGTGCAAAGAAGGTCTTCAACGTTGATATCGGTGACTGTGTCGTCGGCCGCGACTATTGGGAAACCTACCGCCGTGTGGTCGGTATCATCCGCGAGGTCCAGCCGGATTTCATCATCACCCATAACCCCGAGGACTATATGCAGGACCATGTCGAGGTCAGCAAAATCGTGTTTGAAGCAAGCTTCACCGCGAGTGTGCCGCATATGTTCCCGGAATTCGAAAACCCGGCAGCAGTCGTTCCGATTTATTATATGGACACTCTGGGCGGTCACGGCTTTGTGCCCGAGCAGTATGTCGATATCACCGAAGAAATCGAGTTAAAACTCCGTGCGCTTGAGTGCCACGAGAGTCAGATCAAATGGATGCTGGAGCACGACAAAATCGACTTTGTCGAGTGGGTGCGCGCAAGCTCGCGCTACCGCGGTTTGCAGTCGGGCGTTCAGTACGCCGAGGGCTTTATCATGTGCAAAGCCCATTCCAGAGCTTGTTGCAAACGGCACTTGCCGTAAAATAAAAAATAAGAGGAGATGTTACCGTGAATTTTTTGAGTACTGTTAAGGGTTCCTTGCTGGAAGGCTTCTATCCGGCAGGCTGGGATTTCGAAAAGATTGATGCTTGCTGCTCCAACCCGGCAGAAGAAATCACCAAGCGTCAGGATTTCTGGCATCCGGACTTCGAGCCGATTCCGTGTGCAAACGTGGCTGAATTCGATATGATGATGGGTCACGAAATCGCAAACGAAATCAAGCGCGCTCGTGACGACGGCAAAAAACTCATCATGATCCTGCCGGCAGGCCCGATGGGTATGTACCGCTGGGCGACCTACTTCTTAAACGAGTGGGATATCGATTGCTCTCATGTCTATGGCTTCAACATGGACGAATGGGCAGACGGCGACGGCAATACCTTAGACCCGTCCAACCCGGGCTCCTTCACCTATGCGATGACCAATGCGTTCTACGGCAAGCTCAATAAGGGTGTGCCGGTAAGCCAGCGCAACTTCGCAACCAAGGAAAACCTCCCGACCTATCCGGAAAAGATTGCCGCGCTCAAAGCGGAAGGCGCTCGCATGATTACCACCTTCGGTATCGGCCGTATGTGCCACATCGCATTCTGGGAACCCCAGTTTGCTGCGGAATTTTCCTCCGATGCAGAGTGGAAGCAGCAGATGTACCGCATCGGTGCAAAGCTCCATCCGCTCACCATCGAGCAGAATGCAATCACCAGCTTCAAGAGCCGCACCACCTTGGTTCCGTGCCGTGCAAACACCATCGGCCCGGGCATCTTCCTCCAGTCCGACAGAATCATCGGCGGCTGCGACGGTGCGCTCTCCCGCGGAATGCAGTGGCAGGGTATGTCTTTGTGGATGACTCTGCGTTACGGCCCGTCCATGTGGGTCACTTCTTCTTACATGCCGACCATCGCAGGCCGTCTGTTCTTCCTCGAAGAACTCGCAGGTCCGCTGGTTGCTGAGTGTAACTGATTTTTTGGAGGTAGTGTACAATGAAAAAAGTCAAATGGGGCGTCATCGGCGCAGGCGGTATCGCTGACCGCCGCACCCTGCCGGGCATGATGCTGGCAGACAATGCAGAACTCATCGCTGTTATGGAAATCAACATGGAGCTTGCTGAAAAGCTCCGCGCAAAATACAATGCAAAGCGCGCATACGATAACTATCAGGACCTTCTCGCAGACCCGGAAATCGAAGCGGTCTACATTGCTTCCCCGGTCAACTGCCATAAGGAGCAGGTCATCGCTGCGGCAAAGGCAAAGAAGCAGATTTTGGTTGAAAAGCCCATCTGCGGCACCATCGAAGAGGGTGAAGAAGTCCTCCGCATCTGTGCAGAGGAAGGCGTCAAGGTCGCAACCGGCCTCATGATGCGTTACCACACCTATCATCAGACCATGAAGCAGCTCATCGCGGAAGGCAAACTCGGCCAGATCGTTTCCGCTCGCGCTCAGCTCACCTGCTGGTATCCGGACATCCCGGGTGCATGGCGTCAGGTCAAGGCACTCGCAGGCGGCGGCTCGCTGACCGACATGGGCGTGCATTGTATCGACCTTCTCCAGTACATCATCGGCTCCAAGGCAAAGAAAGTGGTCAGCTTCTGCTCCACCAACAGCTTCAGCTACGACGTTGAAGACCAGTCCTCTACCATGATTGAGCTGGAAAACGGCGCATTTGCATACGTCGATGCAAACTTCAACATTCCGGACGCAGCGGCAAAGTGCCGTATGGAAATCTACGGTACCCGCGGCAGCATCCTCGCGGAAGGCACCATCAGTCAGATTGAAGCAGGCACCATCTCGGTCGTCATCTCGGAAGAGGGCGGCTACGATGCGC
>JAZQIE010000158.1:0-9820 GCA_045540975.1 Eubacteriales bacterium
GAATTGAGAAACTCTGTTATCCCCATCTTTCTGTCGCATATGGGCTGTCCGCATCAATGTGTATTTTGTAATCAGCACGCGATTGCAGGCGCTCCCGTGCGCGCGGAGGATGTGACCGAACAAATCCGAATCGGGCTTTTAAAATGCGCACCGCAGATTCCGCAAGTGGCGTTTTACGGCGGAAGCTTTACCGCGCTTCCCGAAGCCTTGCAAACAGAATACTTAAACGCGGTGCAACCGTTTTTGCAAAATGGGAGTGTGCGGGAGATTCGCCTTTCCACACGCCCGGATGCAATGGACGAGTCTTGTGCCGCTCGTCTGTTTCGTGCAGGCGTTCGCGAGATTGAACTCGGCGCACAGTCGATGGAGAATCATGTACTTCTGGCGTCGGGGCGCGGACATACCGCGCAGGATACCGAGGCCGCCGCGCGAATTGTAAGAACCTTCGGCTTCCGTTTGGTGCTTCAGATGATGGTGGGGCTTCCCGAGGAAACCTCTCCGATTGAAACCGCGCACAGACTCATTGCCTTACGGCCCGATGCGGTTCGTATCTATCCGGTCGCGGTGGTGAAAGACACTCCGCTCGAAGCCATGTGGAAAAACGGGACGTACCGTCCGTTGTCTTTGGAGCGCGGAGTGGAGCTTTGCGCGGATTTGTGGGAGTTATTTGCAAAAGCAGATATCACAGTCATTCGTATGGGACTCAATCCCACACCCGAACTTGACCGCGCGGTGTGTGCGGGTGTGTATCATCCGGCATTTGGGGAACTCGTCCATTCCGAGCGGTTCTATCGCAAAGCGCGTGCACTGTTGGAGGTGACCGATGCGGAACAAACGCTTGTGGTACATCCAAGCCGTTTGTCTTGCATGATCGGTCAAAAAAAGAACAATCTCATTCGCTTAAAGAAAGAGTTTGGAGAGAAACTCCGCATCATCTCGGGTGATGTGGGCGAAGAAGAAATCAAAAGGACATCACTCATATGAGTGATGTCCTTCTTGCTATTTGCAGCAGGACTTCGCGGATGCGGTCTCCTCGCTGAAATCACATTGATTCGGTGGGAAAAACTGATCGAGAGGGAATTTGATTTTGCGGAACAAATCGCACGGCGAGGATAAGTCATCAACACCGAGAGCCGCGCATTCTTTGTCCGGAATGCAGAAGTCAAAACTCGGCATGAGCAGTTGGGTTTCGCGTTCCAAGCGCACAATGGAGAATTGCCCCAATGTGACGTACAAACGCTTGCAATCGCCGCCAACCACGAGCGGCTCGCAGAAGCACTCGGTCACACAGGTCGGGACGTCGCATAAGGTTTCGCACGGACACGGGCAAGCGCACGGGTCGACCAACTTGATATGCAGACAAATCGGGTCGAGTGCTTCCACAACCGCATTCGGCATATTGGAGTTTCCCGAGCAAATGTCCGCGGCACAGCACGGCGTTTTGGAATCAAAGGTACGTACATTTCCTTCGCTGCCGAAGAGGATGACCCGTTTTTCGTAGGAAGCAAGACCAACCACTTCCTGCGGACGTCCGTTGCAAGAGGTCGCATCTGCGGTAATGCGGTAGAAGAAGCGGATGTCAACCGAGTAGAATCCGCGGTTGAACGAGACCTCTTGCACATCAATCTGAGTCCAAAGCAGTTCGGATTTTTTGCATTTCACATTTGTGGCATTGTCAATGATTTCTTGAGACGATGCGGTGGGGTAAACGCGTAAGTCCTCGATGCATTCCTTGTCACGGCAGGAATCATAAATACGTTTCGTGTGGATACACACGGCTTCGCGGATGGGAGGAACACTTCCGCAAATCGGGCCGGGTAATACCTTGTCGGGCATTGCAATACCTCCTGTAGCATAGTTTGAAGATCACCTTCAATGACATTCTATGCACCGATGCGGTTTCTGTGAAAAAACACACTATTTAGAGGCAAGCGTTAAGCTTTTTAGCCGAGCAATCACACAAAGCGCGAGCGGAAGCAGAATCTGAATCGGAATCAAAATCCAAAGCGACAGATTCGATTCCAGCCGTGCCATCAGCATGGGCATCCCATGATATAACAACTGTGTCAAGGATGCAAGGATGAGTCCGATCGGCAGAATCGGTGTACGTCCGTCCTTGAGTGAGAATAAATGCCGCAACCCTTGTGTGATGAAACAGAATGAGATCGACACCCGAAAAAATGCAAAGATTGTCATCGCTATGGAGGATAACAGTTCCAAATGCTGAACAAAATTCCCGACCGTGCGAATGGAAAACACCGTGAACACGGGATATGCATCACCGATGACTCCGTTTCCGCCAAGGGCCATGACCGTGATTGCGGAAATCACAAACAGCATTCCACCGCATAGCACCGCACCGACCGTTATCGCACGTGCGCCCGTTGCCTTTTTCGTCAAATGTGGGTACAAGACAGAGAGTAAGAACAAATCTCCCAACTGATTGCAAAATACAGTCATACCTCCGCGAAGGGAGACACGTTCAAATGCAAGCAGAAGGGAAGGGGTTGCATTATGAAATCCAAGCCCGACAAACAGGAGAAACACAAAGACGGCAAACCAAATGGTGAGCGATGCGGTACGTGCGATTGCCAAAACACCCGAGCGGCAAGCCCATGCTCCAATCAGAATGATTACAAGCGGCAAAATAATCGTCGGTGTTTTGGAAAGTGCGGTGAGTTGGTTAAATTGCCCGAAAATCGAAAGAGAGGTGCAAACGGAAAGAAGAGCGTACAGAATCAGTAAACTTGTGAAAAACCGTCCGACAGGGCGCGTCAGGAGTGTATCGAGGAGCTCGAAAAACGAACACTCGCTTCTGCGCATGAGAGATCCCAAAAGGGCTGCAACCGCAATTGCAATCAGCCATGCAAACAGATATGACACCCAAACAGCCGCACCCTCTTTTGCCGCAAAGAGCAGGGCATAACAGTTGGAACTGAAAAACAACACGGTCAAATAAACCGCTTGCCTATTTTGAATCCGTTCAATTTCCATAAAACTCCTCCTTATCAGGAGATAAACTGAGAAAGCATTCCGCTCAGCGATGCACCTGCATGGTCCAATCGCATCCAATATGCCGCGGGGAGCGCGCTGAGGAGGGCGAGGATACCGAATATAAGATAAAGCATCTTCTCCTTCCGCTCGGTTGCGCCGCGAATCGAAATCCAATCAAATCCGAGAATTATAGCATAAAGCACCCCTATGAGAACATAATTCATACCCGTCCCTCCGATGTGCGCATTCCGGAGTTTTGAAGACGTACCGAAACCGCGGCGTTTCGGGCTATCGGATGAATGAGTTCGGAAAAACCGCATACCGCCGCACGTTCCATCAGTGTATTTATTTGGGTTTCCAAAAAGTGTGCAATCGTACGTTCCGCAGACTTGCGCGTGGTTTCGTCGGTGAGGTCAAAGGCTGCATCACTGCTACTGACCGCAAGGGTCAGCGTAAGAGAAAGAAGGTCCTCTTTTACGGAGATGTTCTCTGCAAGGATTTCAGTGGAAACCGAGACATGCGGCAGAATCGGAATGTTCGGGATCCACCCTCCGGGGATTTGTGCGGTACAAAGTGAAACGAGGAGCATTTCGTCACCGCTAAGCATTCCCAAAAGTGCTTTGTCGCGGTATACCGCACCGCCGCTGATTTGTGCAACGTTGTTTTCAACCGTAACCGTCGGCAGAATCACAAATCCGTCACGCTGCACGTATTCCCATAACTCTCGCTTTTGAAACCGCCTTGAAGATGCTTGGTTTTGGAATATGTGCAGGCAATGCGCGGTCACCGAATCCGACCCGACATATTCGGATGCAAATACGTCTGCGGCACTCGCGTTGTGTGCCACACAAACCGCAACGGATTGATACACATCCTGCGCACGCAAGAAAACGTCCAGTACCTCGTGTAATTGCGCTTCTTCGATTGCATCGTCAAAAACCATCAAAGCGCAATGCCCCCAATAGAGTTTTTTGCCCGCGTGGGGAATGGCGTTGCGAATTGCGTCAAACAAACTTCCGCCCTTGCAGGAAATCGTCTTTGCCGTGCTCGGACTTTCGGGTGAGCCGGAAAGGTCTGCGGTTTCAATCGTCACAAGATAGCCGTCATCCGTGCGGTCGATTCCGACACCGAGTACATATTCCTGCATTGCGGCTTCGTTATAATCCCAGCATCCGCAAAGGAGAAACAACGGCAGTAACAGTAAAATCCGTTTCATTTTCGTGTCTCCTTTCTCTTAAAGCGTGTGATATTCGCGGTTTGAAACACCCACGGTCGCGTCCGCATCAGCCACCACGGTGCGCGGATGAAGACATCCTTAGACTGCTGAAAACTGCCGACGGGCAAATAGGAGAGATACTCAACACCGAAGGATTTGAGTGAGGAAATGTGAAGAAATAGAATCAGTACAGCAAGGGCGTAACCGTAAATGCCAAGCGTTGCCCCAAAAAACAGAAAGAGCAGACGAAATGCGAGAATCTCCTGATCAAGCTTTGGCGTGAGAAAGGATGTGATGCCGCAAAGTGCAACCAGAATAATCATTTCCGCGCTCACAATCCGTGCGCTCACAATGCTTTGCCCCAAAACAACCGCACCTACCATGCTGATGGTAAATCCAACGGGTTTCGGAAGACGGATTCCCGCTTCCCGAATCAAGTCGAAGAGCAAGAGTAACAGCAGCATCTCAACCACTGCGGGAAAGGGGACACCTGCGCGCGACTTCGCAATGCTGAGAAGCAGATTTTTTGGAATCATTTCCTTGTGATAACAAATCAGTGCAATATAGAGCGAGGGTAAACTGACGGTCAGGAAAAACGCGATGAAACGAAGTGCCCGTGTAAACGAAGCATAAAAATAATGTGAGTAGTAGTCCTCGCTCGCCTGAAAGTTTTCCAAGAACAAAAACGGAACCGTCAGCACAAATGGGGTCCCGTCGCACAAAATCGCAATCCGTCCTTCCAAAAGTTTTGCCGCAACCACATCGGGACGTTCGGTCGACCCCACCGTCTTAAACGGAGAAAGCGGCGCGTCCTTGATCAGTTCGGAGAGATACGTCACATCCAGAATCGAGTCGATCTCAAACGAAGAAAGACGCCGCTTTAATTCCGTAAGGGTCTTTTCGTTTGCAAGCCCCTCAATGTAAGAGATACAGATGCGCGTTTTGCTGACACGCCCAAGCGTCATGAATTGGAATTTCAGTTTCGGGTTGAGTACCTTTCTGCGCACCAGACTGATATTGTTGACAATCAGCTCGTTGAAGCTCTCCTTCGGTCCGTTGACCGCGTTTTCGGTTTCGGGCAAACCAATCCCGCGGACTGAATAGCGTTTGGAATTGGCAAACATCGCACGTCGGCAGCCGTCCAACAAAATCACGGTATCCCCGATGAGAACATGGAGCGCAAGGTCATCCAAATCCTTTACAAAGTTGGTCTCATCCGCTTGCACCACGCGGTGGACGGCATAAGCGCCGATATCGGATATCTCGGTCGGGAAATGAAACCGCAACAGCGGGCGTACCACGTTTTCGTCGATGACCGCATTGTTCACCAAAACCTCTGTGAAAATAATATATCCGCAGATGTCGGGATTGTGCTGGTTTTCAAATCTGCGAAACTTCACCGTGTCATCAAAGCGGAACAACTCGCGTACCGTCTCAATATCACGTGCGAGAATACCGCTTAAAAATGCTTGGATTTCCATGACGCCCACTCCTTTTTTTGTTAGTTTGCCGAAAATCCTCGCACCTATGCAAAAAAAGAAACGTCCGAGAATTACTCGGACGTTTCTTTGTGTATTAACCAATGATGAGCATCAATTCGTAAATCATCTTTGAGGTTTCCGCACGGGTTGCGTTTCCGCGCGGATCGAAACGGTTTCCGTCTTTTCCGTTGATGATTTGTGCTCTCTGCATTGCGGTGACCGAAGCCTTCGCATAATCCGCGATTTGTGTCTGGTCCGCAAAGGTCTTCTCTGCTTGCTTGAAGGGGAGAAGCGCGCCTGCAACATTGGTGCTGTAACGGTGAATCAAAACCGCGAGATCCTGACGGGTAACAGGCGCATTCGGGTCAAACTTGGTAGCGCTGACACCTTTGATGACTCCAAGATCAATTGCCCAGGCAACCGCGTTGTAGTACCATGCGTCCAGCGGAACATCTTCAAACGGTACGTAAGTGTAGCGCGCGGTGTTTGCGCCGGAAAGGTTTGCGAGAATCTGTGCAACCTGAGCGCGCGTGATGGTGGTGTTCGGTGCGAACTTGGTCGGAGAAAGACCGCTGATGACACCGTGCTGTGCAAGATAGGTAATCGGCTCGTAGTACCATGCACTCT
This sequence comes from Eubacteriales bacterium, assembly GCA_045540975.1. Classification (GTDB taxonomy): domain Bacteria; phylum Bacillota; class Clostridia; order Oscillospirales; family JAAYXM01; genus SIG510. The sequence goes on from JAZQIE010000158.1 coordinate 6,319, forward strand.
TGCTGACATCTGTAAACGAAAGTGCATCGGTCCACTTTGCATAGAGCGTGAGGTGGTGTGTCACAGGCTGTGTGAAATCGTATTTCACCGTGCACGCGCTGTCAACGTACCAGCCTGCGAAGAAGTAGCCGGAACGGGTCGGGGGAGTGGGCTGCGCGAGAACAGCATTTGCGCTGACGCGCGAGGTTGGAACGGGACTTCCGCCGGTGGAGTTGAAGACAACCTGATACTGAGCACCCGTGCCGGTGTCGGTCCCCGCACCTGCCATACCGCCGGTCGCACTGCCGCCGATATCCGCCGAGCCAAACTCAACGAATGTTGCGGTGATGACGATGTCTTTCGCCGGCATGGTAAAGGTGGTGGTGGAACTGTATTCGTTTGCAAATCGTACACCGCTTAAGTTACCGGAAGACCAGCCGTAGAAACGGTAGCCGTTTTGTGCGGTCGCGACGATGGTGACCTTGTCGCCCTCGTAGAATTCGGTTTTGCTGTTCTTGGTTTTCGCGGAGCCGCCGCCGACATTCTGGAAGGAAACGCGGAATTTCTCTTCGCCGGCGACAAATGTCGCAGTCAAAACCACATCTTCATCGGGCATCTTGAAGGTGGTGTGTGCGGAAGCTGCGCGGTCAAACTCTACCGCTTCGGTGTTTGCGGTCCAACCGCCAAACTGATACTCATCGTCCGCAATCGCTTCAATCTCAACCAAATCGCCGGGGTAATACTGACGTTTTTCGGAAGAAGCGATGCCAAATCCGTCGGTATGAATTGTGAGGGAATGTGCATCCACCGCGCATTTCTCGAAAATCGGAGTGACAATAACATCGTCATCCGGCATGATGAAGGTGGCAACGGAAGCGTTGGTTTCATAGATATCAACGATGTCGTCTCTGTAGGTCTTTGCTTCCCAACCCTTCAGATAATATCCTGCTTCGGGCTTTGCGAAGAGCAGAACTTCGGAACTCTCTGTGGCATTGGAGGCGTCACGGATATTGGTACCGTCAATGACCTTGGTGGAGAAAGAACCGCCGACAATGTCGCCGCTCATGATGTCGTAACGGGTCATAGCGGTGGTCTTCGAGAACTTTGCGGTAATGGTGACGTCTTCCTTCGGCATCGTGAAGGTGGTTTCTCTTGCACCGATTTCCGCAAAGTGAACATTTTTGTTCTGTGTATCCCAACCGGAGAAACGGTATCCCTTGTTCGGAGATGCGGTCAATGTGACAGTGTCGCCCTCAGCTGCTTCTCTGACCGATGCGGAAGCGTGACCCATATCTCTGTTTTCGGAAGTGACAACAATCTCATACATTCCGTCATCCACTTCTAAAATGGAGATATAGTCGCCGGCAGTTTCGATTTCAAAGGGGGTTTGATCCGCCTTTGTTGCGTGGATGTCAACCTCGATGGGAACGGTATCGGAGACCTGCAATGTGTCAACAATCTGAAATGCAATGTCAAACAGAGTGCCGCCGTTGAAGGAAATATCCTCATCTCCGCTGTATGTAACGGTCAGGGTGCCTGGGAGTGAGGAGTCAACCTGAATCAATTCATCCTTCATCTGTCGAGAACCGGAAACCGTACCCGGGATCAGTTTCTCGGCATTATATCTGAGTGTCACACGCAAAGTCGCGAAGGTGAATGTATCATCACTCAAAATCGCGCAATCAACAGTGTCGCCCGGATAACCGAGGCCGCCTTCAAAGTATGCGGTGGGGAGTGCGGGCGGATCGATCGGATCGGTCGGTTCACCTGCTTCGCCTTCTGCAAATGCAGGAACAGCCAAACCGCAAAGCATGGTAAGAACCAGCAGCAGGCTAAAAAGTTTTTTCGTATTGCGGAACATAAAAGTATCCCCCTTTGGTTTGTATAAAAATGCTTTCATATATTATAACATGGAAAGGGAGTTTTTTGTCAATGTATTTCATGGAAATAGAGGAAAGAAATAAGGTCTCGGAATTCCGAGACCTTTTCTTACTTTTTCGAAACAGTTTCCAAATCGTACGGGGTGCTCTGATAAACGTAATAGTTGAGCCAGTTGGAATAGAGCAGGTGCGCGTGCGCGCGCCAAGTGTCGAGCGGTCGCTTCGACGGATCGTTGTCGGTGAAATAATTCTTGGGCGGCTCGATTTCAAGCCCCTTTCCCAAATCACGGAAGTATTCGCTTGCCAATGTATCGGGATCGTATTCGGGATGTCCGGTGACAAAAATATGTCTGCCGTCGCGCGACGCGATGATATAAGCACCGGCATCCTCGGAAACCGCAAGGAGTTCCAAATCCGAAACCCGAAGGATGTCTTCCGCCTTGATTTCGGAATGTCTGGAGTGCGGTGCGTAGAATACATCGTCAAAACCGCGGAGAAGCTGACAGTCGGGTCTGCACGGGGTGTGCGGAAATACACCGAACATTTTCCCCGAAAGCGGATACTTCGGAACGCCGTAATGATAGTAGAGTCCCGCTTGTGCTCCCCAACAAATATGGAAGGTGGAAAAAACGTTTGCCTTCGACCATTCCATAATCTCGCACAATTCCTGCCAGTAGTTCACGTCTTCAAACTCCAGATTCTCGACCGGTGCACCCGTGATAATCATACCGTCATATTTCTTATGCTTGATTTCGTCAAACGTATGATAAAATGAAATCAGATGCTGCGCGGAAGTGTGCTTGGGAAGGTAAGTCGAGGTTTGCAGCAGGTCAATCTCGATTTGAAGCGGGGTGTTTGAGAGAGAACGCATAAGCTGAGTCTCGGTCGCAATTTTGGTCGGCATCAGATTAAGAAGCAGAATTCTGAGCGGACGAATGTCCTGACTGGTTGCTCGCTCCTCGGTCATTACAAAGATATTCTCGCTCTCCAGCACAGCGCGTGCAGGGAGTGAGTTTGGAATCTTAATTGGCACGGTGTCCACCTCCTGTGGATATTTTCCGAAATTTGTCTTTACTATTATAACAAACACATTTGGCAGAATCAATCCTAAATTTTGCGATTCAAATATTTTTGTTGCAGCACTCTGTTTGTATATATAAGAGGTGTTTTGAGAAAATAAAAAAATCTGAAAAAAGGGGTTGACATTTGAGATAAGAGCGGGTATAATAAAAATCCGTTGCGCAGGGTTCTTGCAAAACAGCGAGATCGAGCGCAGCATAGCCTGTCAAAAACACCGCGAAAAACTTTTTTGAAAAATCTGAAAAAAAGGGTTGACAAACGGTTGGAGATTTGATAGACTGGTTGGGCGCTCAAACGAGAGCGCGAGAGTTGTACCTTGTAAATTAAACAACGTAGAAGACAAACACACGCCAGCGACACCTTCGGGGGGCCCCGGGGGAGTGTCGCAACAAAGAATTAATTGATGCTTGGAAAAGCACTCAAAAAAGTAATGAGCAGATAGCTTGTTAGGTTATCTGTTAAAATTTTGCTTGAGAGTTTGATCCTGGCTCAGGATGAACGCTGGCGGCGTGCTTAACACATGCAAGTCGAACGAGGTACCCATGACTGCGGCTTCGGCCAAA
>JAZQIE010000159.1:0-12521 GCA_045540975.1 Eubacteriales bacterium
CATACCCCCAAGCAGGGCGATTATACTGACGACCATAATTACCCACATGGAAGTCCAGATGATCCTGTTTTTTTGTTCTGCCTCTTTCGCCATATCGAGCAAAAGCTGTTCATTCTTCTGATTGTTGTTTTCCATACTGATTTTCTCCCCATTTAATAATTCGTTTACAGTAATACCAAGGATTTCGCACAAATCAAGCATAAGAGAGGCGTCAGGCAACCCTTTCCCACGCTCCCATTTCGAAACGGCTCTATCGGTAATTCCAAGTTTATCAGCAAGAGCCGCTTGTGTTAAATTGTTCTTTCTTCTTTGTGATGAAATAAATTCGCCAATCTTGATTTGATTCATTAGTTCATCCTCCTTTCGCACTTATTGTAATCAAAAATATTGCAGAAGTACATATACCAACCGTTGAGATAAGAACCAAACGATTAGTTGAGTACGTGAAATTCTTATTTGTCGAACTCTTTCTATCTATATAGATTGTAAAAAGTTTCAATATCTAACTATACTGTAGCATTTTTTTGCCTATCTGTCATCTATTTACGCATAATTATCTTAAAAAATGTATATTTTTTGTTCACCAATACTCATGTAGGACAGAGACTATCAGAAAACAAAAGAGCAGGCTCATCGCCTGCTCTTTTGCACAACTATTATAACGACAATCGGAAGTCGAAATTTTTTGAATTTCGACGGCAAATCTTTGATTTGCGAGCGGTTTCCCGCGGGGAAAACCGCCGATTTCTGTTAAAATGAGTGTGCAACCCCAAAAAAGCACGTTTGCTTTTTTGGGGGTTGCTGATATGCATCAGCAACAAAAGAGCAGGCTCATCGCCTGCTCTTTTGCACAACTATTATAGGAGGGGGAGTTAGAAAAAACGTTCTCTTTCTTACAAGTTAGAGTATACTCCCCGTTTGTTAAAAATCAAAGCGGTCGATATTAAAAAACTGTTAATTTCGCAGGTTTTTGAAGAAATTCTTCAAAATTTGCGCACATTCCTCGCCCAAAATCCCGCTCTCCACCTTGGGTTTGTGGTTATACGGGAGGTCGAACAGATTCACCATGGAGCCGACCGACCCCGCCTTCGGGTCATGCGCCCCGAAATACACGGTTTCGATGCGGGAGTTGATGATCGCGCCCGCGCACATGGGACACGGCTCAAGCGTGACATATAAATCGCACCCAAACAGCCGCCAGCCGCCCAAATTTCTGCACGCATCGTCAATCGCCAGAATCTCGGCGTGGTAGAGCGCATTTTTCCCGTTTTCGCGGCGGTTCCGACCGCGCCCGACAATGACGCCGTCTTTCACCACAACACAGCCGATGGGGACTTCCCCGTCCTCTGCCGCCTCGCGCGCAAGCGCGAGCGCCTCTCTCATAAACGCCTCTTTCATATCAGTTCTTCTGGCTGTGAATGGGAGCGGGGATTCTGCCCTTACGGGAGATGAATTTTAAGGGTGAATTGGTATTGACCGGCATGACGGGAGCCGAGCCCAAAAGTCCGCCGTATTCCACCTCGTCGCCCACGCCCTTGCCGTATGCGGGGATGACGCGCACCGCGGTGGTTTTGTTATTGACCACACCGATGGAGATTTCGTCCGCAATGATGCCCGAGATGACCTCGGCGGGGGTGTCGCCCGGAATGGCAATCATGTCAAGACCCACCGAGCAGACCGCGGTCATCGCCTCCAATTTATCGAGCGAGAGCGCACCTGCGCGCACCGCATCGATCATGCCCGCGTCTTCGCTGACCGGGATGAACGCACCCGAGAGTCCGCCCACGTGCGCCGCCGCCATCACGCCGCCTTTTTTGACCGCGTCATTGAGGAGCGCGAGCGCGGCGGTGGTGCCGTGCGCACCCACCGATTGAAGACCCATTTCTTCCAAGATATGCGCGACCGAGTCACCCACCGCGGGGGTCGGCGCGAGGGATAAATCCACAATCCCGAACGGGACACCCAAACGGCGCGAGGCTTCGCGCGCCGCAAGCTGACCCATTCTGGTAATCTTAAACGCGGTACGCTTTACGATTTCCGCAAGCTGCGCAAGGTCGCAATCCCCGGCTCTCGCAATGGCTTTCTGCACCACGCCCGGGCCAGAAACACCCACGTTGATGACGCTCTCGCCCTCGCCCACACCGTGGAACGCACCTGCCATGAAGGGGTTGTCCTCGGTGGCGTTGGAGAAGACCACAAGCTTTGCGCAGGCGACCGAGTCACGGTCACGGGTGCGGTATGCCGCGTCTTTTACAATTTCGCCCATGCGCGCCACCGCATCCATATTGATGCCCGCGCGTGTGGTTGCCACGTTGACCGAGGAGCAAACACAGTCGGTGGTCGAGAGTGCCTCGGCAATCGAGTTGATTAAATTCTCATCGCCGCGGGTCATACCCTTATGGACCAGCGCGCTGTACCCGCCGATGAAATTGATGCCCACCGCCGCAGCCGCGCGGTCAAGCGCACGGGCAAGCACGGTGACGTCGGCACTCGTGCAAGCGTCGGCAAGCAGCGCAATCGGGGTGACCGATACGCGCTTATGGATGATGGGAATGCCGTATTCCGCCTCGAGCTCCTCGCCCACACGGACCAGATTCGACGCGGTACGGGTGATTTTTTCGTAGATTTTGTCCGCAACACGGCCGATGTCCTCACCCGCGCAGTCGCGCAGGGAGATGCCCATGGTGATGGTGCGGATGTCAAGATGCTCTTCCTCGATCATCTTGATGGTTTCCATGATATCGTATGAATTGAGCATGGGTGTCACCTCTTACACGCGGTGCATGGAATTGAAAACATCCTCATGCATGACATGGATTTTCAGACCGAGCGTATCGCCCAATTGGGTCATCGCCTCCACCAGCGCGGGAAATTGCAGGGTGGTGGAACTGATGTCGGTGAGCATGACCATGACGAACAGGTCGTCGAGAATGCTCTGGGTGATGTCTAAAATATTGATTTTGTGTTCTTTTAAGATGTGCGACACCTCGGCAATGATACCGACCGTGTCTTTACCGACAACTGTGATGACAGCGCGCATGATAGATCAACCTTTCCGTGTGTAGTTTGCTTGTGTGATATGCTCGGATTTTTCCAGCGCAATGAGGAGGTCCGAGATTAAGGAATTTGAGACCAAGAATCCTTGCGGTGTGAAGTGCCAATTCCCGTCTTCAAACTTGGCAAAGCCTTTGGCTTGGAATTTTTTGAGGGTTGCCTCCAAGGTATCGAAGCGGATTAAGTACTTCTTCTCCAAAATCTCGCTCGAAATCCCCTCGGTGGTGCGGAGCATGAGCATGAGATACTCGCCCGCGCGCTCAATCCCTTCCGCCTTCTCGCTGTTTTGGATGATGGAATCCCCGTTTTCCACGCCTTGGATATAACGGTCGGTATGCGCGATGTAGGAAAAGCGCATCCGATTGAGGAAGGAGTATGCACTCGGGCCGATGCCCCAGTACTCACCCAGATTCCAGTATTTGTAATTGTGCTTGGAGAGGTAACCCACCTTAGCGAAATTCGAGATTTCGTATTGCTTGTAGCCCGCATCCGTGAGGCGCTCCACCGCGTAGAGGTACATATCCGCAACCGTGTCTTCATCCGGGAAGATGTACTCCTCCTTACGGTCGAAGAGCTTGGTGCCCTCCTCCACCTTGAGCGCGTAGCACGAGATGTGCTCCACATCGAGCGCAATGGCATCTTCCAGCGTCTTTTTCCAGGTATGGATGGTTTGGGACGGGATGCCGTACATCAAATCCACCGAAATGTTATCAAATTTCGCTCTCCGTGCCATGGCGACCGCCTCTTTCACCTGCTCAAAGGTGTGGGTACGCCCCAAATCGGTCAGTTCCATGGGGTTGGAGGACTGCATCCCGAAGGAGATGCGGTTAAAGCCCACTTTATGCAGTTTTTTGAGGAGTTTGAGGTCGACCGTGTCGGGATTGGCTTCCAGAGTGGTTTCGCAGTCGTTTAGCACCTTGAAGGATTTGTACACCTGCCGCGCGATGCGGATGAGATTCTTCGCGCCGCACCAAGAGGGGGTGCCGCCGCCGAAATACAATGTGTCCACCTCGTACTCCGAGTCACGCAGAGAGCCTTCCGCAATGTGCTTGCACACCGCCTTCGCATAATTTGACATCTGCTTTTGGCTGGTGATTTTGTTGGAGTGGAAGTCACAGTATGCACAGCGGTTTTTGCAGAACGGGATATGAATGTAAATACCAAGCGGTTTCAATGCCTTCCACCTCACTATTCGTCCAATTTGAGGACCGCCATAAACGCTTCCTGCGGCACTTCGACCGTACCCAGACTGCGCATACGCTTCTTGCCCTCTTTCTGTTTTTCCAGAAGTTTCTTTTTACGGGTGATGTCACCGCCGTAGCACTTCGCCAAAACGTCCTTGCGCATTGCTTTGACCGTTTCACGCGCGATGATGCGGTTGCCGATGGTTGCCTGCACAGGGATTTCGAAGAGCTGACGGGGGATGTTTTCCTTGAGTTTTTCCGCGATTTTGCGGCCGCGCGCATATGCCTTTTCGGTATGAACGATAAAGGAAAGCGCGTCCACCACCTCGCCGTTTAACATGATATCGAGTTTGACCAAATCCGACTTGCGGTAGCCGATGAGTTCGTAATCGAGCGAGGCATAGCCGCGGGTACGGGATTTGAGCGCGTCGAAGAAATCGTAGATGATTTCATTGAGCGGCAGTTCGTAATGCACCTCAACACGGGTTTCGTCGAGGTACTTCATGTCCTTAAACACGCCGCGGCGGTCTTGACACAGCTCCATGATATTGCCCACATAATCGGTCGGGGTGATGATATTTGCCGCGACAAACGGCTCCTCCGCCCACTCGATTTCGGTGGGGTTCGGGTAGTTTAGGGGGTTATCGATGTATTCCTCCTCACCGTTGGTGCGCTTTATCTTGTAAATAACGCTCGGTGCGGTGGTGATAAGGTCTAAGTTATACTCACGCTCCAGGCGTTCCTGAATGATTTCCATATGCAGAAGACCGAGGAAGCCGCAGCGGAAACCGAAGCCGAGCGCGACCGAGCTTTCCGGCTCATAGGTGAGAGATGCGTCGTTTAACTGCAATTTATCGAGGGCATCGCGCAGGTCGGGGTATTTCGCGCCGTCTGCCGGATAGATACCCGAGAACACCATGGATTGGACCGCGCGGTAGCCGGGGAGCGGGGATTCCGCAGGGCGCTCCACCTCGGTGACCGTGTCACCCACGGTGGTATCCTTCACGTTTTTGATGGATGCGGTAAAGTAGCCGACCTCACCCGCGGAGAGCGAGTCGGTCGCAGAGAGACCGAGCGGCATGAGGGTACCCACCTCAACCACTTGGAACTGCGCACCCGTTGCCATCATGCGGACGTTCATGCCCGGGCGGATTTCGCCCTCCATGACACGGATATAGACGATGACACCGCGGTATGCATCGTACTGACTGTCGAACACGATTGCTTTGAGCGGGGATGCCGCATCCCCCTTGGGAGACGGAATCAGCGCGACCACCTGCTCCAGCACTTCCTCGATGTTGGTGCCGAGTTTTGCGGAGATGAGGGGTGCATCCTCGGCGGGGATGCCGATGATGTCCTCAATTTCCTTCTTCACACGGTCGGGGTCTGCGCTGGGGAGGTCGATTTTATTGATAACGGGCACAACTTCAAGCCCGTGCTCAATGGCAAGGTAGGTATTGGCAAGGGTCTGCGCCTCGATGCCCTGCGCCGCGTCCACGATGAGGATTGCGCCTTCACACGCGGCAAGCGAGCGCGAGACCTCGTAGTTGAAGTCCACATGACCCGGAGTGTCGATGAGGTTTAGCGCGTAGGTCTCACCGTCGGCGGCGGTGTAGTTTAACTTGACCGCACGCGCCTTGATGGTGATGCCGCGCTCACGCTCGAGGTCCATATTATCCAGAATTTGATTTTCCATCTCGCGCGAGGTGACCGCGTTGCAGCGCTCCAGCAGACGGTCTGCCAGAGTGGACTTGCCGTGGTCGATATGCGCGACGATGCAGAAATTTCGAATGTTCTCTTGTTTTTTCACCGAATTTCTCCTCACAGAAACAAAATTAAAACACAGATATACATGTTAATTGTATCACGAACGGGTTGCAAACGCAAGGAGTTCGGTGGATAAAAATTTTGGTTTGGGAGAGACTAATCCCCAAAGAAAGGAGCGGAATGACACATGGAACACACCGAGCATTTCACCGCGTTTTTGAACACGGTCTATCGCAATGCGGAGTCGGGTATCTCCGCCATCAATACCCTACTCCCAAAGACACAGGATGACAAGCTCAAACACGATTTGCAAAATCAACTGCATTCCCTTCGCTCGATTGAAGCGGAGGCGGCGCGGAAATTGAAGGCTTGCGGAGAAACTCCCAAGCCCCAGCCCATGATGGCGCGGATGGGGATGCGGATGGGAATTGCGATGAACACCGCAATGAATCACTCCTCCTCCCGTCTCGCCGAACTCATGATTAAGGGAAACAACATGGGTATCATCGACTTAAACCGCGCCATCAACCGTTACAGCACCGCAAACACCAACGCGGGCGACCTCGCAACCCGACTGCTGGAACTCGAACAGCAAGCACTCAATACCTTTAAGGGATACCTGTAAGAGTGAAATTCACTCCGTGAGGGAAATTCCTGCGGAGTTAAATTCGCGTTGCGAGCGAAATTCACTTCGTGAGATTATCTGCGGAGCAATTTAGCTGCGGCAAAGCCGCAATTTCGCTTGCCGAAGGCAAATTTCACTGCACCATCGGTGCAATTTCACTCAATTCTCAACCGTCAATTACGCCAAAGCCCCCGTGCGGAAGCCGCACGGGGGTTTTGGCATAAAACAAGGCCCGGCAAAATGCCGGGCCTTGCAATGGTTTAGTTGGTAAACCTAATCCGTTGTAGGAAGTCGGGGTTTAGCCGATCATGCCGTACAGGGAGAAGATCTGATCAACCTGACCGGTGGTGGAGATACGGATGACAGCGTTGTAGTCAGTTGCTGCAACTTCGTCATACTTGGAGATCTCTTCAACCTGGTCGCCGTCTGCTGCATCGTCAACGATAGCAACTGCTTCGTAACGATATTCGTCGATCGGCAGGGTCACGATGTTGGAGGTATCGATGGAGCCGGTACCGTCATCGAGAGCGGTCTTGCCGTACGGGACGAAGGAGATACGGGTCTTGGTCAGGTCGGTAACGGTTGCACGGAAGTAACCGGTCTTGTCAGCAGCGTCAGCGCTTGCTGCATTGTAGGTGCGCTTCTGATGTGCAAGGTTGCCGAGGTTGTCAACGTCGATAGCGGTGAATTCTTCGCCGTTGTGTGCATAGTTCGCGATGGAACCGATTGCATACGGGTCAGTATCCTTTTCCATCCAGGTGCCTGCGACGATGTTGGAGATGTTCTTTGCATCTTCGAATGCGCCGGAGACAACAGCCTTATCCTTCAGGGAGATAAGGGAAACGTTGAGGTAGTTCTTACGGGTATCGCCGTTGTACAGAACTTCGGAGTTAACGATGTAACCAACAGTATCGGTACGGCCGGAGATAGCCGGGGTGCCGTCGTAACCCATGGTCATAACAGCCATGAGAACTTCGTCAGTGCTCTTGGAAACCGGCATGATAGCTGCGCCGTTGACCGCACGGGAGAGACCGTCATCATCGAAGACATAAGTTTCGGAAGAGGAAACTTCGTTCATGTCCATCATGTTGTAGGTCTTGAAGCGGACGTTACGGGAAGTGTTGCTGGTGGTGTAGAGCATGAAGATGGTGGAGTTCTCGTTTGCGTAGTACTTCTTGCCGCCTTCTTTGTAGAGAGCTTCGCCAGCGATTTCGTACTGGGAAACCGGGCCGTCAAAGATAACTTCTTCGGTCAGCTCAGCCTTACCGTTACGGACATTGTAGGAAACGATGTTACCGAACATGAGGTTGTCTTCGAAGGAAGCGGAGATGTCTTCTTCTTCAGCATCAGCGGTATCGCCGTTGATGAAGGTGATGTAGTTGACGACGTAGGAAACTTCGGTGCCGTCAGCAAGACCGAGCTTAACAACAGCATCACCGGTCTGCTTGTCAGCAGAGGACTTCAGAACGACTGCATAGCCGCTGATGTCGGTGGAGAGAACAACGTCTTCATCGATAGCCATGAGGAGGCTGCCGAATGCAACGTAGGAAGCGCCACGAGCTGCGCCACGGCCTTCGGTGCCGGAGAAGAACTCAGCCAGAGTGGTAGAGGTCTTGTCAGCAAAGAAGATGTCGGAACCCTTGTAGGTTTCGCCGTTGATGACAGCAGTGTTCTTGGACCAAGAGGTAGCTGCACCGGAGAGTTCGGTGGTCGGGTAGAGAACAGCCTTGCCGTTTTCTGCCTTAGCGATGACGTAGTCACCCTTCTTCAGGCCGTCGTAAACAACGATATCGTCGAGGTCGTTGTTGGAGCCGAGAGCCTTGGAAGCGGAGATGGTACCCTTAGCTTCGCTGTAGTTGGTAACCTGACCAAATGCAACGTTCGGGTTGGAGATGATGTAGGAGATGGTTGCACCGCCGTCAACGGAGATCACGCGGTAGGAGGTAGCAACATCTTCACCCATGTTGGTGATGATCTTAGCGTCGACATCTTCGACGAGTTCCATCTTACCAACGAGGTCGCCGTTAGCCTTTGCGGAAACGGTGTAGAACATGTTTTCAGCAACGAATGCTTCGCCGTTGTATGCGACCTTCTGGTCAACGCGGCCGGTGCCTGCCGGAGCAGAAACGGTGTATTCGCCGTCTTCGGTGGTGAAGACGATTTCCGGCTTAACATCGCCGTTCTTCTTGGAGGTGCCGTTCGGCAGGATGTCGATGTCGGAAGCAGCGACTTCCCAAACAACGGTCTTAGCGTTGGTCAGGACGTTGCCGAGGACTTCGTACTGCTTGGTGTTCTTGTCATATGCATAGTAAACATCAACAAGAGTACCGAGGGTTTCGTCTGCGAGGCCAACGTTGATGGTGAGGAGTTCCCACTCGCCAGCGGTGTTCTCGTAAGCGATGACGGACTTATCTTCGTCGTCGGTAGCCTTCGGAGCCTGGGTGAACTTTTCGCCTTCGTCGTTGGTAGCGATCGCATAACGCTCGTTAGCAACAACGATACCGGTCTCGTGGAGGAGGCCCATGGTCTTCTCGCCGAGAGTCGGGTTGTCGAGATCCGGATTCAGGACCTGCTTCTGGGAGCCAGCACCGGTGATCGGGCTGTAGATGTAGGTCGGAGCGAAGATGGTGTTTCTCATCAGCTTTGCAACGAGCTGACGGGAAGCCGGAGCGGTCGGATCGCCTACCCAGCCATCAAAGATGCCGAGTTCGATTGCCTTAGCAACGGTGTTGCCCTGCCAGTTTGCACCGACGAGACCTTCAGTCTGCGGATCGCAGCCGAGGATGACGAGGAGCATCTTTGCAGCTTCAGCAACGGTGACCTTGCCGTTCGGGTTGAACTTGTTGTTGCCAACACCACTGATAACCTTCTGGTTTGCACAGTAGTTGATGTAGCCCTTTGCCCATGCGATGGAAGAAACGCCTTCAACGTCGGTGAAAGCACTCTTCTGACCGATGAACAGCTGGCCCTGATCGTCATAACCGTACTTCAGGGTGTAAGCCATTTTCGCGAACTCTGCGCGGGTAACGTCGTTCTCAGGACGGAAGGTGTTGTCTTCGTAGCCCTTGAGGACGCCGAGTTCAACGAGCATGTTGACATCATCGAGGTAATCAACGCCGATGGAGTCTGCATCGTTGAATGCTGCACCGGCAAACAGTGTCAGGGTCATTGCGAACACGAGTGCCAATGCAAGAACTTTTTTCAGGTTCTTCATAGTGAGAATCCTCCTTTAAATTTTTGACGTATGGGAACATACGCCTTTTACGTGTATCATCATACTCCATAGAAAATGAATCGTCAATAGGTTTTTTGCGGTTGTAATATAGCTGTAACATTGGTGATGTTTTTATGTCACATAACGAAATTTAATCGACAAACTTTTCCGCAAATACGTTGATAATCCCGAGGAGGAACGCGCTCGAGCCAAGCTTGTAGAGGATGAGATGCTCGGCGCAGGCGTAGGTATATGTATCTTTGACCGCCTTGCCCCACATGAGCCACTTGCCAAGCCCCGTCATATCCGCGGTGTAGGATGCAACACGCTCCCCCACCGCACCGAAGAAGGTGCCGCCGACCGCAATCAGCATTGCGAGGGTGAGAAGGAGCAAGAGGAAGGTGGTGTGACGGATGGGACTTTTTTCAAAGTCGTGCGGACCGCATATCTTTTGGATGAGCTTATGCCCCACCCTCCAGATGGCGGTGACGAGAAACAGCGCAAACAGCACGGTGAGACCGAGGTCCAAAAGCTCGCCTATAAATTCGATGATATCCACCAAAAACGGCACCTTGCCGAGCAGCGCATACACGAGCGAGAGCAAGATGTCAAAGATACACATGGCGAGAAGGGATACCGCACTGACCAAAAGTGCTACGGGATAGGAAATAAGTTTTTTCACGAAAAATCACCTCTGTATGATATAGTAGCATTCCGCACCGCAAATACGCAAGAGAAATCTTTGACAGAACGCGCAATTTTCGTTATACTATATTTATATTGAAAAACACGGAGGCAACTATGATTGAATTTGATGAATATCGCCTGACGCTCAGCGGTATGGCAGAGCCGCTCCGCGAGCTTGCCGCCGCGCTTGATATTGCGGGTGCGGCCGAAGAGGTCGCGCGCTTGGAGGCGGAAAGCGCGGAGGACGGATTCTGGAACGACTTGGAAAACTCCCAGAAGGTGCTGCAGAGAATCAAGCAGCTCAAAGATAAAATCGAAAAGTACAACACGCTTGCATCGGGCGTTGAGGATGCGCTCACCTTAATTGAGCTTGCCGAAGACGAGGGGGATGCCTCGCTTGCACCCGAAGTGGGCGCGGCGGTGAAGACTTTGACCGCGGATTTGGAGGCGCAGCGCCTTGCAACCCTGCTCTCGGGCGAGTATGACGCAAACAACGCGATTATGAGTTTCCAGGCGGGTGCGGGCGGCACCGAAGCGCAGGATTGGACCGAGATGCTCTACCGTATGTATACCCATTGGGCGGAGCGGCACGGCTTTTCCTATAAAATCCTCGACTATATCGACGGCGAAGAAGCGGGCGTGAAGAGTGCGAGCATTTTAATCACGGGCGAGAACGCCTACGGCTACTTGAAGGGCGAGATGGGGGTGCACCGTTTGGTGCGCGTGTCCCCGTTTGACTCCTCGGGCCGCCGTCACACCTCGTTTGCCGCGGTGGAGGTCCTGCCCGAAATCAATGAGGAGATCGAGGTTGAGATTCGCACAGAGGATTTGCGCGTGGACACCTACCGTGCTTCGGGCGCGGGCGGTCAGCACGTCAACAAGACCGACTCTGCGGTCCGTATCACCCATATCCCGACCGGCATCGTGGTCGCGTGTCAGAACGAACGCAGCCAGCACCAAAACCGCGAGGTTGCGATGCGGATGCTCAAATCCAAACTCATTGAAATCAAAGAACGCGAAAATTACGAGCGCATTGAGGACATCAAGGGGGAACAGCGCCTCATCGAATGGGGCAGTCAGATTCGCTCCTATGTGTTCATGCCGTACACCTTGGTCAAAGACACCCGTACCGGCTTTGAAAACGGAAACGTGGGCGCGGTGATGGACGGCGATTTGGACGGCTTTATCAACGCGTACCTCAAAATGAAGGCTTTGGAAAAGAATAACTAAACGAAATTCGGCTCACTCAAATGAGTGAGCCGAGTTTTTTTAATCACAGCACGGGTCTGCTTTTTCTTCCGGGACGGGGTCTTCCGCCTCCGGAGTGACATCACCGAGTCCCGTGGTTTCGGAGAAGAGGACGTTTGCCTTGGTGGCACTCACCGCATCGGTCGGGACGATGATTTTGGATGCTCTGCCGTTTGACATGGCGACCAGTGCCTCATATTTCTTGAGTTCGAGCACCGCACCGTCCGCACCCGCTTCTTTGAGTGCGCGCAGACCGTCCGCCTCCGCCTTCTTTGCGAGGTAGATGGCGCGTGCTTCACCCTCGGCGCGCGCGATTCGTGCATCGCGTTCACCCTCTGCCGCGAGAATCATCGCCTGCTTGTCACCCTCTGCGCGGGTGATGGCGGCGTCCTTATGCCCCTCTGCTTGAAGCAGGGTTTCGCGGCGGTCACGCTCCGCCTTCATCTGCTTTTCCATCGCGTTCTGAATCGCGGCGGGCGGAATGATGTTTTTGAGTTCGACACGGCTGACCTTGATGCCCCACTGGTCGGTCGCTTCGTCGAGGATTGCGGTCATCTTGCCGTTGATGGTGTCACGCGAGGTTAAAGTTGCATCCAACTCCAGCTCACCGACCAAGTTACGCAGGGTGGTGGCGGTCAGGTTTTCCAGCGCGGAGATGGGGTTTACCGCACCGTAAGCGTACAGCTTTGCATCGTAGATACGGAAGAACACCACCGTGTCAATCTGCATGGTGACGTTGTCC
>JAZQIE010000160.1:0-11456 GCA_045540975.1 Eubacteriales bacterium
TGATGGGTGCGACCGGTTTCCAGACGGCATTCCACATGAGAAAACCCCGGAAACTCCGCAAGCACACGGTAATGAGTAACCGCTTCTCTCCCATCTGCTGTGACACACATTTTCTTTCGGTCTGTTTTATGACGTCCGATGGGTGCTTGGATGACACCTTCGCTTTCGCGCAGATGCCCAACAATGATTGCATGGTACACACGTTTTACCGAATGCTCTGCTATCTGCGCGGCAAGACCTTGATGCGCGGCATCGTTTTTTGCCGCAAGCATGAGTCCGCTGGTATCTTTGTCCAAGCGGTGTACGATACCCGGCCGCAGTTCCCCGTTGATACCCGAGAGTTCTCCCGCACAATGGAACAGAAGCGCATTGACGAGTGTTCCGTCCCAATTTCCTGCCGCGGGATGCACAACCATCCCCTGCGGCTTATTGATGACCAAAAGGTCAGAGTCCTCATACACAATGTCAAGCGGAATGTTTTGCGCCTCCAAAGTACACGGACGTGCCTCAGGAATAAACACGGTGATTTGGTCACCGGCACAAACAGGATATTTCTTTTTCGCAGGAACGCCGCCGATTTGAACTTGATTGGATTCAATCAGATTTTGCGCGGCGCTACGTGTGATTTCAAGTGTTTTTCCAAGAAACACATCCAGCCGTGTCCCCGCATCACTTGACTCCACAATCAGAAATTCAGTTGTCATGTTCTTTCTCCGTTTTCTCGCTATAAAGCAGTAAATACAGAATCAGCATTGCCGCGCCTACTGTGACAAAAATATCAGCCACATTGAAAATTGCGAAATTGATTACGCGCACATCAATGAAATCCACCACATAACCATGCCAAATGCGGTCTATCAGATTTCCGACCGCGCCGCCAAGTAAAAAGACAAGCGCCCATTTTCCCAACGGATGGGAAACACGTTTGCTGAGCAGAAGATAGAGCAGCACGGCGCAAACCAAAAGCGGAATCAGAATCAAGAAGATTCTCTGTCCGCTCAGCATGGAGAATGCCGCACCGGTATTTTCCGCATACGTCCAATGCAAAACACCGCTGATGACGGGAATGGAATGCACGGGCTGCAGAAATGAAACCGCCCAATATTTCACGGCTTGGTCCAACAGCACAATTGCAAGAAACACCAAAACAGATGCCACAAACAACTCACCTTTCACAGAAATGACAGGAGCAACTCCAAATTCGGAGATGCTCCTATCCCTACTTACTTGATATTCTTAACAACGCTCAGGCAACGCGGGCAAAGTTCGGGATGCTCAGCATCCTTTCCTGCCTCTTCGGAGTACATCCAGCAACGCGGACACTTGATGCCGCCTGCATGTTCGACCTGAACAGAAAGACCTTCGATATTTGCCGATGCTGTGCCGACCGCATCTTTCACAATACGAACTGCGGAGACAATGCAGATGGTCGGAAGCTCGTTTTGTACGGAGGTCAGGAAGTCATAGAGTTCACCGTCAGCACGCAAGGTGACAGCCGCTTCCAAAGACTTACCGATGGTCTTCTCATTGCGGGCAGCTTCCAACACAAGGTTGACTTCATCACGAACTGCATGGAGACGCTCCCATTTTGCGGAAAGCGCTGCATCATCGTATGCAGGATTTACCTTCGGCATATCGTTGAAGAAGACGCTCTCGGTATCCGCAGAATCGTCATGCTGCATGAAGCCCCAAATTTCTTCCGCGGTGAAGCTGAGAATCGGAGCGAGCATACGAACCAACGCATCCAAAATACGGTAGATGGTGGTCTGTGCGGAACGGCGAGCAACACCGTTTGCATCCTCACAGTAGAGGCGGTCCTTGATGACATCCAAATAGAAGTTGGACATATCAATAACACAGAAGTTATGAATTGCATGGACGAGCGGATGGAATTCATAAGATTCGTAAGAAGCGGTGACCTTTTCAATCAAACGATTGAGCTGAGAGAGTGCCCAACGGTCGATTTCAAGAAGCTCCGCATCGGAGACCTGCGCATTCGGATCAAATCCGTTGAGGTTACCGAGGATATAACGCGCGGTGTTACGAATCTTGAGATAAGACTGAGAAAGCTGCTTGAAGATATTACCCGAAGCACGGACGTCTGCGTGGTAATCGCTGGATGCAGCCCACAAACGAAGGAGGTCTGCACCGTAGTCTTTAATGATTTCCTCCGGAGCAACACCGTTGCCCAAGGACTTGTGCATTGCACGGCCTTCGCCGTCAACAACCCAACCGTGGGTCAAAACGGTTTTATACGGAGAAACACCGCGGGTTGCAACCGAGGTCAGCATGGAAGACTGGAACCAACCGCGGTACTGGTCTGCACCTTCGAGATAAACGTCGGCAGGCCAAAGCGCTTTGTCGGTATATTCCAGCGCCGCAACATGGGAGGAACCGGAGTCAAACCAACCGTCAAGGGTGTCGGTTTCCTTGGTGAAATGCTTGCCGCCGCAATGCGGACAAACAAAACCGTTCGGAAGGAGTTCTTCCGCTTCTTTGAGGTACCATGCATTGGAGCCTTCTTTACGGAAGATTTCGGAAACACTCTCGATAGAATCGGAGGTGCAAACCGGCTTTTTGCATTCCTCACAGTAGAACACCGGAATCGGCAGACCCCAATGTCTCTGACGGGAAATACACCAATCCGCACGGTCACGAATCATGCTGCTGATACGGTCTTTACCCCATGCAGGATTCCAGGTAACGGTTTCACAAGCATTGACCGCATCGTCTTTAAACGCATCCACCGAGCAGAACCACTGTGCGGTTGCGCGGTTGAGGATGGGAGACTTACAACGCCAGCAATGCGGATAAGAGTGGACAATCTTCTGGCTTGCCAGAAGTGCGCCGCTCTCCTTCAAATCATTGAAGATAACTTCGGTTGCCTTTTCGTAGGAAAGGCCCGCATACTGACCGGTGATTTCGGTCATGATGCCGCGGTCATCAATCGGGGTGATGTCGGGCAGGTTATAGCGGCGACCGGTCTGATAGTCGTCTGCGCCATGGCACGGTGCGGTATGAACACAACCGGTACCGGATTCCATGGTGACATACTCCGCAACCGTAATCAAGCTCTCACGGTCATAGAACGGATGCCATGCGGTCGCATATTCCAAATCCTGACCCTTGAGGGATGTCAAAACCTCGTATTCGGTGATACCTGCGGCAGACATCGTGCTCGAGAGCAGTTCCTGTGCAACAATGTAGCACTCACCGTTTGCAACCTTAACGACCACATACTCTGCGCGCGGATGCAGAGCGATTGCAAGGTTGCCCGGAAGTGACCAAGTGGTGGTGGTCCAAATCACGAAATAAGTATTCTCCGGGTCGCAAACACCGCTGAGTTTGCCCAAATCGTCTTTGACCTTGAACTTGACGTAGATGGATTCGCACGGATCGTCCTGATACTCGATTTCAGCTTCCGCAAGCGCGGTTTCGTCATGAGCGCACCAATAAACCGGCTTGAGGCCCTTATAGATATAGCCCTTTTCATACATACGGCCGAAGATTTTAACTTCTTCCGCTTCAAATTCCGGGGACATGGTGAGATACGGATTTTCCCAATCTGCCAAGACACCCAAGCGCACAAACTGGTCACGCTGGACATCGACAAACTTTTCCGCAAACACCTTACAAGCATCGCGGAATTCCGGAATGCTCATTTTCTTGCGGTCCAGCTTGTTCTGCTTGATAATCGCACTTTCAATCGGCATACCGTGGTTATCCCAACCGGGAATAAACGGGGTGAGGTAGCCGCTCATTGCCTTGTACTTTGTAACAAAGTCTTTGAGCATCTTGTTGAGCGCGGTACCCATATGAATGCTTCCGTTACTGAACGGAGGGCCGTCGTGCAAAACAAACAAGGGCTTGCCCTGGTTCTTTTCAATTAATTTTTTATAAATCTCCACCTCGTCCCAACGCGCCAACATTTCCGGCTCGCGTTTCGGCAAGCCTGCGCGCATGGGGAATTCTGTTTGCGGAAGATTGATGGTTGCATTGTAATCCTGAGACATGAAACTGATACTCCCTTATTTCGTGATGATAGCACAGGAGCAAAAAAAACTTTGCCCCTGTGCCAAAACATTAGTCATTCTTCGAATCGGTATTGATATCAAAATTGCGGCCAAACATCAGCTGAGATGCATCGTAGCGCTTGGTCTCGCCGCTGTCATCACTCGATGCGGATTCGACCGAATCGGACGGATCGAAATCAACAGCGAAGGATTCCGCTTCCGAATCGCTCGGCTTCTCGCCGAGTTCCTCCATGGTTTTTTCGGAAATCTCGCGTTCGACTGCGGTCATAAAATCCTCAGCGGATTCGGTTGCAGTCGGCTCACTTCTTCCCGCGGACATACGCTCTGCAAGCGAAGCACGTTCTTCGTCGGTGGTCTCACTCATTGCAATGAATTCCTGCATTGCGGAAACCTGCGACTGGTAGCTGTGAAGCATTCTGGTTGCAAACTCATTGGTTGCTTTTTTGACCAAAACGAGTTTTGCCTCTTCTTCACGAACTTTTGCGGAAAGAACTGCGGCTTTTTCCTGCGCTGCCGCACTTGCGGTCAGCAGGATTTCCTCGCTCTTCTTTTTTGCTTCGTTCACCATTTCGTTTGCCATGTTTTGAGCGGTAACGAGTGCTTTGCGCATTGCTTCGTCAACACTGCGGTATTCTTCCACGGTTTCTGCAAGGACTTTGAGTTTGTTTTTCAAAACTGCATTTTCCTTAAACAGCGCGGTGTAATCCGCAGCGATGCGCTCCATCATTTCGTCGACGCCTTCCATGTCATAACCGCCGAACATTGCTTTATCAAATCTGACATCATTCAGCTCTTGCGGTGTCAACATTTCTTATATCCCCCTGTTCTTTATAGAATCATAATCACGATGCGCTGAATCATGTCCAGCAGCAAAAACAACACAATCGGTGAAAAATCAATCGGCAACGATTGAAAAAAACGAAACCGCAGCAAAAAATTGCGGATCGGTGCGAGAATCGGTTCGGTAAATGTATGGACAAACCGAACAATCGGGTTGGAGTAACTCAACGGAAGCCAGGAGAGAATCGCATATGCAATCACGAGCAGTTTAATCAAACGAAACAGCAAGAAAATAAATCGAGCGATAAAAACTCCGAGCATGAAAAACGAAAACTCCCTTCAGGTGAACTTAAATATAGAGACCGTTGTTCTCCAATTCGTCAATCAAATCACCCTTCAAGTCAACATTGAACGGGGTGATAATGTATGTGCTGTTTGCAACACGCTTAATCTTTCCGTCGTTTGCATAAGCAACGCCGCTGAGGAAATCGAGGATACGGCGAGCCGCTTCTTTGTTGGTGGATTCCAGATTCAGCACGACGGTGCGACGGTCCTTGAGATGATCCGCAACCTCTGCGGAGTTCTCATAGCGCTCAGGCTTGACAAGTACAACCTGCAGCTGGGTGGTGGTATGAATGTTCACTACCTTGTTGTTGCGCTTGGTTTCATAATAGCTGGACTCACTCTCCTCACGCTTGGTGGGCGGAACGAGAGTGTCTAAGCTTTCGTCTTCTGCATCGTCAACGCGGAACAGGTCGGTAATCCATGCTTTCAGATTCATGATTGATATCCTCCTAAAATTTTTCCTATTGGTAATGTCTCGCACCGAAGATGCCGGTGCCGACACGAACGATGTTTGCACCGCAACGGATTGCTTCCTCATAATCATCGCTCATGCCCATAGACAAAAATTCCATATCTATATTATCGTATTTTTTTACGCTCATGTCAACAAATAGTTCGCGCATTTTGTAAAAAAAACATGAATTTTCTTCACATTTTCCCAAGATGGGCGGAATCGTCATGAGTCCGCGCACATGGATGTTCTCCATTTTCGAGGCTTCCGCCAAAAACGCGGGCAATTCAGCCGCCGAAATCCCGGATTTGCTCTCCTCGCCGCCGATGTTGACCTCAATCAAAACGTCCTGCACGAGTTCATGTTTTTTTGCCTGACGGGAAATTTCCGCGAGGCACTTAAGAGACCCGACCGATTGAATCATGGAAACCTTCCCGATTAAGTATTTGACCTTGTTGGTTTGCAGAGTTCCGATAAAATGAAGCGGAACACCTTCGTATGCGCCCTGTTCATACTTATCCAAAAGCTCCTGCACACGGTTTTCACCCGCAACATCAATCCCTGCCCGCACCGCTTCCTTCACGCGGTCCGCATCGTTCATTTTGGTTGCGGCAACCAGAGTAATTTCTTCCGGCTTTCTCCCGGATTCGATTGCGGCACGCGCGATTCTCTCGCGGATTTCCTTCACATTTTCAGCAATACTCATCATGTCTCCCCCACTTATTACTTGATCATTTTTCGGTCTTCCAGACCCTTTGCGGAAACAACAACCTCGTCGTACAGCAAAAGACCCTTTGTATCTGTACTGTCATAAGCCACAAGATAATACGACTCTGTTTCATAAATTGTTTCAACCGCTTTGAATTTGACCTGCGCATCAATTTGACAATAAACGCCGGTTTGCTCCCCGTCCACACGAAGTGCTTCACGCGGGATACGAAGTCCCGAATAGGTTTTCAAAACCACTTCCGCGCGCAAGTTTCTCGGAACCGTGAAACTTGCGATATGAACCGAGCAATCCATCACAACCAGAGCTTGTCCGTCCTCCCCGACCGTCACCTTCGAGATTCTTGCAGGAACGGTGGGATAGGAGGCATCTTCAAACTTCAGTTTAACGGTTTTCCCTTCTTCAAAGCGAGCAGCGGCCTCGGAAGAAACCACGGTCACATAACTCCAGACATTGTCTGTGACGATTTTACCGATGAGATTGTCATCCTTCGGTTTTATTGCGACGGATTGTACCAAGTCCAAATATGTGTTTGGTGTGAGTGTATCGAGCTGTGAACGGACGAAGACGGATTCGCGACCGTCAATCTCACGGGAGAAGAAGCCTGCGGTATTCGCCAAAATACGCTTGCGGACCTTTTGGTCTTGTTTGGCGAGTTCGGCTCGCTCGGCTTTCAAACTCGAGATGGTTTCAAGCAGTTCGGTTTTGTCACGCTTGATGTATTCGCGAGAAAGAATTCGTGTTTTCAGGCTCTCTGCCGCGCCCGCACCGTTTTCCACTTGATCGTTTTCAACACAAGAAAGCAGACTTCCCATCGTTTCCACGATTGCACGGTCCACGGTTTCAATATCGATGAGTGTATTCCCCTGCGATGCAACCGTTTGCAGTTTTGCAATACGGACATCGAGTTCATCAATTGTGCGATGGAGTTCGATTGCATCTTCACTTGCATAAATTCCGGCAACCATGTCTCCGTTTCCGACGCGCTCGCCTTCTTCTACCACAATCTCCATCGCTCCGGTATCTCCGGCGTAAAGCAACCCTTCTTCGCGCACAACGGTACCGTCGAGCAAAATGGTATCCTCGACTTCTCCGTACACCGCGGTAACGGTCTTAATCGGATGATAGAAATAGCGCCAGACCTGTACCCCGATGTAGATTACGATAAAGATTGCAAATAACGCAGATATAATGCGTGTCACCGGATGCTCGTGTTTCATCTTCCGCGTAAAGGATTTCCCTTTACGTTCCCTCCTTCTCAATCAATTCACGAAACGGGACCGGGTGTGCCGGTACCATTGTAGAAATTGCATGCTTGTAAATGAGTTGCTGCTTTCCTTCTGTGTCCAAAATCACGGTAAAAGCATCAAATCCCTGTACCACACCGCGCAGTTGGAACCCGTTGGTCAAAAACATGATGATGGGGTTTTTCTGTGCACGGCAATCATTCAAAAACAAATCCTGAAGATTATTCTTTTTTTGCATGGAAAATCGCTTCTTTCATTCAAATTCCGCCTTTAAGCAAGCGGTACTTCCATTATACCGCAAGATTGAATGAAATCTGTCGATTCCTGTACGATTGCATCAAAGTTTTCCGCAGCATCCGCCTCAATCCAATGGATTTTCGAATTTCTCCGAAACCAGGTCAGTTGGCGTTTTGCATAGCGACGTGTTGCTTGCTTTAGCCGTTCCGATGCGAGTTCAATCGGCTCTCCGTGTGGGACATCCCACAGTTCTTTGTATCCGATTGCCTGCATGGCGGTCGCATCCCGTGAAATCCCCTGCCTTTGGATTTCCGCAAGTTCTTCCAAAAGACCGTCTCTCAGCATCAAATCCACGCGAAGGTCGATCCGTTCATAGAGTTTTGCGCGGTCACGGTAATTGAGACCAATCCACGCGGTATGATACCGTTCGGGAAGATTTGCGGTGTTTTGATTGTGCTCGGAAATGCGTTTTCCCGTTGTATGGAACACTTCGAGTGCTCGAATAATACGCTTTACATCGTTTTCATGAAGCCGTTCCGCTTGAATCGGGTCGATTTCAGAAAGCATCTGCCAAAGAGCCGTATTGCCGTTTTCTTTCGCAAATGCCTCCATTTCAGCGCGGTAGGACAAATCCTCCACTTGCGCCGCAAAGGTTGCGCCGCGCATCAAGGAATCCACATAGAGGCCTGTGCCGCCGACGATAATCGGAAGTTTTCCGCGCGCATGGATTTCCGCAATGCATTGCTCTGCTTCCTCAACATACCGTGCAACCGAATAGTCCTCAAACGGAGAAACCACATCAATCATATGATGCTTCGCACACATCTGCTCCTCCGCTGTCGGCTTTGCGGTGCCGATATCCAAGCCGCAATAAATCTGCATGGAATCCGCAGAAACAATTTCACCGTCAAGTTTCTTTGCAAGTGCAAGAGAAAGCGCGGTTTTCCCGGAAGCGGTCGGCCCGACAATGCAGACAACCGAAGACTTCACCATAGAATCAGAACTCCTCTACAATGTACGTTTGAACATTTTTTCAAATTGGGCACGTGTCATGGTGATACTGACCGGACGTCCGTGCGGACAATAGCGAATTTCGGAATCACACAACACTCGTTCAACCAAATGCCGAATCTCGGCATCGGCGCTGCGCTTTCCCGCCTTGATTGCCATTTTGCAGGCAATGGAGTGAAGCAATTCGGAAATCTGCTCAGGCTGAGACAAACGGTTCCCCTGCAAGAGGTTTTCCGCAATTTCACCGATCACCTGCGGTACATCCGCCAAATCAAGAGCGGCGGGTGCTTCACAAACCGCAAGGCTTGTCTCACCAAGTTCTTCAACCGCAAAGCCGAGTGTTTTCAATTCATCTTCGGCTTGCAGGAGTGCGGTCTGCTCGGGTTTACTCAATGTAACGGGGATTGCCTGAAGCAACACCTGGGCATCCGCTGTACCCGATTCACGCCTGAGTTTTTCAAACAAGACACGCTCATGTGCCGCATGCTTGTCGATAAACAAAACCTCATCTTCACATTCCACGATCAAATAAGTCGCAAACAGCTCCCCGATGATGCGATACGCGGGCGCCTTTTCCTCTTGAATGGGGGTCGGTTCTTCCTTCGGTACAGCAACGGGCTCCGAAGGTTTCGGCTCGACATTGACAACGGGTTTCGGAGGCTCCTCAACCTTCGGTGTTTGAAAGATCGATGCAGTACCGTCGCGCAATGTAAATGCAGACGTTTTCGGCTCTTGCCGTACAACTTCACGCGGCATTTGGAAGCTCTGCTGCACAGGTGCGGTTTGCATGGGTTTTTGCGGAATTTCGCGCACGGGCTGAGCCTGCTTTTCCGCCTCTTTCACAATCGGAGGCGGCGCAATTTTCGGCTCTGCGGCGACATGACCGCGATCACTGTGGAGCGCGGTTTTCACAGCAAAGTATGCCGCTTCAAACATCTGGCGGTCGTGTGCAAATTTCACTTCTGTCTTCGCAGGATGCACGTTGACATCCACAAGCTCGTGCGGAAGTTCAAAGAACAGCACACACGCCGGGAATTTCCCTTTCATCAGCAGGTCGCGATATGCTTCATCCAACGCCGCGGAAAGCAGTTTGGACTTCACGATTCTGCCGTTAATGAAGAAATACTGCATGGTACGATTGCCACGCGCGGCAATCGGCTTACAGGTATAACCGTAAACCTTTACAGTATCACTTTGCGATTTTGCTTCCACCAAATCTGCCGCAAATTGATTTCCGAGTGCGGAGAAAATGCAGTTTTTCAAATTTCCGTCACCCGAAGTGTGCAGAACATTCTTACCATCACGAATAAAACGGAAGGAAACCTCGGGATGCGATAATGCCGCCGCAAGCACGGTTTGCTCCACACTTGCCGCTTCCGATGTATTCTTGCGCAAAAATTTCATCCGCGCCGGAGTGTTAAAAAACAGGTCTCGCACAATGACGGTTGTCCCATCGGGAACACCTGCATCTTCCTGACTCAGAATCTCGCCGCCCTCCAAATGCAGACTGCTTCCGATTTCCTCATCGACGCTTTTGGTGAACAAATCAATTTTCGAGACCGAGGCGATTGCGGCAAGCGCTTCTCCGCGGAAGCCCAAGGTGGTGATATGTGCCAAATCTTCCTCGGATTTGATTTTGCTGGTGGAATGGCGGGCAAACGCGTTTTTGACATCTGCTTTCGCGATGCCGTGACCGTTATCCAACACGCGCAGATAACTGATTCCGCCGTTTTGGATTTCGACCGTGATTGCACTTGCGCCTGCATCCAGCGCATTTTCAACCAGTTCTTTTGCCACGGAAGCCGGACGCTCGACCACTTCACCCGCGGCAATGAGATTTGCAATATGCTTTGACAGAACATGGATTTTCGGCATCCGACTCACTTCCGTTCTTCTAATTTCTTTGCATCAAGCGAGAGTTGATGGAGAAGTCCCAACGCCTCAATGGGTGTGAGTGTGTCCGCATTGAGTTTTGCAAGCTGCTCGATTAAAACACATGACGCATCGCGTGTTTCCTCGCGCTTTTCCGCCATTGCACGAATCGCGTGCGGCACCATAACGGTGTCACCGGATTCGATTGCATCCAGAATCTCTTTTGCGCGTAGGAACACCTCGGACGGAACACCTGCCAGTTTGGCAACTTCGATTCCGTAGCTTTCATCGGCAGGACCGCGCACGATTTTCCGCAAAAACGTGATATCGAATCCGCGTTTTTTCACAACAATGTTATAGTTTTTCACACCGTCAAGCGAGCCCTCCAAATCGGTAAGTTCGTGATAGTGTGTTGCAAACAAGGTTTTTGCACCGAGTTTTCCCTTATCTGCCGCATACTCGATGACAGCACGGGCAATGCTCATTCCGTCAAATGTGGAGGTTCCTCGTCCGATTTCATCCAAAATCAAGAGACTGCGTGCGGTTGCATTGGTCAGAATGTCCGCAACCTCGCTCATTTCCACCATGAAGGTTGATTGCCCCGCGGTCAAATCATCCGATGCACCGATACGGGTGAAAATACGGTCCACCAAACCGATTCGTGCAGATTTTGCAGGTACAAAGCTTCCGATTTGTGCCATGAGCACAATCAGTGCCACTTGGCGCATATAGGTGGATTTACCCGCCATATT